>PAHD01000035.1 GCA_002704685.1 Fidelibacterota bacterium
TGACTTATTATAATTTATTATTTTTATTTAAATAATGTTATAAAATAATGAAAAAAAATGCCGAGGTGGTGAAATTGGTAGACACGTTGGATTCAAAATCCAATGTTCCTTGGAACGTGTGGGTTCGAGTCCCACCCTCGGTACTATAAGGTTTTTTAGGGTTTGTTTGTAAGTTAGTGGTGACAATACAGTGACATTTAATTACTTAGGAGGGAATAATGAGAGATATAAAAAACTACACTATTGGGTTTCTATCTGCTGTATGTTTGTTTTTGTTTTATGGATATAGCGATAATAAAGAAGCTGAATTCGATAAAATAAGAGTAAAAGATTTAGTTGTTGAAGATTCTATTATGTCATATGGTGTGAATTTTTTAAGAACTGTTGATATTAATGGATCAATCACAGTTCACAATGGAATTGATTCAGATAATAAAAGAAAACATTCACACTTAATGGAAATCACTTCTGATGGGCTTATTATAAGCAGAATACCAAATGATAGTGAAGCTTGGTTTAATCAAGATGATGAAGATTTTGTAGATAAGATAAAAATTGGTATTACTGAAGATCAAGATGGAATGATTAATTTATATGATAGATATGGTGATCCCGGACATCAACGTTTGGGAACTGGCAAATATTGGAATGTATTAAATAAAAATGATTAATTTGTAGAACTTAATTGTTTTNTCCAAAGAGTGACAGAACATAGTTTTTTTTAACAAAAATGGAGAGTATTGTCTGTNNGACAAAACAATCTCAGATGGGATTCTAAATCCAATGTTCCTTGGAACGTGTGGGTTCGGGTCCCACCCTCGGTACTTATGAAAAAATTAGATTTACATGGAACTCATCATGAAGAGTGTAAAAATAAAGTTCTAGTATTTATTGAGAATAATATTGATAATCTTCCTATTGAAATTATTACTGGGAATTCATTAGATATGCAATTAATTGTAGAAGATGTTGTTAATCTTTATGGTTTGAGATATTCATATCCTNATCATAAAAATCTTGGTTCACTGATTATATCNGATAAATATTAATAATTATTTATCCTTAGACATATCTTGTAATTGATTTGATAAATCGTTTATAGCCTTACCTGCTTCATCTATTATTGGCTTGATTAATTCTTCTGAATCTCCTGGTAAATCACCATCAGTATATATTAAAAAAGATATATAAAAAATTATTGCGAAAAAACCTAAAATCAATAGTTTGAAAAATTTCTTTAATATACTGTAAATCATAATTAACAAAAAAATAATAACTAGAGACAGATAAATAGGTTCAGATATAATTGTNTTGTATAAATTCTGATAATCCATGTGGTAATTTAAAATAATTGTGATATAATTAACATTTATTATTTAAAAACAAATTTTGTGATTTACTTCTCATTTTTATTTAGTTTTCATATTTATTATTCAATAAAGATAATTATTATGAATAATAGAAAAGAAATATTAAAACTAATACTTAAGCTAAATTTAATTTTAGGCTTTTATAACTTATATCTTTATAGCCAAGAGTTTTTACTTTTTAATTTAATTGTTGGATCTCTGAATATTGGAGTATGGGTGTTTTTTAGAGACTTGAAGATTTTAACATTAAAATAGCTATAATGGTTCTCCATCAAAATTATAGCTTTCAAGTGTTTTAACTAAAATTCCATCTTCATAAATCTTGGTATATTTAAGTTGACCATTTTTGTACCAATATTTGGATATACCATGTAAAACATCATTTTTATAATTTATTTCACTTTGGATATTTCCATTTTTATACCATTTTTTTTGAATACCATTAAGTTTTCCATTAATATAATTATAATTAATGGATAATTGTTTATTTTCATACCATTTTTTTTGTATTCCATTTTTTTTTCCATTATCATAATTATATTCAATTTTTAAATTTCCATCTTCATAATATTCTCTAAGAATTCCATCATTTAAATTATTAGAAACTNGTTCTTCATNAAAACTTCCATAAATCCAAAACGTCAACTCACCTTCAATATAATTAAATTTTTGATTTTTAAATGTTAATATATAATTATTTTCATCAATAATTAATTCACCTTTAATATTTAAAACATCATNACATTTTTCAATAGTGATTTTATTTACTGATGATTTAATATCAAACTCAAAATCACATCTATCTACCAGAATTTTCTTAGTTCTTTCAAAGCTAACATTATCAACATTAATTAATTTTAATAAATAAATACCACTTAAATCATAAAAATAATTATTAAGATTTAATTCTTTTATATTTCTACTTTTATAGAAATTAAATTCTTTAATAGCTATAGGGTTTTGTGAAAAAGAAATAGATAGGGTGAAAAATAGTAGTATTATATAATTATTCATTTTTCCAGATTGGCTTTCTTTTATTTATAAATGCATCCAATGCCTCATCTCTATCTTTCGTTATTAATGTTTTATTATAATTTATTCTTTCGTTTTCAATACAAGCCAAACGATCATTTAAAAATAAATTTTCATTAATAGCTTTTTTTGAGGATTTAACTGCTATAGGTGCATTTTTTAAAATATCATTAGCAATTTTAAGTCCACATTCAAATAATTCATTTTCATCTACTAATTTATGAAGAAAACCATACTTTAAGGATTCCTTAGCGCTAAACTTTTTTGCTGTAAATACCCAATATTTAGAATTTTGTAATCCTATTGCTTTAGATAATCTAAATGTTCCTCCTGCACCTGGTATAATTCCTATACTAGTTTCTGGAAGACCAATAATAGCATTTTCAGAAGCAACTCTTATATCACAAGATAGCGATAGCTCTGTACCTCCTCCTAAACAATAGCCATTTATTAAGCAAATTGTAGGAATTTTTATATCTTCAATTGCATTGAAACAATTATTAAAAATTTCTAATGCATTATGTGNTTCAGATTTAGACATAATTTTTCTTTCTTTTAAATCTGCACCTACAGAAAAATTTTTTAAACCTGACTTTATAATTAAAACTCTGCATTCATTATCAATATTTATTTTTTTTATTATAGAATGAATCTCTTCTAAAAAAACTGAAGAAAGTGCATTGAGGGGCTCTCTACATATTTCTAGACAANCGATATATTTATCTANTTTTTTAAAATTTAGATTTTTACTCATTTATGTATCCTTGTAGTTTATTAGGTAGATTAATTTCCATTAACAAAATTGCTTGACCATAGCTTTTACCTTGGGCATCATTAAATAATGAATCACTTCCACCGCCACCAAGACTATCTTCTAATATAAAATTTAGGGATAATAAATTATCTAATTCATACCGTAAAACATTACCATTAACAATTTCTTTAAAAAATTTTTTAATAAGATTTGATGTAATATTCTCTTTAGCCCATATATATGTTTTTTTATTATTAAAAACTAAGCCAATGTTAGTATTTTTACCTTTATCTCCTGAACGAGCAGATGCAATTGANCCTAAATTTACTTTCATATTACATCAACTGTAGTTTGAATTACATTTTTATCTAAAAGTGCTGGCCAAAATGAAATAACTTCTTGGACTTTAGGTCTTCCACCAGCAAAACCTGTAACTCCTGGTGGACCTGAAGTAATCATTGGTGAAATTTCTTTGCTAAATCTTTCTACATTAGCTTTTACATCATCTTTAACTGATAATCTTAAAACAATTTCATTTGAACCATCATATTTTAAATTAATATTTTTATGACAAGAGTTGAATCCTAAAAATTCAGTATTTNTTTTATCAAATGAATATCCAGAATTGCTTAATCTTTCCCATATTGTTTTAGCAACAAAACTTGCTTTTTCATGAGCATTTGGTCCTGAAATAGTTAACTGTGCTGAACANTTATACCCAGAAAAATAACTTATTGAAACTTTATAAGTTTTTGTTGGCCTAAAACCTTTAACATTTTCAATTAATATTTTATTTTCAGATAATTCCTTTAAATTAAATGAAGTGAAATCAACACATACGTCAGGTGATATATAATTTTTTGGATCACCCATTTCGTATAATATTTGCTCTGTTACAGAAATTCTATTTACTATACCATCAGTATTTTCAGGCTTTGTTATTAAAAACTCTCCATTTGATTTCACTTCAGCTATGGGATAGCCTATATTTGACAAACTATTTAGTTCATACCATTTAGAATAATTACCTCCTGTGCATTGCGCACCGCATTCTATAATATGACCAGCAAGTGTTCCGGAGGCTAATTTATCGTAATCAATATTTGACCATCCAAATTCATATATTAATGGACCTAGTGTTAGGCCTGGATCAGAAACTCTTCCAGCTAAAACAATATCAGCTCCTTTTTCAAGAGCATCTTTAATTGAAAAGCTGTCAATATAAACATTTGCTGATGTNATATTTTCTTTGATGCTATTTATATCTTGTCCAGTTTCTAAATTTTTGAAATTATGACCATTTCTGATTAAATCTTCAATATCTNTTATGATATCATCACCATAAACAACACCGATTTTCAAATCACAACTTTTAGATAGTTTCTTCTTGATAATTTTTGCACACTCTATAGGATTTACACCACCAGCATTTGAGATAATTTTAACACCGTTTTTTTTAATAAGCTTTTGGTTATCAATAATCAAATCAACAAAATCAGTAGCGTATCCAAGTAATTTGTTTTTCAACTTTTGTCTTTGCATAATAGANATTGTAACTTCCGCTAAATAATCTAAAGTTAAATAATCTATTTTTCCATATTTTATCAAATTTACTGGAGCATCAATACTGTCACCCCAAAAACCCTGACCATTAGCAATTCTAACACTTTTTTTCATACTTGAAAAACCCCATAGTTTGGTCTATTATTAATGTAGGAAGTATTGTTAACAATACATAAACTTTTTATTAATATAGAACGTGTNTCTTTAGGTTCAATTATTTCATCCACCCATAATCTTGCTGCACCATATCTAATGTCTGATTGAATATCATATCTAGATTTAATTTTTTTATATATTTTTTCTTTTTCTTCATCAGATATACTACCTAGTTTTGAAACTTTCAAAGAAGTAAGTGTTTTTGCTGCTTGATCACCGCCCATAACGGCAATTTTTGAATTTGGCCAAGCAAAAATAAAAGATGGATCATAAGCCTTACCCGACATTGCATAATTTCCAGCTCCGTAACTTCCTCCAATAATTAATGTTATTTTAGGAACAATACTATTTGATACTGCATTAACCATNTTAGCACCATCTTTAGCTATGCCGGACCATTCAGCATGTTTTCCAACCATAAAACCATTAACGTCATGTATAAAAATAATTGGTATTTTATCTTGGTTACAATTCATTATAAATCTGGAAGCTTTATCTGATGAATCATTATAAATAACACCTCCTAATTGGAGCTGATTATCTTCCGTTTTGATTACAATTTTTTGATTTGCAACAATACCAACTTTATGGCCTCCAATTCTTGCATTTAAACATACAATTGTCTTTCCATAATTTTCCTTAAATTCAATAAATTCACTATTGTCAACCAAACGTGCGATTAACTCTCTTANATCATATTGAGAGTTATTACTTATATCAAAATAATTATAAATATCATCAAAACTTAAGCTAGGGTCTATAAATTCATTATGTGTATTATTTTGATTTATATTTATACTTGATATAATATCTTTAATTTTGGTTAAGGCATCGTAATCATTCTCTACTTCATAATCTACTATACCACTAATTCTAGAATGTGTTTTACTTCCCCCAAGTGACTCAGCATCTATCTCTTGACCTACCGCAGCTTTCACTAATGCTGGTCCAGCTAAGAACATACTAGAACCCTTTGTCATTACGTATTTATCACACATAACAGGAAGATATGCACCACCAGCAACGCAAGGTCCCATAACAGATGCAATTTGAATATTACCATTTGCTGATAATCTAGCATTATTATAAAAAATCTTCCCAAAATGTCCTTCATCNGGAAATACCTGNTCTTGTAAAGGTAAAAAAACACCAGCCGAATCAACTAAGTATATAATTGGTAAATTATTTTTAAAAGCAATTTCTTGAGCCCTTAAAGTTTTTTTAAGTGTTACTTCAAAATAAGCTCCGGCTTTTACTGTAGCATCATTTGCAATAACCATAAAATTTATACCATTTACTACTGCAATTCCTGAAATTAGTCCTCCAGCAGGACAACCTCCATACTCCTTATACATATCGAAACCAGCAAATTTACCAAGTTCTAAAAAATATGTATTTNCNTCTATCAAATTACCAATTCTTTCTCTTGCTGTTAATCTTCCTTTATCATGTTGTTTTTGTATTGCAGCTTTTCCACCACAATTTTTAATTAAATCTATTTGATTATTAAAATCCTTCAACATATTTTTGAAATTATCCCTAAGGTTTTCATTATTAGTATTTAATATTTTGCTTTTAAAAATTTTACTCATTTGAAAAAATACCNATATTATTATATTTTGTCAACCGTTCTTCAATAAGCTTTTTCTTTGATAAAGAATTCAAATATTTATGTTCATTNAATATAACCTCTGTAACATCCTTAAAGACTATGTTTTCGTCATTATGTACTCCACCTAAAGGTTCATTTATAATTTTATCTGCAATATTCATATCAAATAAATCTCTTGAATTAACTTTTAACATTTCTGCAGCATCTTTATTAAAAGATGGATCACCAAAGAGAATAGATGCACANCCCTCAGGTGATATAACCGAATACCAAGAATATTCTAGGCATACTATTCTATCTGCTAATCCAATTGCTAGAGCACCACCAGATGCTCCCTCTCCAATAACTAATGAAATTATTGGTACTTCAAGCGTTGACATTTTAAATAAATTATCTGCTATTGCCTGTGATTGACCTCTTTCTTCTGCACCTATACCTGGATATGCTCCAGGTGTATCAATAAGAGATAAAATTGGTAAATTAAATTTTTCAGCAAGTTTCATAACTCTAAGAGCTTTTCTATAACCTTCAGGTTTAGACATTCCAAAATTATGTTTTAATTTATCTTTAGTATTTCGTCCTTTTTCTTGGCCAATTATTGCAAATTTAACGTTGTTTATATAACCAAATCCAGTAATAATAGCCTTATCATCAGAGTATTTTCTATCTCCATGAATTTCAAACCAATCCTTAACAATATTTTTAATATAATCACTAGAATGAGGCCTCATTGGGTGTCTGGCTATTTCAACTTTTTGCCATCTATTAAGATTTGTATAAATATTATTTTTTTCTCTTAAAAGCTGTAATTCTAATGATTTTATCAACTCTGAATTATCGATTCCAGTNGATGAATCAGNACTTTTAGCATGCAATATTCTTTCATGCAATTCTTTTAGTGGTTTTTCGAAATCTAGTGTAAAATGTGACATATAGTATCAAATTAATTATTAAATTTAAAAAAAATTCTTCTGTATTTAAGTATAAACTTTAAAAATGATAGATAAAAATTGAATTCAACTGAAATATAATTTAAGAAATTCCTACTACCTTTTTTAAAATGTTTAATCTTTGCTTCTGGAAAATATACAACCATAAAATCTGATTTATTTAGCTTTAAGCAAAAATCAGTNTCTTCAAAATACAAAAAAAAACGCTCATCAAATCCTTTCATTTTATAAAATATATCTTTATTAAACATCATAAAAGCACCACTTACAGCATCAACACAATGCCTTGTATCTTCAGAAAAATCCATATAGTTATACCTATTAACTAACCCTAAATAATGAAGTTTTAAAATATATGGAAATAATACGCTTAAAAAGGGCATTCTTCTTCGAGAAGATTTCTGAAATGAATTATTNTCATTTAAAACTTTACATCCAAGAACCCCAATATTTTTTTTATTTTTGAAATAATTAAAAGCTTTAAATAAAGTATTTTTGAATAATAACACATCTGGATTCAATGTCAATACTGTTTTAAAATTTGANTTTTTTATTCCAATGTTAGCTGCTTTAGAAAAACCGATGTTTTTATTAACTTCAATTATTTTTAAACTAAAGTTTGTGTATTTAATTACTTGAAAATATTTTTTAGAACTGTTATTAACAATCAATACTTCAACTNTAATATTTTCTAAAGTTGAATTTTGNATTGAACCTAAACATTTTTCTAAAAAATTTTCTGAATTATAGTTTACAATTACAATGCTTATCATTTTAAAAAATTAAATATTTTTTTAATTCTTAATAATGGTACTATAAAAATAGCTTCAAATATAATTTTTTTGGACATTTTTGACTTCCCTATGGTTCTATCTGTAAAAATAATAGGTATTTCTTTAATTTTAAAGTTTTTAACATAAGATCTATAATTCATTTCTATTTGGAAAGAATATCCTTGACTATTTATTTTTTTTAAATCTATGGATTTTAATATTTTAATATCAAAACATTTAAATCCACCAGTGCAATCATAAATACTTAAACCAGTAATAAGTTTTGCATATAAATTGGCAAAGTAGCTTAAGGCAAGCCTACTCAATGGCCAATTAATTATTCTTATTCCGCTAATGTACCTACTGCCAATAACTAGATCGTAATCATTTGATTTCTCTAATAATTTTTTAATATCATAAGGATTATGTGACATATCTGCATCAATTTGTATTACTTTNGAATAATTATTTTTAATTGCAAAATTAAAACCTTTTAAATATGCTTTTCCAATACCCGACTTTTTATTATTTAAAATTAAAAATAAATTTGGATATTTTTGTTTTAATTCTTCAACTTTTTGGTATGTTTTATCAGGTGAATTATCATCAACTACTAAAACATCTAAATTGATATTTAAATTAAAAATTTCTTTTAAAATTAANGGAATATTTTCAATTTCGTTAAAAGTAGGTATTATTACTAGATTTTTCATTTAAATATTAGCCATATACTTTAAAGTATCTTTAATGTTAAAAAGATTTATATTTAAATCANTACATAAAGATAAATCGAAACTTGAATTTAAAGGTCTATCTGCTTCAAAATTTATATCTTTTATTTTTACTTCTTCTATAAGATGTTTATCAAGATTATTTTCATCAGCAATATCGTTAGCAAAATTTAACTTAGATATACTATTTTTGCTTCCAAAATTAATTTTTCCATTAAAATCTAATAGTATTAAATCATAAATAAAATTTATGAGATTTAATGCATAGCAAGGATTGGAAATTTGGTCTTTAGCTACTTTTATATGATTATTTTTTGAAAGATTACTTAAGACCCAATTATAAAAATTAATTGAAATATTTGAAAAAAGAGTTGATACTCTAATTATAATAAAATTTTTATTTGACGAAATTAAAATATTTTCAGCTTCAAGTTTTGTCTTACCATAATAACTTAATGGATTAGGAGTAGAATTTTCTGAATAAAACCCACTAAAACCATCAAAAATATAATCAGATGAAATTTGGATTATCTTAGCTTTTAATTTGGAGTGTTTAATTAAATTTTTTAANCCATCTACATTAACCCGTCTTGCTAATAATTTATTTTTTTGACANAAATCAACATCTGTAATAGCTGCAGTATTAATAATAATATCAGGATTGAATTTCTGAAGAACAGAACGTACTTGCTCTTCATTCGAAATATCCATATTTATAAACCCTGAAAAAGGCGAATGATGAGTATATATCATCGAAAACAATGATGAGTTAGGTATATTCTTGAAATGCAATCCTAATTGACCATTAGAACCAGTAACAAGAATTTTACGCACTTAATGAAGCACCATTATTTTTAAATTCATCTAATTTNGATTTCAATGTACTATCANGCAGGGATAGTATTTCAGCGCAAAATATTGCAGCATTAATTGATCCTGATTTACCTACAGACATTGTACCTACAGGAACGCCTTTAGGCATTTGAACAGTTGAAAGNANAGAGTCTAAACCATCCATCATTCCACCAGGAAGAGGAACACCAATAACTGGAAGCGTTGTATTTGCTTTCACAGCACCACCTAAATGAGCAGCCATTCCAGCTCCACAAATTAAGATAGAATAACCTTTCTCTCTTGCGTTAGAAGAAAATTCAGAAACTTGTTTTGGATTTCTATGAGCAGACATTACCAAAAGATCTAAACTAATGTTAAAATAATCAAAATAAGGAAGTGATGCTTCAGCAATTTTTCTATCGCTTTCACTTCCTATTAAAAATGCTACTTTATTTTTCATTTTTTATTCCTTTATATTTTCAATNATTGATTCTAGTTGTTTTAATAATAAAATTTTATCTTTACCAGGATTATTAACAAAACCTGATATACATAATTTATAATTTTTATATCTATCTTCATATATATAACTAACAAATGGTCCACCAGTATCAGAATCAAGGTGGTCATATATACCCCTTACCTTCTTAAAAGACTTGTATTTTTTTTCTTTTAAATAAAGATTTGGGATTTTAACACTAGTTAATTTTTTTTCAAAAATTATTTTTAATAGTTCAATATCTTTATTATTTGAAGATTTTAATTTATTTATAACTATCCATCTATATGGAAATCCTCTGCCTATCCATAAAAAACTATCGTCCTCTTTAATTACTTTATAACTATCATCTATATTAATGTTTATACTAAATTTATCTTTAATTTTCTTGTTAATCTCTTCTGATTTTTCTTCTTTATTATAATCATACAATATATTTTCAGATATATTATTATCAAACTGTGTTTTTATCCATTCTAGGTTGATTGAATTTTCTCTAACTAAATTATCGTAATCAAAAGATCTTAAATGTAGAACCAACTGATTATTAGAAAACATATTATTAAATGACATTATATTATTTTCATATTTATCAATAAATTTATCACTAAGTAAATCAATAGTTGAATCTTGAGGAAAATCAAGTGAAAAAATAATTAAATTTTTATTAAGTTTATTATTAGTAAAGTTTTTGGGATTTATATAATTAATGATGTATGAATTTTGCAATATAGGAGTATAAATACTATCATTGAAAATACCACCAATAAATAATTTTGCATAATCTCTATCTTCAAATGAAGATATAACTGTTATTTCATTATATTTACCCTTACTCTCAGGCAACTTATTGCATGCTGAAATTAATAAAATAAAAATTAATATTAATATTTTTGACATACATATACCAATGTTGATGATTTTTTTATATTTGAAAATTGATAAAATAAACTTTTAATTATATATTTTGTTTTTTGAAAAAAATTAAGATTTTTTACCATTAAAATATTAAAAAAAGTATCAATTTTTAAATTATGAATATTTATAATTTTTAAATTATAGTTACCTAAAAATTTCTTCATTGAATTATAATTAAAATGATAAATATGTCTTGGTAGATCAAAAGCAGGCCAGTTTTTACCTACGTAATCAATTTCTTTCGCATCTATATTAGGACATGCAATAAACAAAAATCCATTTGATGATAAAATTTTATTTATTGATGTAAATGTTTGTTCAATATCATACATATGTTCGATTGAATGCCATAGAGTTATTGAATCAAATGAATTTCTTTTTAAAATTGATAATTTTCTTACATTATCTTTATCATAATTGTATTTATCATATGCGTAAGATTTCCATCCCTTTTTTAAAAGTGAATTAGAAAAAAAATTATCACCAGATCCAATATCAAGATTTTTAGATTTTCTAGGTATATACTTAGTAATAATAAAAAATTTATATATAAAATTTATCTTTCTAAATATTTTATAAACGATATTAAAAATTGATTTCTTTTTTAAAAAAGGCATATAGTCCTGATTATAATACTTCTTTATTTCCAATTCTGATAATCTGGGATTCAAATAAACAAAAGAACAAGATTTACAATTTACAAGAGTATAATTATTAAAAGAGATTTTTAAATGTTTAAAAATCTCTGTTTCATTTTTTTTACAAATAAGACAATTTAAATTAATCATTCTGATATTTATATCTTTTTAGATACATCAAAAATGTTGATAAAATTATCATAAAAATTGAAATTAATTGAGCACTTGAAAGACTAAACATATAAGATGGATTTAATCGCAAAAATTCAATAATAAACCTTGAGAAACCTGCTAAAAATATATACTCTAAAAAGATTTGACCATCATACTTTTTAAAAGGACGAATTTTAATCAAATAGACAAAAATTATAAAATAAATTGAAAACTCATATAATTGAGTTGGATGAACTTTTATAAAATCACCAAAACTATAAAAAGGCTTAACTAAATTATCAAAAATTTCTGGATGGTTATATTGAAATGATTCATAGGTCGTTGGGGGTCTTCCATTACTAAATGAAAAAAGCCAAGGGATATTTGTTGGTTTTCCATAACAACAACCAACAAAAAAACAACCGAGTCTACCTATACCTTGACCTAAAATTATATATGGCGCTACCCAGTCAGAAACTTTAAGCCATGATAAATTATTTTTTTTAACATAGTAAGTAACAGAACAAAGACCACCAAAAAGACCACCTAAAAAAACTAAACCTGAACCAAACTTATTAATACCTGATAGTACTAGGGTTAAATCAAGAGTAAATAAACCTTTAAATATAGAAATTAAACCTTTAACATTGCTATATCCATCAGTATCATAGTACTCTACAATATAAAATATTTTTGCTCCAATAATCCCTCCAATAGCCGCATAAAAAATAATATCTTCTGCTATTGTACCATCTTTACCTATTGATATTAAATATTTTTTTAATAAATAATTGTTTACAATAAAAGCCATCATCAACATAAAACCATATGTAGATATTTGGAATGTTCCTATTTGCAATAATACCGGATACATTAAATAACTGGAATTGTTACTAGAATAAAATCATATATAATATGAGATATCATTGATATACCTAACCCTCTATATAAATAAACTATACTTAAATAAATACCACCGAATAATCTAATAATAAAAGTATATAATATAAAAACATCACCTAAACTACCAATATAGTGAAATAAAGAAAAAAGTATAGATGAAATAAAGACAGACATTATTAAAGATGAATATTTATTTAAAAACTTAGAAGTAGTTAAAATAAAAAGATTTAAGAAAATAAATCTAAATAAAACTTCTTCCCAAATACCAGCTCCCAAACATGAATAAAACATAAAATTATAATCATATAAATAATAATCATAATTGAAATTTAAAAAATCAAAACCATTTAATAAAAAAACTAATATAATTCCAAAAGTTATACCTTCAAAAAACATTAATAACATAAAAAAAAGGTTGAACTTATCATCTGTCTTATTGTAATTAATAATTAAATAAAAACTTATACCTATTAATAATAAACTATTATAAGTAAAAAATGTATTATCAGTTATTATTGATAAAATGTCTCTTAAAATTATATCAGCTGAATTTCTTATTGTAAAATTAGATTGGTCAAAAAGTATCAACGATAGCATTTCATACATAAGAAAAAAAGGAAATATAAAAAACAATGAAACTATATTATTTTTTGTGTAATAAAAATACTTCACTAACTATTAGTATCAGCTTTTAGAATTGCTAAAAATGCTTCTTGCGGGAGCTGAACATTTCCAACTTGCTTCATCCTTTTCTTTCCAGCTTTTTGTTTTTCTAATAATTTTCTTTTCCTAGAAATATCACCACCATAACACTTTGCAGTAACATTTTTTCTTAGTGCTTTTACAGTTTCTCTGGCAATAACTTTTTGTCCTATAGTCGCTTGAATTGGAACTTCAAATTGATGTCTATCAATTTCAGATTTTAGTCTTTTACATAATACTCTACCTTTTGAATACGAATCATCTTTATGAATAATAATACTTAGGGCATCAACTATCTCTCCTGATACTTTTATATCTAGTTTTATTAATTTACCAGGTTTATTATTGATTAATTCATAATCTAAAGATGCATAGCCTTTTGATGAAGATTTAAGATTTTCAAAAAAATCATAAATTATTTCAGCTAGCGGCATTTCAAAAACTAACTGGACACGATCAATTGATAAATAACTGGTTGATAAATACTTACCTCTATGTTTTGTACATAAAGACATTATATTACCAATATAATCTTTAGGCACAATGATTTCAGCTTTAATATATGGTTCATATATTTTATCAATCTCATTGGAAATCGGCATTTCTGATGGATTATCAACTATTATTTTAGAACCATCTTTATGAAGTACATTATAGCTTACATTTGGACATGTAGTAATTAAATCTATATTGAACTCTCTTTCAAGCCTTTCTTGCACTATTTCCATGTGAAGTGGACCTAGAAAGCCACATCTAAATCCAAAGCCTAGTGCTAAAGATGTATTAGGTTCGTAAGTTAATGAGGAATCATTTAATTTCAATCTATCTAAACTTACTTTTAAATCTTCATAATCTTTTGAATTTATTGGATATAAACCACTAAAAACCATTGGTTTAACAACTTTGTAGCCTGGTAAAGATTTTTTGCATGGATTATCTTTAGTTGTAATTGTATCTCCTACTTTAATATTTGATACGTCCTTAATATTTATTATTAGATATCCAACATCGCCTTCTGATAAATAATCTTTTTTTATTCTATCTATCTGTAAAATACCTACTTCTAATATTTCATGATTACCATAATAGTTGAAAAACTTAGATATCATTCCTTTCTTTACAGTGCCTGAAAACACTCTTACATATATAATTACGCCTCGATATTGATCAAAGTAAGAATCAAATATTAAAGCAGAAAAAGATTTAGTATCTATTTTTCTAGGACATGGAATTCTGTCTATTACATTAGGAAATATTTTACCTACACCTATACCCTCCTTAGAACTTATATACAATATTTCTTCTTTATTACATCCTAGTAATTCAATAATTTGGTTTTCAGCAGATTGTATATCAGCATTTTTCATATCAATTTTATTTATAACAGGAATTATTTCTAAATCTGAATCTACAGCTAGATATGTATTTGAAACAGTTTGTGCTTCTACACCTTGTGTACAGTCAATCAATAATAAAGCACCTTCACATGCAGCCATACTTCTTGAAACCTCATATGTAAAATCGACGTGTCCAGGCGTATCTATCAAATTTAACTTATATGATTTATTTTTATATTCATAATACATTTGTATAGGATGGGATTTAATTGTAATTCCTCTTTCTTGTTCTATATCCATATTATCAAGAACTTGTGACGTATATTCAGTTTTATCTAAAGTTTTGGTTAATTCAAGAAGTCTATCAGCTAATGTAGATTTTCCATGATCAATATGAGCAATTATACAAAAATTTCTAATATCTTCTAATTTTGTTTTCGACATATTATTTAAAAAACAATCTGCTAATTAACACCATTACAGTAAATATTTCTAATCTACCTAACAACATACAAAAAGTAGAAATAATCTTAACGGCATTAGGAAGATGGCCCCAGTTATCATAAGGACCAATACTTCCTAAACCTGGACCTATATTTCCTAATGAGGAAGCGGAAATAGATAAAGCTGAAATTAAATCAATATTAAAAAATGATATAAAAATAGAAAAAAGAACAAAAATCATTATATAAAAAAGATAAAATCCTAAAGTGTTTTTTACAACATCCTCGCTTATAATTTTATTTCCAATTTTAATATTATAAACAACGTTTGGATGAATTAATCTTTTAATTTCAAAATATATATATTTAAAAATTAAAAGAGTTCTTATAATTTTTATACCTCCTGTTGTTGATCCAGCAGATGCACCAATAAAAAATAAGAAAAAACATAAAGCAACACTTAGATGAGGCCAAATTTCATAATTTTCAGTAACAAATCCTGAAGTTGTTAATAAAGATATAACAGTAAATGCAGTATGTCTAAATGTTTCAAAATTAAAATTATATGAATTTGAATTAGATATAGATAGATTAATAAAAATAGAAATTAAAATTATAATAAATAAAAAAAAGTACGTTTTAAATTCTTCATTTTTAAAGTAATGGAATTTTTTCTTTACAAAAAATAAGTAGTGTATTGAAAAACTAATACCAGAAATAAACATAAAAAATATCATAGTCCATTCAATTCCAGGACTATTAAAATACTTAATACTTTCGGTATGAGTTGAAAAACCTGCTGTTGAAATTGTTGTAAATGAATGACAAATAGAATCAAAAAATGTCATACCCTGTAGGTAAAAGAGAACAAAAACTATAAATGTTAAGCCTAAATAAATTCTCCAGAGTAGGTTTGCAGTTTGCTTTATTCTTGGAGTAATTTTATCTGCAGTAGGACCAGCAACCTCAGCTTTAAAAAGTTGGACACCACCAATTCCTAAGAGCGGTAATAAAGCTATACTAAAAACGATTATACCTATACCACCTAAAAACTGAGTAAAACTTCTCCAAAATAAAAGTCCATATCCTAAAGATTCTATTGTAGTGGTATTTACACCTAGTATTGTAGCTCCAGTGGTTGTAAATCCAGACATAGACTCAAAAAATGAATCAACAAAAGATAAATTATTTGGTGATAAAAAATAAGGTAAAGNTCCAAAAAAAGCAGTTAATAACCAGCCAAATGTAACTATTGTAAATGCATCTACTGAGCTTATATCATGTTTAGTTTCTTTAAATAAATAGCTACCAAGATATAAAATTAGTGCAAAAAAAAATGTAATAAAAAAGGAATAGGTAAATGAAATTAACTNAGCTGATTCATTATAGTATAAACTCCAGAAAAAACTAGGAACCATAGAAAAAGATAAAAAACCTAGCATAATACCTAAAACTTTTAAAATTTTATTATTAATCATTTATTTAAACAAATTTTCAATTTTAGATAAAGATTCAGGGTTAAGGAAAATTAACAACTTATCATTTTCTTCAATATTTGTTTTATTTACTNNGGGGATAATTACTTCTTTATTTCTTATGATACCTGCTAAGCATATGTTGTCNGGTAAATCCTCTACAGAATAGTTTTTAAAGAAATATTTACTATTTGGATTTGCAGTTATTTCTAATGCATCTATATGCATATCTTCAAAAGGAGTAATATTTATATCTTCACTTTTAGCATGAATTATTTTNAATACATCATTTACTGCAGAAATATTTTTACTAACAACAGCATCAATTCCAATTTTTCTCATTGATTTAAAATAGTTTGTTGTTGAAACATGCATAATAACTTGCTTAACCCCTTTATACTTTGCAATCAAACTTGCTAACATATTTGTTTTATCATTTTCNGTTGTTGCAATAAAACAATCAATTTCATGTATAGATTCTGATTCTAAAAAATCTTCATCTAATCCATCACCNACCAGGACTAAAGATTCATCTAAAGACTCACTATATTTTTTAGCTTTTTCTTTATTTAACTCAACAACTTTAACATTATAATCATTACTNAAAGATTTTGCTAACATTCTTGATATTTTCCCTAAACCTAATATCATAATATTACGAACACTAAAAGTTGCTTTTTCTGTAAGTTTATATATTTCTTCAACTGATTCTTCCAAACATGAAAAATATATAACATCGTCTTTTTGGTATACCGTATCACCATGAGGAATAAACATATTATCATTTCTATNAATTAAAGGAGTTCTATGAACAACATATGGATTAGATAAATAAACATTATTGANCGATCTATCAATTAAAGATGAGTTGTGATCAATAGTGATACCAAGAAGTTTAATTTTATTCTCAAAGAATGATTTGACTTCAACTGCTGAAGAATCTCTTACTAAATTTTCTATTTCTTTCTGAGCAGATTTTTCCGGATAAATAACATNGTCAATACCAAAATTTCTAGGTGATACNANTGCACTTGANTGAATATACTCCGTATTTCTTAAACGGGCAATAATATTTTTTGCNCCCATTTTTTTTGCAATATTTGATGCAACTAAATTAACCTCATCAATNTTTGTTANNGCCAAAAAATAATCGACATTTTCAAAATCTATAGATTGAAGTACTCTCTGTGAACATCCATCACCTTCAATTACTCTAGCATCAATGCTATTCTTAACACGATTACATTTTGATTCATTTATGTCAATTACGGTAAGATTATAGTTTTCTTTTGAAAGAAATTTAGATAAATTGAAGCCNACTTCACCGGCTCCTACTAAAACAATATTTAATAACATGTTTTTATTTTTCTATATATAAAAAAAGCCCCTAGTTTGAAACCAGGGGCTTTGTAAAATGAGTATAATTACTTTATTTTAATAATGTCATATTTATAACATCAGTAAAGCCAGGAGCAGTTATTCTTGCGAAATACTGTCCACTTGCTACACTACTTGCATCCCAATTAAAAGTATAACCTTGAGCTGCATCTAGCATTCCATTATGTAAGCTAGCAACCTTACGACCTTGTAAATCGTAAACTGTTACATCTACAACACCTGAACTTGCTAAATCAAATTCAATAGTTGTTGTAGGATTGAATGGATTAGGATAGTTACCAACGATAGAAGTTTCATATGGTGCTATTCCATCATTCATATCAAATGTAAAATCAATACTATCATCAATAGCAACTTCTTCACCATGAGAACCAGCTGCTACTATATTAGAAACTGATACTAAAGTAGATCCAGTATATGAATCAACTGACTCGTANGAAAGTTGGATAACTTTTTCTAAATTATTAGCTTCTAAGATAGCTGTACCACCTAAATCAAACATNATAACTCTTGCTAAACCAGGTTCTTTAATTTTGCTNTANACACTCATNTTTGATCTTACATCAGANCCAGAAAATAAGTGAGCNATACTATTTTCATCTAATTTTANTTGAGCTGGATCATANTTAACATCGAACTGTAAACCATAAACATCTACGCTTGACTCTAATTTAATTTGTAAATCATTTTGATTAGCTTTTTCAACATTTAATTTAGCATTAGTTGTTACTTGTGCACCAAATGCTAAAGAAAGCGCTAAACTAACTGTTAATATATTTTTCATTTTGAACTCCTTTTATACTCATTTTATTATTTAAAAAAANNATTGCAAATGCAACAACATTAAATTAATGGATAATATTAATATATACAAATTATTTATTCNTATTATTTGTAACAATATATTTCACAAATAGTAAAAAAATNAATCATTAATCCTATTTATTGATGCACCTAAAGCAGAAAGTTTTTTTTCAATATTTTCATAACCTCTATCAATATGNTAAATTCTGCTTAAATGTGTTTCTCCTTCNGANCATANAGCTGCTATAATTAGAGANGCACTTGCTCTTATATCTGTTGACATAACNTTAGCAGCAAATAAATTCTTTACACCTAAAANTTTAGCAATATTTTTATTCATTTCTATTTTTGCNCCAAGTCTAACNAGCTCAGGNACATGAGTAAACCGNTCAAGATATATTGTATCTTCAACTTGNCTAGTTCCTTTTGATANTGACATTAAAGCAATCCATTGNGCTTGTAAATCTGTAGGGAAACCTGGATAAACATCTGTTTTTAAAGATACTGACTTTATATCATTATCCATACTAAGTGATACAGAGTTGTGATCATATGAAATAGACGCTCCTGCTTCTTTCAATTTATCTATAACAATACCTAAATGTTTATAGGTACAATTATTAATCTTAATATTACCTTTAGTTCCTGTAGCAGCAATTAAAAATGTTCCTGCTTCAATTCGGTCCGGAATTATTGAATATTCTAGATTTATATCTTGTTTAATTTGTGTACCTTTAATTTCTAATTTATTTGTACCAATACCTTGTATATCAACTCCACATTTAATGTAAAAATTACATAAATCAACAATCTCAGGTTCCATTGATGCATTTTCAATGGTTACTTCTTCTTCAAGATTAACGCAAGCCATAATAACATTTCCTGTAGCACCAACACTTGGTATTGGGAATTTTATTTTGGCTGATTTTAAACTACCTTCTGTTAATATATAGCCAGAATCTAATGTTACTTTTGCACCTAATTTTTTAAATGCTTCTAAATGGAAATTAATTGGTCTTGGTCCCCATGCGCATCCTCCGGGTAAAGATACCTTTGCATATTTAAATCTAGACAATAGTGGTCCAAGTACATAAAATGAAGCTCTCATTGTTTTAACTAAATCATATGGAGCTTCTGGATTATCACATTTTGTAGTATCAATAATTATTGATTTTTCTTCATGTTTTATAGTGCATCCAATAATTTCTAATAGCCTTAGCATAGTTCTAGTATCTCTAAGCTCTGGAATGTTTTTTATTTTATATATACCAGGAAATGATAGACATGCACACATAATTGGAAGTGCAGCATTTTTAGATCCACTTATATCTATTTCACCATTAAGTCTAACTGGTCCGTTAATTACAAATTTATCCATTTTTATACCTATATATTGAATAATATAAACCCATACCCATATAACATCCTAAATAATCAAAAAAAGCATCATAAACACTAGCAATTCTATTTGGTACAAATATTTGTATAGATTCATCAATGATAGGAATTAATGATATAAACAACAAAGGGTATAACATCTTTATTTTAAAATCTTGATGATATAATGCATTTAAATACAATATTCCTAAAATAAGATATTCTGAAAAATGAATCAGTTTATCATACTTCCAGATGTCTTTATATGGAATAATACTAAGTGACAAAAATGAATTACATATAAGAAGTAATAAATAACTTACAAATAACCATAAACTTTTAGATTTATAACTCACTATTTTTCCTAAGCTCATTAAATGCAAGAGGAATACAATCTATGAGATCTGAAGCTGTCATGCCATCTTTAGATATGTTATTCATATAATAGTTCGCTGCCTCTGCATGTAAATATGTTCCAAGAATTGATGCTTCTAATCTACTATATCCTTGAGATAAAAGACTAACTAAAATTCCAGATAAAACATCACCGGTCCCAGCAGTTGCAAGTAAACTTGGTCCCCTATCCATTATATAAATCATATCTTCTGTAATGATAAATGTATTAAATGATTTTAAAATTATTATTCTTTTGCTAATACCTTTTTGTGCTTCTTCTAAATGCCATTTTTCTATAGAAATACCTTCTTCTATATCTATCAAATCTTTATACTCACCAAAATGAGGAGTAATGATTGATTTTTCTGGGTAAACATGCATACTACATGGATATATTTCACCTGCATCAATTATGTATCTATTATTCATATCCAATACTTTATATTCTTCTTCATATTGAAAGAAAAAAATTGATTCATCTCTACCTGAACCAACCAATGTAGGTGAATAATTATCATGTTCTTGATTAATATAATTACTTACTATAATATCAGATAACTGACAATTTAAATTATCAATATAATTTTCATTATCTGTAGGGTCTTCAAAAAATAAATGAACATATCCAGAACCAGTTTTCTGCGCTGCAAGTGAACATAAAATTGAAGCACCTGGATATATATATGATCCAGCTATTATTTGACATTTACCTTTTGTATACTTATGTACATTTCTTTTTTTATTTAAACTTTTTAAAATATTAGCTATATCTGAAAATTCTATTTTTTGAATATTACTTGAGATTGTTTTAAAGCCAATATCAGAAATAAATAAATTACTAATTGGTACTAAGAAATGGCCTAACTTAGGAAAACCAAATGTTATAGTAAATTTGGAATTAACAACTGAATCTTCAAGATAAAAATCAGTACCATCTGAAAAAGCTCCAGATGGAATATCAATTGATATTAAATTTTTATTTTTATTTAATTCTTTAATTATTTTTATATATTTATCACTTAAATTTCTTGATAAACCAATGCCAAAAATCCCATCAATTATACAGTCATATTTATCAAATTTAATTTTATCATTATAAACAGAAATTTCACTTTCAGATATTTTATATTTTTTTAATAATTTAGAATGTCCATGTTTTGTTTCTGTAAAAACTATTTTTGATGATACATTATATTTTTTAAGATATGAATGTGCAACAACTCCATCTGCTCCATTGTTACCTTTTCCACAAACAACTATTACAGTTTTAGAAAATGGATTTCTAATTTTTTCACAAAAAAATTGCGCTACAGCCTTACCTGCATTATCCATTAATTCTTCTTGCGATAAATAACCACTTTCTATGGTGTCTTTATCTAATTTATACGCTTGTTCTTTTGTAAGTACGGGAATCATTTTTCTATTATAACAAATGCGACAGCATAATCTCCATCATGAGAAATTGATACATTACATTTAACATTTTTAACATTAACTAATTTAATATATGGAGATTTGTCTTTATTATTTAAAACTTCTATATCACTTAGTGAAATAGTTTTAACAATCTTCGCAGTTAATAAAGCTTTTTTAACTGCTTCTTTAGCTGCATACTTACCGCTTAAATGAATATAAGGTTCTTTATGGTTTTTACAGTACTCAACTTCTAAATAAGAAAATATTTTATTTAGAAATTTTGAATCTTTATAAAGGGATTTTATTCTATCAATTTTTACAATATCTGTACCAATTGATAACATCGTTATTTATTTATTTGATGAATTATATCTATAATTTCAGATAGACTATCTAAATCATAATCTGCACCAGAATCAACTATATCTTCAGTGCTTCCATATTTTGCAAAAGCAGTCTTCATGCCCAATTGACCTGCACCTTTAATATCTCTTTCTGGCCAATCACCAATCATCATGCATTCTTCTAAATTAGCATTAAGTTTTTCTGAGATTTTAATAAAAGGCTCTTTAGCAGGTTTATATACCCCCGTATCATTAAATGTTACTACATCATCAAAAAAGTTATGTAAATCTAATGTATATAATCTCATCCAAGCTTCTCTACTTGGAGCATCAGAAACAATACCAAGATTTAAATTCATACTTTTTAACTTATTTAATGTTGGGATAACATCAGGATAGAGATTTAAAGAAATTTCTTTAGCTTTTTTATATTCAACAATAGCTGCAGCAAGAAATTTATAATTTATTTTACTAATCTTTTTTATAATGAATTCATTAAATACTTCTTGGTGTTCATATCCTTTTGAATCATATATAGTAAAAATTTCGTTAACAGCTTCATCTTTATCAATATCCATTCCTACATCTATCATTGCTTTTACTGCAGCATTAATTGATACAGATTTCATTTTCATAAAATCAAGAAGAGTATTATCAAGATCGAATATGACAGATTTTATCATTGAATTATTTAGATAAAATTATTCGCTGCAATGTTTTGTATAATAGTCGAAGTTTTCAGGTTTTAAGTAGTTATTTGCAGTTTTTCTATAATTTCTATCTCTTTTGCATTTACTGAATGCATCTTTAGCAGCTAGCTTATTACACAAATTCATCTCAGCTACACCTAGTTCAAAAAGTGCAGGAGCATAATTCCTCTTATTCTTTAAACTCAATTTAGCGTTATCTCTTGCTTTGTTATAATCCAATTTTTCATTATAAACTGAAGCAAGTCTTGCAAGTATACTAAAGGCATCAGGACTGGCATTTAAAGCCTTGTTTGCATACAATATTGCCTGATCTAAGTTTGAAGAACCTACTTCTAGATCCATTAATAATTCGTATGCTCTATAGTAACCTTCATCTAAAGTAATAATATCATTAAGAATACTTTTAGTTTTCTCTAAATCACCTTTAGTTTTATATACTTTTGCCTTTTCAAAAATAGCTTTAGTATAATCAGACTTAACTAATACAGCTCTATCTAAAAAAGATAAAGCTTTATCACTATCATCTATGGCAATGTAGCATTTAGCTATCATATACAAAACCTTATAGTTTTTTGGTTGAAGTTCTATACCACGTTCCAAGATTTCTGCTGCTTTTCCATAATCCTTAATTGCATAATAAATATTTCCAATTCTAAACATTGCAGAAGTATTCTCAGGATCATAAGATAAAGCCTTATTGAAATACTCCAAAGCTGTTTGATAATCTTTTACATCATACGCTTCTTTTCCTTTGAGAATTTCTATTTTTGCTATATTCTCTATTTCATCTTTATATAGTAAATTGTATGGATTCAATTCTCTTGCTTTATTAAAATTCAATACAGCATTTTCATAGTCTTTGTTTTCTTTATGAGCAAAACCTAATCTGTAGTGAACGATAGAGTTATTTTTATATTTTTCAAGTAAAGCTTCAGTCTCCTCAATTGCTTCAAGAATAAAACCACTAGATAATGTTTTACTTACATTTTTAAGATCATTAATCAATTCACCTAATTGAATTCCTTCATCCGAATATTTATCTGGATTTTGTTTAACAGCTGCTTGAAGACTCTTATTTGCGTTATTTAAATCATCTAGTTTCAAATAAATTTGATAAGAAAGGTAATGATATTGTTCATTTTTGTCCTCGACTAATTCTAGCATGGACTGCGCACCAATGATATCATCAGCTAAATATAGCGATTCAATATCTTCTATACTTAAACTAAATATTAAAGAATTTAAGAAAAATAGTATTGATAAAAATATTTTCACAACAATCTCCTTATTTTTGTGCTGAAGGCGGGATTTGAACCCACATGAGAAAATTTCTCACTGCCCCCTCAAGACAGCGTGTATACCAGTTCCACCACTTCAGCTAAATTACTAAAGTGAATCTTTTTGAGTTTCTTCAAGTTGAACAGGCACATTAATTACAGGTTCAATATCTTCAAGTTTATTTCTATCAAGAATGGGATCAGTTGTAGATGTTGATATATTCAATGAACCTGGTGTTGAAATAACATTTAAAGATATTGCAAAAATCATAAATAAAGCCGCAAGAATAGCAGTGGTTTTAACTAAAAGTTTATCTGCAGCTTCACCACCGAAGGCAGAATTTAAAACATTACCAGTCATTGCGCTTCCCATTCCACCAGTTTTACTTGATTGCATTAAGATAATGCTAACAAGTAAAAAACATACTAGAACAAACAAGATTAATATTACATAATATAGAGCATTCAAATTAAAATCTCCTTAAAATTTATTATAAATATTGTAAAATTTATCAGCATTCAAAGATGCTGAACCTATTAAAAAACCATCCACTTCATTAATACTTAAAATTTCAGCAGCATTATTATCATTAACGCTACCTCCATACAACAAGCATATATTACAATTATTTGTATTAATTTCATTAATAATATTTTTTAAAAATTTATGAATAGAATAAATAGTTTCAGTATCAGCTGATTTACCAGTACCTATTGCCCAAATTGGTTCATACGCAATTATATATTCTTTTGATTCCTTAAAATCATTATTTTTAAATATTTTAATTAATTGATTTTTTAAGACTGCTTTTGTTATGCCTGACTCATTTTCATCGCTAGTTTCTCCAATACATATAATTGGATTTACAGGTGAATTATTTAAAATTTGTAGCTTACTATTAACATTTAAATCATTTTCATTAAAAAGTTCTCTTCTTTCAGAATGTCCTATAATTGAATACATACAATTTGATTCAAGTAACATTTCAAGAGAACATTCGCCTGTAAAGGCTCCATTTTCATATTCTGAAATATTTTGAGATCCTAATAAAATAGATTTATTTGACTTTATTTTATCATATACATAATCAATATGCATAGGAGATGGACAAATAACAAGCTTACAATTTTTATCAAAGTCTTTATACAAAAAATCATTAAAATAAGAATCAATTTTNATTCTATTCATATACATTTTCCAATTTGCNATGCAGTATTTACTCATTTATACATCTCCCACGATTTAGTTAAATTTAATTTTTCACCACTCAATAATTTTAATGAAGCTCCTCCTCCAGTCGAAACATGAGTAAAACTACTAATTGAACCATATTTTTCTAATGCNCTCACAGTATCTCCACCTCCAATGATTGTTGAAATTTCAGATTTTTCAAGGAAATTTCCAATCTTAATTGTCCCATTAGCAAAATTTTGATTTTCAAAATATCCAAGTGGACCATTCCAAATTACAGTTTTCAACTTAGATATTTTATTCTTGAATAAATTAATAGTTTTGGGACCAATATCTAATCCAATATCTNTATCAGAAATATTATTAATATTTTTAGTATAAATATCTTTTGAATTNATTGATTCTTTAGCACAAACAACATCTATTGGAAGAATAATTTTTTTATTCATTAAGATAGATTTAGTATAAATATTTTCAGCTTCTTCAAGCATATCATCTTCTACTTTNCTTCTTCCAACATTATATCCTTTTGATTTTAAAAAAGTAAATAGCATTGCACCACCAATAAATATCATATCAGAGTTATTCAAAAAATAATTTATCATTTTTATCTTGGTTGAAATCTTAGCTCCTCCAATTATCACACCATTATTTTTTGACTTATTAACTTCTAAATATTTAAACTCTTTTGCTATTAGTAAACCTATACATTTATGATTAAAAAACTTTAAAATTTTTGAATTTGATGCATGAGATCGATGAGACGTACCAAAAGAATCACATACATAAATATCAGCATGTTTTGATAATTTTTTTGCNAATGATTCGTCGTTATTTACTTCTTCTTTATAAAATCTTAAATTTTCAAGTAAATGAATTTGTAAAGGTTTTAATTTTCTAGATATTTCAAGCGAATTTTGACTAATGCAATCATTAGAAAAATATATTTTATTGTTAAAATATTTTTTTAAATATTCAAAAATAGGCTTTANAGANAAATTTTNATTAAATCCATCAGGCCTNCCCAAATGGCTTACTATAACAATTGAAGCATTNTTTTTTAAACAATAATTGATAGTNTCGAAAGATGATTTAATTCTAAAATCATTTAATATTTTANTATCTTNTAAAGGGACNTTANANTCAAATCGNATTAATAAAGTTTTATTTTTAATATTTAAATCTTTTAAATGCTTCATAATTAAGGTACTAGGATTACTTTACCATATTGTTTTCTATCTTCNAAATATTTATGAGCATTTCTGACATCTTTAAATCTAAATACTTTATCTACAAATGGTTTATAAACTCTATCATTTATCTTGCNCATTACAGAATTAAATGAANCAATATCAGCCATAGTTGAGCCTATTATTTCTTGTTGTTTAGAAAATAAATAGCGTAAATCAATAGANACTTTAGATCCTGTTGTTGAACCGCAAGTAACTAATCTCCCTCCTTTATTTAGTACTCTTAAGCTATTATCCCAAGTAATAGGACCAATATGCTCAAAAACAACATCAACNCCGTTATTATTTGTTATATCTTTAATNATTGATGTATANGGTTTTGAATGATCCAAAACATANTCTGCACCCATATCATNNGCATAATTGAATTTATCTTTACTTCCTACAGTTGTTATAACCTTAGCTTTCATATCTTTTGCAATTTGTATTGCAGCTGAACCAACACCTGAGGTTGCTCCATAAATTAAAACAAATTCATTTTCTTTTAATTTGGCTCTTCTAACTAACATTTGATATGAAGTCATAAAAACTAACTGCATAGATGCAGATTCTTCAAAAGATAAATGATTAGACATTAAATGAATATTTTTAGGACTNAGCGCTACATACTCAGATTGAACACCATTTTCTGTTTCTCCTAAAATTCCATAATACTTAGAATAGTTTTCCTTTTTTTCTTTAACTAATTTACAATTTTCTGGGAATGTACCGGGTTGAACAACAACTTTATCTCCCAAATTAAATTCATTTATATTCTTACCTATTTCAACTATCTCACCTGATCCATCAGAGCCCATGATCAAAGGTAATGGTATATTAATACCTGGTAGNCCATTTCTTACCCATATATCTAAATGATTTAAAGCAGCAGCTTTTATTTTTATTTTAATTTTATTAGGATTACAAATTGGTTCATCTANACTATCATATTTCAAAACATCTAAACCACCATGACTATGAATTCTTACTNCTTTCANTCTATTTCTTCATATTCNGCATCAATAATATTATNTTTTTTCTNTTGATTACTTTTTTGAAATAAATTTTTAAATATTATTTTTAAAAGATAAAAAAAAACTAATAATAAGAAAAATTTCATATTTTTATATTAGAATCTTTAAANGGATTATAATATTTTGTTCCTTTAATNGGGCTTCTTATTACATTNAATATCTCTTTTAAATCATTTTTATTATTTACAAAATCAATATCATTTGTATTTATTATCAATAGAGGAGATTNATTGTATCTAAAAAAATATTCATTGTACATCTGATTAAGAGAATCTATATAATTCCAATCCATATTATTTTCATATAATCTTCCTCTTTTCTTAATATTTTCCATCAATCTAGATGTTTCTGATTGTAAAAAAATAATTAGATCAGGGTAGATTATATTTNTTTCTAAAATACTTGCAATAGAATTATATAGGTTCATCTCTTTGTCATCAAGATTTAGAGCAGCGAAAATTCTATCTTTCATAAACATGTAATCAGAAACAACATACTTATTAAATAAATCAGTTTGTTTAAATTCATCTTGTTGTTTATATCTTGAAAGTAAAAAAAATAATTGTGTCTGAAATGCATATTGTTTAGAATTTTTATAAAACTCTGATAAAAAAGGGTTTTCTTCAAATTTTTCTAAAATTAGTTGAGCCTGGAATTCTTCAGCTAAAATTTTTGCTAAACTAGTTTTACCAACTCCTATACTACCNTCAACTGTAATATGATAATTTATTTTCATAGTTTATAATCTAATTTACAAACTTTAGATGAATCTTTAACATTATTCAATAAAAATTTAACTGTTTTATTATATTTGGGAATAATATAATCTGAAGAAATTTCTGACCATGGAAGTAAAACAAATCTTCTTTTATGAATTTCAGTATGTGGAATTATTAGATTTTTATTTGAAAAAACTAAATTTTCATAAGTAAGTATATCAATATCTATAATTCTTTCAATATTAGGGTTATTTTTGATTTTTCTTCCCATATCTTGCTCAATTATTTGTGTTATATTAAAAAAATCTAATAAGNTGTAATGAGTTTGCACTTTAATAACTATATTATAAAAATTATTTTTACAATTAGATTCAAATGGNTCACTATTATATACNGATGAAATTTTTAAAATATTTATACTTTTTTTATTGATNTTNGTTAAAAGTAANTTGAGATTTTTTATCTTATCACCACTATTNGTTCCAATTGATAAGAAANCAGAATTATCCATTATAAATTGTTGAAATATATTGAACATCATTGCCCACANCAGGGTTTTGTTTTTTTATCTCAACTGATAAATTTTTTACATTAAAATTATTTTTTATATCTGAATGAATATCTCTAGATAAATTTTCCATTAGATTGTATCTTCTGAAATTGAATCTTTTTCTTACAATTTGTACAACCTCAGAATAATCAACTGTATTTTCTAATTTAATTGTAGATTTTTTATTAAGCATATTTTCATAAGAAATTGTTATATAAAAATTTTGACCATTTTTTATTTCTTTCTCATAAATACCATGGTAGCCAAAAATTTTAATTTCTTTAATTAAAAATTTATACATTACTTATACTTTTGATATTCCACAATATACTCAATACCTCTTCTTTTTTTTATACTTAAATGATTAGGTTTTATTTTAATTATTTTAAAAAAATTTAAGAAATTATTTTCTAATTCATTAATTTTAACTTCAAAAGGAGGATTTGAAGCAACTTCAACATTTCCAATTGGAAGCATTATTCCAACAAGCTTGCCTTTATCTTTTAATAATTTTGAACATTCTTCTATATAATTAGATCTTCTTGATGGATTTATAGCACAAAAGAAAGTATATTCAAGGATATAATCAAAATAACCTTTAAAATTTTCAGATAATTTAAAAAAATCCTNTTCAATAACTTTGGTACTTAGATTATTCTTCTTTACTTTTTTTCTTAAAATTTTTACAGCTGTGCTAGAAAAATCACACGCATATACATCAAAACCTAACTTAGATAAATAAATGACATCATGTCCAAGTCCACATCCAGGAATTAAAACTTTTTTTGATTTTTTGTTTTTAATAATTTGAGACCAATCAACAAAGTAAGGTGTCGGGTATCCTAAATCCCATGAAAACTCATTAATTTTATATTTATTATCCCAAAACAAGAAGTTATCAACATTTAATGAATTTTCATTTTTCATATATGAGAAATGTTTTCAGCTTCATCTCCACGCTGAGTAATGATTGAATCAAACTTAACTTGCATACCCTGTTTTAATTTTAAACCTTTTCTTACTTTTGANATATGGAAAAAATAATCTTGATCTTCTTCATCGCATTCAATAAAGCCCCAGCCTTTTAATTCGTTCCATTCTTTAACATAGCCTATCTTCATTCAATAACCTCACTATTTTTTAATTAAATTTTTAAATCACCTATAAATTCCATTGAAAATTCTTTATGAAATAATTCTATAAATTTAATTAATTGTTAAGCTGAAGAGAGTAAATTTTTATAAAAATTTAAAAATAAACTAAATTTTAATAATTTTATAATTAGTAAATCGAGGAATTATAAATATATTCAATAAAGTAAATACCAAAGATAATTGCTAATCATCCAGTTCTTTTTTGATTGTATCAATATCTTCTTTTATAGATTCAAGAGATTTATTTATTTTTCTTACATCTCTTTGTGTAGTTCTTTTATAACTTGAAAACTCTTCAGATAATGATTCTAATGATTCATTTAAATCTTCTAACCTATCAGTCAAAGACTCATTAATTTGATCTAATTTAAATTCTAATCTTTCAAAAGTACTATTTATTGAGTCAACTTTAGCATTATAAGCTTTGTAATGTTCGCTTGTTTCATCTTGAAGAGTCTTAACATGTTTAGAAATACCAATATATTTTAGTTCTAATCTATTGTAAACTTCACTCCATTCGTTAACATCACCACTTAAAGTAAAATCACTTTCTTGCAAACTTCCCATTTTTTCAACTCTATCCTGGTCTACTACTGTCCAGTAATAAAGACCTACCAAAGTAAGAACTGTTGTAAATATCCATATACCTCTATTTTTTATAATATCCATTTATTTTCCCTAGATTTGTTATTTTTCAACTTCTTCTAATTTTTTTTCCCACTCGGTTTTAGAGTTTTTATCAGAATCCATAGAAGCATAGAAAGCTTCCTTGTCTTCTGTTTTTTTCTTAAGCATTGAAAAGGCCTCTTCAATCTCCCCATTAAAATCAGAAATAGTTTTTTCAAGACGTTTTTCAAGTTCGCCTAACAATATTGGACCGTATGAATCGTTAATGCCCGATAATAAATCATCAAGATAATCTTTTAAAAAACTACTTCTTCCTTCTTTTGTATTTAAATCTTTAGCCATTATTAAATAAATTTAGTTTTAAACATCCTATAAATTTTGAAATTTTTTTTTTTATTAAACAATAATTATTATTGAATCATAAAACCATATCATCATTATCAAATTGATCATCATTTTTAAAAAAAATATTAAATTGTTCAAAATAAATACTATTTACATAATATATAATATTTAAAATTATAACTATAAAAAAATAATTTAAAGATAGTAAGATAATATTTGTAAATAGTATAAGGTAAAGTTCTTTATTTGTTTTATCATTATTCATATACATTAAAAAAATAAAAGTAATTGGAACCATACCAATTATGTATAAAAATAAGTTAGAATCTGATGTAAAGCTATATAAACATGAGAGTAAACTTATACTTGATAAATTCAATATTGATAAATTAATATTACTAGATGAATCCAGTTTATTTTTGACAAGATAATTTGTTGAAAACAAAAGAAGTAATATCGAAATAAAGCACTTAAAAATAAATGAGAATATTAAAATCATAGTTATAATTTAGTTAATTAATTACTTTCATTCTAAATTTAAAATTTGCCATATTAATTAAAGAATATACTGGTATTCCAAGAATATTATAATCTGGAACAAATCCCCAGAACCTAGAATCATAGCTATTGTCTCTATTATCACCCATTAAAAAGTAATAGTCATGTTTAACTATATATTCATCAAAATTGTTAATATTTTGACCATTAACTTTCAAATTATTTAATACATAGTTTGAATCTTTTACTTTTTCAATAATTCTTATATCCCAAGGAGTTATGATATTTTTAGCATCATTAATACTCTTCAATTCTTCTGTATATTTAATCTGCTCATTATTTTGTTTAGCTTGGAGTCTTTTTCTTGAATCAAGACTATTACCCTGGAATATACCTAGTATTTTATATTTAATTAAACCCCTTAAACGACTTATATGCTCTGGGTCAATTAGAGTAAAAGTCCAATTATCGAGCTCTAGCTTATTACCATCAAGTAAAAGTAAATTAACAAATGATTCCCAATCTTTAACTTTGTCAATCTCATAGGAAAAACCTTTATCCCATTTACCATTTTTATTCTTGTCATCAAACGATTCACCTTCATCATAAATATTATTATTATTTACATCTTTAAATTCTTCTGATTTATAAGGAACAGTAAAAGTTTTAATATTATCTAAATTTCCATAATCCCATTTATTATTTTCATTTAAATCTGAAAAATTTTCGTTATCATCAAAATAGTAATTATTATTTAAATCTTTAAAATCTTCACACTTAAATTGAGTATATAAATACTCTGAATTCCACGTCATATTTTTTGTCAAAACACTTGAGTTATCTGGAAGTTTTTTTAAATACTGACCATCTTCAGGAAAATTCATGATCTTATCATTTACATAAATTTGACCTTTATCTAACCTCACTTCATCACCAGCTAAGCCTATACATCTTTTTACATATTTCTGGAAAGGGTCTCTTGGAAATTCAAATATTGTAACATCTCCTTGTTTAACTTTTCTAAATTCTGGCAATCTAAACCATGGAATATCAAAACCATACCTAGTGTAGGGTATACCTATCCATGTTGGTGTTTTCATACCAAAAATAAATTTATTACCAACTAATACATCACCTATTAATATAGTTTTTTCCATTGACCCTGTTGGAACAACATATATTTCTAATAAACAAGTTTTAATAGTAAATGCAACTATAATTAATGTTAGTAAACCTTTTATTTCTTTAATTTTTTTATTTGAAATTTTCATTTAATTAATAAGCTGAAGCTTTTGCTCCTCTCCTACTGTCTGCTGCACCGTAATATACACCATCTATAATCATTATAGAATTTGCTTCACCTAACCCAGTATCAGACCTATAAATAAGATTNTGTTTAGCATCTATTAATTTATTAATAACTTCTGTATTTAAAGAATTTTTTTCTATTTGTATTAAATCNGGNAACCATTGTTGATGAAAACGTTTNGACTCNACAGCATCTTTTATTTCCATATTAAAATCAATTACATTACTTATTACNTGTGTAACNGTTGTTATGATNGTTGAACCTCCAGGCGATCCTGTTATTAAAAATGGATTACCNGAACTATTTGTNACTATTGTAGGTGTCATTGAACTTAACATTCGTTTTTTAGGANAAATTGAATTTTTTNCACTTCCAATAATTCCATACATATTTGGATATCCAGGCTTAANAGAAAAATCATCCATTTCATTATTAAGTAAAAAACCCGAATCATCAACTGTNATACCACTNCCAAACCATCCATTTAGTGTTGTTGTAACACTNACACAATTACCAAATTTATCAATAATTGAGTAATGNGTGGTTTCTTCACTTTCGTTATTTGTTATTTTAATTGATTCAAGCAAATCTGAGCTAGAAATCGATAGACTATCATTAATAGATGCAAATAGTGAATCAGCNTAATTNTGACTTGANAGATAATCAATNGGAACATCAACAAAATTAATATCACCTAAATATTTATACCNATCAACATACGCTAACTTTGAAATTTCTGATAAAAAATGTACATGATNATAATCNTGAAACATAATTTGACTAAANTCTAAGTTTTCTAATTGGTTTAATATAATCGCTAAAGTTATACCACCNGANGANGATGGNGGCATAGAAATAATNTTANAGTCTCGATATTGAAATTTTATTGGTTCTAATTCCTGTACTTCATAACTAGCCAAATCCTCATATGNAATAATACCATTTTTTCTNTTCATACAAGANATTATATTATCAGCTGTTTGTCCAAAGTAAAATTCCTTATATCCATGTTTACTTATTCTTAATAATGTTTTAGCTAAATCTGGCTGTATCATTAAATCATTTAAACTATATATTTTATCTTCTATAAATATCTTACGAGTTTCTTCATCTTTACTAAGCTTATCCATAAGTGATAAATTGTTAAACAAATAATGATTATGCTGGTCAAGCTCAAATCCATATTTTGCTAATAAAAAAGCTGGNTACAAAAGCTGATCCCATGGCAATGTAGCATATTTTTCNTGAACATATCCCATTCCAGCTACTGTACCAGGTACNCCTACAGATAATATACTTGAAGTGCTTAANCCATCAATTACATTTCCTTCNTCATCTTGGAACATATTTTCTTTNCTATTTAATGGTGCTACTTCTCTGAAGTCAATNGCAGTTGAGCTTCCATTTTCAAAATTTATTACCATAAAACCTCCACCTCCAATATTACCTGCACTTGGATGTGTTACAGCTAATGCAAAACATACTCCAATAGCAGCATCAATTGCATTACCTCCATTTTTCATAATACTAATACCTATATCACTTGCATGTATCTTTGAAGAAACTACTACACCATTATTACCAGATACATCTGAAGAAACATAAGGAAAAATAATTTGTATTATTAAAATTATTTTAAGTAAAATTTTCATTAAACTATTTTTAAAATGGGTTTTTTTCCTTTTATAAACTTTAAAGAAATTACATCTATTGTATAATTATTCTNTANATTATTTTGATTCAAATANTCTTGTAATAAATTCTTAATATCNTCTTTAATAATATNTTTTGAACTATTATCAAGTATCATAACAAACTTGTAATTATTATTTNAATCTATNAAACAATAATTAATATTATTACCNCTTANACNTATATTTTGNTCAACAATTGCAAAATGTTTTTTAATATATTTTACNCCAACAATTTGATGAGCAAGATTTTTNAAACCGTTTTTTTTATTTAGATAAAAATCGTAATTAGGCATATTATTTTTTACAATTTTAAAAGATCTTCTATGNATTGGTGTAGATTTTTTTAGCTCAAGTTGTTCAATATGATATTTTGTTCCATANCCTTTGTGATTAATAAATTTATAATCAGGAAAAATCTTNTCATATTCATACATNATTTNATCTCTTGTAACTTTTGCTATAATTGAAGCCGCTGCTATACTCTGTGAAATGTTATCTCCATTAACGATATAATCTGTAGGATAAATTGNTATATCTGAATAAGGTCCATCAATTAAAACNTTATCAGGTTTTAAATNAAGATTACCTAATGATTTTTTCATAGCCAAAAAAGTTGCCTTAAGTATATTGATTTCATCAATAATATCTTCATCAACTATTCCTACANCAACAGATAAAGCTTTTTCATAAATTTGGTTAAATAAATCTTTTCTTTTTTTTGAAGAAAGCTTTTTAGAATCTTTTACACCTTCTATAATTTCATAGGGTTTTAAAATAACTGATGCTGCAACAACTGGTCCAGCTAAAGGTCCNCGACCGGCTTCATCAATACCAACTATTTTCTGAAANCCTTCATCCCAATATTTTTTCTCATATTTAATTAAATCCATACTTTTAATATAGCCTTATATTTACAAATTTTTGTAATTTAAAATATAACTGGGGTGCTATAAAATGCTGAGAACATACCCTTTAACCTGATCTAGATAATGCTAGCGGAGGAAATCTTATGAAACTNTTATTTTTTTTACTAATCTCTTCAATCTTTTCAAAAGAAATTATCATTAATTCTCAAGTAATTAATGATCAAAATTTACCTTTAGAAAAAGCTAATATTTCATGTGGTGATTCATACACGACATCTAATAATGAAGGAGATTTTACTATTAAGTGTAATGAATTTGAGAAACTTGAAATATCTTATATTGGATACCAAAATATATCAATTAAAATCAATGATATTACCAATAAAATTGTTTTATATAATAAAGATATAACCTTTGAAAAGGTAAAAATTATTGGAGGAATNAACTCATCTATAAATGATTCTAGAATAAAAATATTATCTCNAAAAAAATTCAAAAATAATGGAAAATATCATTTGCAAGATGTAATTGAATCTACACCNGAATTAAATTATGCTGGTGGTACATCTAGNCCACGTTATTTCCANATTAGAGGTATNGGNGAGCTTAGTCAATTTTCTGGTGAGGGATTACCTCATTTTTACGTNGGACTNTTCTTNGATGATATTANTTTTACTGGAATTGGNGGTATCTCTATTCTAGATGATATCAAGCAAATTGAAATTTTNAAAGGTCCGCAATCAACATCTTTTGGAACAAATGCAATGGCTGGAGTAATAAATCTTATAACTATTAATCCNCAAGATGAAAAATTNTTTAAATTTAATTATTCATTATCTTCNTTTAATGGTAATAAAATTAATACNAGNATNAACTTNCCTTTNAACGATAAATTAAAATCNAATTTAAATATAGTAAGAAATCAATCTGATGGATATATNAAAAATCAATTCAGNCCAGATCAAAACTCAAATAAACAAAATGAACAATTGTTAAAGTTAAAACTACTCTTCACACCAAATATTAATTCATCACATTTGTTAACGTATTATAATATAAAATTTGATAATCTTTATGATGCTTGGACAATAGATAATAATGGTTATAATACGATGAGTGATTTTGTTGGTGAAGATAAACAACAAACTAATGCAACCTCTCTTAAATCAATATATAATTTTAATACATTTAAACTCACTTCTATAACTACNGTGTCAGATAATGAGCTTGATTATAATTATGATGGTGACTGGGGAAATAATGCTATGTGGGAGTCTGAACCTTTNAACTGGGATCCTGCTACTTACTATTACAATTGGGATTTTCCCGATATTACAAATCGTATCAGAAAAAATAATACTCAAGAACTAAGATTTTCATTAAACAATATTGTTTTTGGATTATTTTACTCAGAATTAGAAGAAAAAGACGATAGAAGTGGTTACTTTTTTAATGGAGATTATGATTACATGACCTCAGAGTTTAATATAGATAATAGTGCTATTTATGCTAAGTATTTTCNTGATTTAACTAAAAACNTAANCATTGATTTATCNTTNAGATTTGATAAATATAAGACAACAAACGACCTATATTACCTAGCATCCTATTACGGNAATTTTGGTGAAGATTTNTTAACAATTGATGATGAAAATCTAGGNTGGGATTTTTTGTTAACAAATAATTTANCAAAAANTAATTTTTTAACATTTAGTATTTCAAAAGGCTTCAAAACAGCTGGAATTAATCAGTCTCCNAATTTCTCNGANGAAAGATATTACAAAACTGAAGATTGTTTAAATACTGAAATNGGTTATTTTTATAAAAATAATAAAATATCTTTCGAAAGTTCAATATTNTATATGAANAGAAATAATCCTCAGTTAAGANTATTTATTCAAAGAGATATATCAAAACCNACCTATTTTGATTATGCAACATTTAATGGTTCAAAATCATATAATTATGGTGTTGATGCTAATTTANATATTTCAAATGAATTTAATGAAACATTCATTTCATTGAGTTTACTAAAAAGTAAACTAGGATTATTTTATTTTGATGAAACTGGAGATGGTAATGATACGCAATTTGGTAATAGAGCTGGAGCACACTCACCTGAAATAAGCTTTTCAATTGGAAATAGTTTTTTACTATCNGAATCGTTAAATTTTAACATAGATGCCAANTATTTAAGNAGNTTCTTCTTTGATGAACAAAATTCCCATAAATCAAGCAATAGAACACTATTTAATACAAANTTGATTTATCAAAGTAATTCTCGCTCAATTTCTTTCTGGATTAAAAACCTTTTAGATCAATCTTATGAAACTAGAGGTTTTAGTTTTGTTNTAGAACCAGAAACAACAGATGGATATACAGAANATAAAAAAAATTATAAATCTTATGGTCCAAGAAGAACGATTGGTATTACATTTGAATTTATTTTAAAATGATCATATTATATTTATTTATAATCCTATTAATTGGATTATTAAAAAATAATTATAGTAGTGATGAAGAATTTATTTTCTCATCTAGAAAATTAACCCTTCCTGCATTTGTTGCTACTTTTGTAACTACCTGGTATGGTGGTATTCTTGAAGTAGGTAGATTCACTTTCGAAAATGGCATTATTACATGGGTGATATTTGGTTTTTTTTATTATATTGCAGCCTTATTTTTACTAGTATTCATTGCTCCTAGAATTCACAGGAACAATATAAATACTATACCAGGATATTTTCATAAAAATTTTGGCTATACTTCAGGTTTATTATCTTCAATAATAATATTATTTCTTTCTTCTACTGCACCTTACTTGATGATATTTGCTACTATATTTAACCATATATATGATATAAATTATATTTATTCAATCTTTATCGGATTACTTTTTTCAATTTCATATATAATACTTGGTGGATTTAAATCAATTATTCGAACAGATAAAATTCAGTTTGTTCTAATGTATACTGGTTTTGTTATTATTTTAATAAAACTTTATACTGATTTTGGTGGTATATCATTTTTAATCAATCATGCTCCTCAAGGACATTTAGAATTATCCAATAAGCTTCCAATAGGCTATCTTTTATCATGGTTATTTATATCGATGATAACTTTTATCGATCCAAATATTTTTCATAGAGTTTACTCAGCTAAAAATAAAAAGATTTTATCAAAAGGTATTCTATATTCAATAGTATTATGGATGATATTTGATTTTCTAACTATATCTACAGGTTTATATGCATCTGCTATTATAAAATCAAGCGATATTACATCTTCCCCTTACCTAATGCTATCTGATATAGTTTTACCTCCTTATTTACAGGTATTTTTTATTATTTCGCTACTTTCAATTGTTATGTCAACCATTGATAGCTTTACATTTACATCAGCTATTACTATTGGAAATGAAATTAAAAATAAGAAATCAATGAAGTTTAATACAAGAATAGGGCTTTTGATTACATCAATAATAGCTATAGTTATATGCATATCATTTAATAAAGTTATTGATATATGGTATGTTTTTGGCTCAATTGGAGCATCATCACTATTAATACCTTTAATAAAGATTATTTTTAATACTGATTATAAGATTAATTATCCTACATTAACATTACTAATTCCTGCATCTATAGCCTCTATATGGATTTATTTAGGGTACCCATATAATATTGATCCTATATTTCCAGGAATGCTTAGTAGCTTTATTTTAAATAGAACTATTCATAAACTAAGTTATGTATAATAGGATGGTTCTCTGTGGCAGTATATTGACCTGGATTAACTTCATTTTGATATCCTATATTTTCACAGGTCCAATAGGTAGTAGCAGTTGGACCAGGAATCCTAACATTAAAAGATAGTACATTTTGATATGTTCCACTAGTTATAACATCATATGTTGCAGTAAATAGTTGAGTATTATATCCTGCCTCTTCACAATACTCTGCAGCAATAATATCTAATGCAGATTGGTTTTCCTGAACATCCGGACATGCAGCAGTAGATATAGTATAATCACACCCTGCAAGATATTCATAATCATCATATCCGCAAATAACGTGTTCTTGAGAAGTAACTTCTGTTGGACTTGAACTATCACAACTAAATACAAATAAACCAAAACTAATTAATAATAATTTTACCATAACCTACTTACCTTTTTTTTCAAATAATACATTCATAATTTTTGATATTTCATCTGAGCTTTTACTATCTATTGATGTTTTATACTTTAATGTATCAACATTAGACTCAAGGTCTTTTGTAAATTTACCATTTTTTATCTCATTAAGAACATTTTTTAATTTATTTTCATATTCATCATCAATTAGATAATTTCCAGATTTAAGCCCACCATAGCGCGCTGTATCGCTTATTGCATTATAGAGAT
>PAHD01000036.1 GCA_002704685.1 Fidelibacterota bacterium
TGTTAACTGATCTCCATCAACTTCAACTTCACTGCTTGAGCTTGAGGTTACCTCATATGATAAAGTATCATCTGCATCAATATCTGTGGCTAATAAGGTTAACTCTAAAACACCTCCCTCATCAATAGACTGTGATTCAATCTGTGTTAATACAGGCGCATCATTAACTGGGTTTACTGTGACATTAAACGATGTNGAATCAGANNATTCACCNTCAGATACNANAACTTCAATATTAGGAATTACNCCATTAAAATTTGACTCAGGATATAAATATAAAAAATTATTTTCAATAGATACTGTTCCATTATCAATTTCAGATACACTTATATTTAAATTAGTNTTATCTATATCAGTNACTAATATCTCAATATCAAGNAANGTATCTTCATCNATTATCTGATTTTCAATATCTTGNATNGTNGGAGAATCATTAATTGGTANAATATTTATAGATANAGTAAATATACNTTCAGATAAATCAGTNCCATCAAAAACTTTAAATGATATATTTTCTAAACANTCATTTTCATTTATAAAAATATTTGCAAAAGGTNANTAAGTNAGNTGCAGATTATNAATTTCTAAAGNTCCATACAAAATTTCACCATTTGAATCTTCACAACTTTCATTTGCTGAATCAAAAATTATAGATAAATCNTCATTTTCAACATCTATNACGTANCTTGAAAAATCAAATTCAAAAATTGNATCTTCATTNATTNCAAATTCAATATTTGATTGAGTGAATTCNGGTAAATCATTNACTGGAAGTGCTGTTACAGTAAATGTTTGTGAGTCTGTAAGATCAGAATCTGAAACTAATGCATTAAANTCAANAGATCCATTAAAATCTCCATACGCATAAAATGTTACTTGAGAATNTGAAATTTCAGCAAAAACTGTTTCTTCACTTCCACCTGATATAGAAAATTCTAATTCAGTATTATCTAAATCAGAACCAGATAATGTTATAAATACTGATTCTCCTTCATTTAAAACAATATTTTCTATTAGAGATAGCTCAGGAGCATCATTTACTGGAAGTACATCAATAAATATAGATGCTGATTCTGATACCCAATCTTGACTTATTACATAAAATCTAAAAAAGTCAGAACCATTGTAATTTTCATTCGGAGTATATTTATAAACATTATTAGAAAATAATTCAAGGTTTCCGTTTTCTGGAGCAAATTCTTCATCAATAACAAATATTAAATCTTGGCCCAATGGATCAAATGCAGATAATTCAATAAAGATTGATGAATCCTCATCCAATGTAATCGATTGATCATAGGCTGTAGGTTCTTGACATGCTTGATTTGGTTCGGTCCATCCACTTGGACACTCTAGCAGATCAAATATTAAATCACCCTGAGAACAAACAAGCTGATCATCACCTACTATCCATATACAATCATTACATTCGTCAATTAAATTACTTGGACAAGAAATTGAATCATCAACATCTGAACAATCTAAAACATAGCCTTCATCTATATTAGCAGAGCACTCTTCCAATTCTGTACTAGGATTACCAAGCCCATCTAAATCTTCATCTAAACAATACAGATTAATTTCATTTGGGCCATCACAAATACCTGCACAATCAATTTCAAATAAATTAGCATCACAGTTATCATCTAAATCGGTACAATCACTAACGTAACAATCTTCACCAGAACAGTCTTCAACAATATCAGTATTGCATAGATCAATATTACTAGATGGTAATCCTAATCCATCACCATCGAAGTCCAAGCAATAGCTTTCAATCTCAGCAGTACCAAAACAAACGCCACTACAATCTAAATTTGCATTAAATGCATTTCCAGATAAACCACCTGTACAAACACCACAATCATCAATAATAGCTGAACCAAAACAATCACAATTACAATCAAGATCCGGATATAAACTCTGATTGAAATTACCAAGCAATGCATCTTGTAAACATAACTCTATAGAATTTGCAATATTACCTGTATTACCTTCAGAGCAAACTAAACAATCATCATAAAATGCGGTTCCTCCTAAATCTCCATTACAATCATTCTGACATTCTTCAAGACCCGTATTACCCTCTACACAATCTCCACACCCATCAATAAAAGCAGTACCAAAACAATCACCATGACAATCAATATCTGAATCAGCTAAATGAGCTGTATTTCCTCCTGAACACACATTACAATTATCCAAAAATGCAGTACCACCTAGATCATTATTACAATCAAATGTAACCGTTAAAGAATCTGCGATTAAATATCCATTTAACTCAAAAGCACCCAAATCCTCATCTGGTAAACCAGTCCATGCATCTATAATATCTCCTTCAATAAATGCATAATAGTAACTATCAGCTGATGAGTCATATATTTTGAAAAATGGTATTTGGCCATCTTTTAAATATCCTGCTGAATAACATTCTCCATCAAATCCAAAAACTGGTATATCACACTGTGATGAACCTCCACAATCAGCGATCATTCGAGCACCTACAGCAATTTCAATATTTTGTGTTAAAATAAGACCATCATTATCAACATCTGGACAAGCGCAAAATGATAATAAACCATCACCATCTATATCTAAATTCTCCTGACATGTAGCATCAGGTCCTAAGCCATCAATACAGCCATCAACCCCTGGCATACATTCACCAATTGATAAGCATGTACCATTTAATGTTTCATCATAATTAATAAATTCTTGAGTGCAAGTACCATTTAATGTTTCATCGTATACATTAAAAGCTCCAATCCAATCATCATCCTCAATCCCAACACCTAAAATCTCGAAAGTTGAGAAAGAATAAAATGATTGAGCAGTTGATTGATTAAATTCAAAATCCTGNGGNGGGTCTTGAGTAAAAATCAAAGAAAAACTCAATAAAAATATATAATATGTCAGCCTATTCTTCATATATGAACAATCTTATTCAATCTATTTTATTACTTTANCTNCAAAATCATCTTGATATATATCACAAATAANCATTTTATTTTTTTACTTNATTAATGTCACTTTNNTAGTTGAAAANCCTTTATTTATANTAANATTTATAAAATACACNCCAGANGGANCTTNATTTCNCNNATNATCNTTNCCATNCNAATTAAATTTATANGTATTTTCATATANATACTTATTATCTAAAACTTTCTTTATCACTTCTCCATATGNATTNTAAATTANNATTGAAACATTATCATTAGNTNGTANNGAGAATTCTATNNTAATNTNAGGNTTNAATGGNTTAGGATAAGTATNAACTACNACAAAATCNTCNACAATNGAAGCGTTTAATTGNTCACAATCAGTNGCNATACCNTTACAAACTCCCTCNCAATCAACCAGCGCATTACCATTTGGAACTCCCTGACAATCCAAACATGNTGAATTATCACCNCTACATACACCACATAAATCTAAAATTGCTGTTCCATCACATTCACCTAAACAATCAAATTCAGCGGATCCATTACATTCACCCTTGCAATCAACCAGTGCATTTCCATCGCACACACCTGTACAATCCTCTTCTGCTAAACCACCAAAAACTCCTAANCAATCTGGTTCGCAATTACTTTCATCGCATGCATAAAGCAAGCTTATAACAGGAGTAGAAAAATTTGACCATGAAATATTTTCAGATGAATTAGCATCTAGATATGACAAGCTTGAAGCTTTGAATATTTTAAATGATGGTATATCACCTTGCTGCATATACCCACTAGTTAACTGACTATCCTGACCTAAGATTGGAACATCACAAACACCATTACAATTATCAATATCCCATTTACGAGCACCAACACAAACATCACCATTAAATGCACCAACCCAATCATTTTCGTTTAGGGGTAATCCATCTAAAATTACACTTTCAAAAAAATAAGCTGCTTGCTGAGTTGATGAATTGTAATAAAATAATTCAGGTACACAAGATTCTTGTGATGAATTTCCACTCGCAACATAACCTGCATCACAATTATCTTGAAAATTTGAATAACATAAAGTTATCATTAAAACTCCTATTATCTTTGCCTTCATTTTGGGCACAACTATCCTTCCTGTAAAATGAACGTAATTTTACATTAATAATATAANNTTTNTGAAGGGGATTTAAAAGAAAAAAGCCTTGAAAAACAAGGCTTTTTTTGAAGCATTAAATTTGACTAAAAATCATTTTTTTAATTCCTCATCAATCATAGCAGACCACTGAGCAACTGATCTACCAGCAGGCTCTCTACCATTGATGAAAAACTTAGGTACAGCTATTCTTACACCAGCCGCATACTCTTCTGTTTCAGGATATGCATTTCGAAGTGAAGCAAGCTGATTNTACTCATAATCTATTAAACTTGAAATCTCTTGAGACTTAACATCTTCAGCCATTCNATTAACATCCATGCCCANCTCTGCTGCCATTTTCAANGGCAAATCTTCATCATTTCTNAAGTCTCTAAAACTATCAAATATCTTACGGTACAACTTCTTATAAGCCTCTACACCACCTTGCTCTCTTGCAGCTAGTGCATAAGCAGCAGCTTTACGTGCTTGCTTATGAGATCCAAGTGGGAAATTTTTAACTACAACTTTAACATCATTAGGATATTTTTCTAGAATTTCGTCTACCAAACTGACAGACCTTGCGCAGTATGGTCATTGAAAATCTGTAAATTTAGTCAATACAACTTTTGCGTCAGGATTACCCATTACCACAGAATTACCTATATCAATTTTATGTGAAACATTAGGATTTGCAGTTTTTCTCTTTTTGTTTTGATTATTCTTTGGAGCTGCTGCTTTTGATGCAGCCCCCACATTCTTAACTGCAACCTGCAATGATGCTAATTTCGAATCAAGATCTTTTTGTTTAGCTAAAATTATTTCCTGATTACCTTTTATTGTCTCCATCTGCTGCGATATTTTTTCCAAATCGCTACATGAAAAAATAAATAAAAGAGATAAAATACCAGTTATTTTAAATGTTCTGCTCATTGCTTTAATCCTTTATAATTNTTTTTTACTGATTTAACCTAAAACTAATTTAAACACACTATTTAAATAATTATATCTTTTTTATTTTAATAGCATGATTTTCTGATTCTTAACTGTATTACCAGCTCTTAACTGCACAAAATACATACCACTTGAATGTGTATCAGCGTTCCACATAACATTATATGAATCTGAAGANCCAGATTGAATTTCATTCACAAGCTCAGCAACCAGTCTTCCTCTAATATCAAACACTGAAAGATTAACATGCATTGATCCTTGTGGTAAATCATACTGAATCATAGTTGAAGGATTAAATGGATTTGGATAAGCGTTATGCAATGAAACTTCCTGAGGGAAATTAACATCAGATAAAGTAACAATTGCGTGACCCATTCCCTGGAATCCAAGAGAACCTTCAACAGCAGTTACAAACATATCAACAATCTCACCATTTGTTCTATGAACCTTAATAGATGGAATATCACCAGGCTCACAATATCCTGCTGTTAAATTTAATACAGAACTTCTTAATTCAGATCCTGNAAAAGATCCCATAATAGGCACATCTACCATAATAGCATTTGCATCGTATTGTCTTGCACCAACAACAACATCATTATTGTATGCAACAATCCAATCACCATGCGATAAATCCATGTTGTCAACTTGAGCCTCTTGTATAAAATAGAAGTACTGCTCAGTTGATTGTTTATAAGCAAGCTCAGCTGGCACTTGCGGTAATTCACGATTCACAAAACGACCCAATAAGTTTGGCTCATTGTATGAGAACGTAAATGGAGTATTAGCACCAAACCAATATCCTTTTCCACCAGCAAGACCAGTGTTATTTAAACTTCCTACCCAAGCTCCAGTTGGAAGTAGTAAAGCTGAAGTTCCCTCGCCATATATATAAGCAAGGTTATCAAGAGCTGGTGTANCTGCTAAACCGGCATCTAAAGATTGACCATTAAAATATGGATAAGAAACAAAATTATTTCCTTCATGTAAAGTATATTCTACGCCAGCTACATAAGTTGGATATCCTTGAACTTCAAGAGATGAAATAGCATCTGATATAACCCAATAACCATCATCATCTGAAACATCTTGCAATGAACCAACCCAGTTTCCTAGATCTTCTAAGTTAAATGCGATAGTTCCTTCTCCAAATACTTTAGAGATACTGTTTGTAGAACCAGCTGATCCAAAAATATTTGAAACACCATAATCACCAGAAGATGGCAGTGCAAAGAAACTCACACTATTTGCACCTAAATTTAGTGCAACATCAACATCACCAAGATTACAATGTCCATCTGAATCATCATCAGCTCCATCAGCATTAGGATCAAAAGATCCACTTAAACAGTCTTCGCAACCATCTAAATCTTCATCTGCACATACATTGGGATTATTATCATCACTATCACCACCTGTTACAACAACACATGGATCGCCTGTATATCCAGGCTCAAAATCAGAGACCTGATCATCACATGCACCATCATTATCATCATCAACATCTTCGGTAGATGCGTCTAAACAACCATCACCATCAAAATCAGTTACATCGTTGGAAGTCCAACCTAGCTCTCCAGTTGCACAAGAATCATCAGCATCAGCAACACCATCATTATCATCATCTAGGTCTTCAACGTCGCTATCCTGACATCCATCATCATCGTAATCTGAGTCTGGATTAGTTGCATTTGAATCCCAGCCTACTTGACTAATTTTACCATTATCAGGGTCGCAATCATCTGACGAGTCACCCTGCAAGTCATTATCATCATCTTGATCTTCACCGCTATCTTGACATCCATCTTGGTCATGATCTGTACCAAGACTTACATTAGAAGATATTGATGTCCAACCTAAATCACTTGCAAGTCCGTTATCTGGATCACAATCATCTGAAATATCTGCTACTCCATCATTATCATCATCATTATCTTCATCAGANGTGTCTAAACAACCATCTTGATCATAATCAAGCGCTGAATTACNAGAATCCCAATCTAAATCACTAAATTCTACACCACTATCGTCAGCATCTGGATCACACTCATCCAGACTATCAGACATTCCATCATTATCATCATCTAAATCTTCATCAGCATCTTTACATCCATCTGAATCATGATCTGTTACCGCTGAAGATGTCCAACCTAGCGAACTACTATCTTCACCAAAATCAGAATCATTTATACCCTCATTATCGGGGTCGCAATCATCGACATCATCTGAAACATTATCACCATCATCATCATCATCACCTGCATCACAAAGTCCATCAGTATCATAGTCTACACCATCATTATATGGATCATATGCACCTGACTGACAATCTTCACATTGATCAGCATCAGTATCACTGCAAAGGTATGGATCAAAGCTATCAGAATCACTATCATCATAAACACCATCATTATCATCATCATCATCACCTGCATCACAAAGTGTTTCACCAAAACCTGTATTCCAACCTAAATCATTATCAGGGCCATCATTACTTGTGTCTGGCCCAACGTTTCCTCCATCAACTCCAGACATAGTTTGAGAACAATCATCACATGTATCATTATCGCTATCTTCACACGAAGATGCATCAAAAGGAGCATTATCAAAATCATCATCAACAGTATCATTATCATCATCATCATCACCATCATCACANGCACCATCAGAATCATTATCAGCACCATCATTAGATGTATCAGGCGTTACACCAGAAAAATCAGTAGAACTATTTGCTGAACAATCATCACATGTATCATTATCGCTATCTTCACAAGCTGATGGGTCAAAAGGATCATTATCATCACCATCTAAAACCGTGTCATTATCATCATCAGTATCACCATCATCACAAAGACCATCTGAATCATTGTCATCACCATCATCATTTGGTGTAGGACCATAATTATTTCCATCAGGACCAGACATAGACTGCGAACAATCATCACAGGTATCACCATCTAANTCTTGACACTCAGATGATTCAAATGGATCAGAATCATCACCATCATCAACACCGTCATTATCATCATCAGCATCACCCACATCACAGGCTCCATCTTCATCATTNTCAGCACCATCATTATCTGTGTCTGGGCCGATATTCTGCCCATCAGATCCTGACATAACTTGAGAACAATCGTCACAACCATCACCATCAGAATCCTCACAAACTGAAGATTCATTTTTATTAGCATCAACAGTATCTAAAACCGTATCATTNTCATCATCATCATCTCCAGCATCACACGCTCCATCAGAATCATTATCATCACCATCGNTTAATGTATCTGGATATGTTCCAGAAAAATCTGAAGCATTTGTACCTGAACAATCATCACATGTATCACTATCTAAATCTTGACAAACTGAAGGATCAAAAGGGTCAGTGTCATTAGAATCTGAAACACTATCATTATCATCATCATCATCACCTAAATCACATGCTCCATCAGAATCGTTATCATCACCATCATTATCTACCTGAGGATTAACGTCGGTTGCATCAAAGTTGTCTGAAGCTGTTTGAGAACAATCATCACATCCATCATTATCAGTATCAGAACATACTGAAGGATTTAATGAATCTAAGTCAACACCATCTAAAACTGTATCATTATCGTCATCTTCATCTCCTACGTTACAAGCTCCATCAGAATCTGTATCTAAACCATCATTATCAACTTGAGGATTAACATCGTTTGCATCGAAATTATCTGAAGCAGTTTGAGAACAATCATCACAACCATCGCCATCTAAATCAGAACATACTGAAGGGTTTAATGAATCTAGATCAACATCATCTAAAACCGTATCATTGTCATCATCAGTATCACCTACATTACAAGCTCCATCAGAATCTGTATCTAAACCATCGTTGCTTGTATCTGGACCAGCATTTGCTCCATCAGGACCAGACATTGTTTGAGAACAATCATCGCATCCATCANCATCAGAATCAACACACACTGATGATTCAAATGGATCTGAATCATCACCATCTGCAACAGTATCATTATCATCATCTACATCACATGCATCACCTTCAGAGTCGCTATCATTATTAGCCTGATCAGTATTTGCAGTATCTGGACAATTATCAGTCTCGCCATTTACAGCGCCTGCATTACANACTGTATCATCATCTGGNTCGTTAGCATTATGACCATCAGAAAACACACANTCTGAACAATCATCAATATATGCATTTCCACCTAAAACTCCATTACAGTCTTTAACAGCTTCTGCAGTACCTAAATCCCAATGCGCGTTATAATTTACGAATGCTGGGAATGTTTGACATGTAGCTGTTGACATTGTTACTCCATTATCATCAAGTGATGAAATAAGATTACCAGGATAACCCTCTGAGGCACAATCTCCAAACTGACCTGAAACACCGTTAAATACAGCTTCATACTGTAAGCCTGAACTAGCATCAATAATTTTAAATGTTGGGACATCTCCTTCTTGTAAATAACCAGCTGTAAACTGCTGTTCATCATCACCCATTAGCATAATTTCAATANTTGGACCATTCCAAGTTCCACCACCAACACAAACATCACCGTTAAATGCATAAATCTCATCTACACCAACCTCAGCTGAGACGCCATCAATTTTCACATCAGAGAAAAAGTAAGCTGATTGCCTCATAGACTGATTAAATGAAAAAGATGTATACACACAGCAAGAAAGATCTGCATCATCTAAGTCTGTATAAGACTCTGCTGAACAATCAAGTGCTGTATCATTTACTAAATATTCTAAATTTGTATTTGAAGCATTTGGATCAACACAACCAGCACAAGCATTTGAACCAGCACAAANACCACAAGCATCAGTATCATTTGTTGCACAATCAGGCTCAGTATCATCATTATTTGTNACNCTTCCATCTACAGATGTAGTATCAGTACAAAGGNTAGTTGCATCACCANNACCNAGNCCATCACCATCTNANTCNACATACCAATCTTGNTAAGTATTTGAGAAACAATNATCATCTTNATCNNNNTNATTTNNNACANTNNNATNNAGGNANANGTANNATCTGTACAANNATCTANTACTNCATCATCCGGAGAACCTANACCATCACCATCCTNAGTCNANNNACCAANNTTGATATAGTATTNGAAAAACAATNATCATCNNNNTCNGNNTTATTTNNAACACTACCTNNAANNGATTGTAGTATCNGTACAAATATTTGTTGCATCGCCAAAACCTAGACCATCACCATCTGANTCAACATACCAATCTTGGTATAAATCTGTAAAACAATTATCATCTGCATCACTATCATTTAAAGATACACCAGAAGATGGAACATCAGCTGGACAATATGCTGTTGCCTCACCTGCGCCATCACCATCACCATCAGCATCNACATAATAATTAGTTGCATACACACATGAATTATCATCATCTGTAGCCAAATCATTGTAGTTACAAGCATTGCTATCAGTACAACCACCTACTTCTAGCTGATCACAAACACCATCACTATCTGCATCAAGTAAACATACATCATTACAATCATAATAATCAGCTGCATAAGTACATGAACCATCATCACTATTTGCACTTGCATTATAGTTACACGCAAGAGGATTAGTACAGCCATTAACAGTTGGAGTACTACCCAAGTCTAAGTTATAAACTATAGGAGCAGGGGCACTACCTTGAATATCATTTACGTTAAACGTTACTGTTTGATCTAAATCATAAGTTAAACCAGATGAAGCATCATAGAATTTAAGAGTAAATGCCGAACCATTATCATCAGCGACACCACCAATCAAACATAAGAATTGAGCTTG
>PAHD01000037.1 GCA_002704685.1 Fidelibacterota bacterium
AATACGAAAATGATTAAACATCATTACTCCTCCTTGAAGTTGTTTAAAATTAAAACTAAATCTATATTTTTTACGCACGAAGTGGGTCTTCAAATATAGGAAGTACAAAAAATATTAGCAAGGTAAAAAAGTGAAATAATTTACAAAAAATTAAAAAAACTACTCAAAAAGTTAAAAATGGATACTGAAAAGTTAAAATTTGGGGTAAAAAAGTGAATTTTAAAAGTTTATAATCTGATTAACCATACTTATAACATCAACCACATTAATCTCACCATCTTGATTTGCATCTGCAGCACATTGCTGCAGGTCTGTTGGAGTAATTATTCCAATAATAATATTCACCACTGATATAATATCAACAACATTAACTATACCATCATTATTCAAATCAGAGATTGTACATTGTTCACTTATATTTGGTTCATTTAAATCAAAATCCCAAGCATTATAAAAAATAGGATTTATAGATCCAAAGTAAACATGGATATTTGGATCTTGCACATTGATATTCTCATAATGATTAAGACCATAAGATGATTCATTATCACCGCCTTTAATTCCAAACTTAAACTCTTGACCTACTAAAGCTGCTTCATCATAAGTTAATTGTAATGTATAAATTTTATCGTTAGCAACTTCATCACCATTAGATCCATCATCCCACATTTTTTTAGATGTTGTACCTTGAAGCGTAAGTCCCCACTGAGACCATGTCACACCATTTGCTGGCGTTGAAGCAGGTCCGTTCAACCAGACACCCCATGTAAGCAAACTGTCAACATCATAGACATCTGCTGTTCCTTGAATATCAAAGAGTGTATCTCCAGCCATAATTTGATAGTAAGCTGGGCTTAAATCAACCGTCCATGTTACTAGTGTTTCAGCACCAATTGGATCAGTATTTAAAAAGATAGGCATTCTTCTATCTTCAACATTTGAATCCTGCGTATCATCAATAACTATATCTGAAAAATCTGTTAAATCTTGAAATGGGTAAAAACGTCTTTCTGCTAAAACAACATCTTCACCCTCATAAGAAAAATTAAAAAATATTTCTCTTAAATCATTGTTTTCAAGAAGCTTGTAATACTGATAATAAAGGCCCGCTTCCTGAGAAACATTCACACTATCTATATCGATTTTATAAGTGTATGAAAAAGGAAGCAAGCTTAAGGTATCTTGTCTTTCTATAGCTTGAGTCTCGCCATACCCCCATCTAACTATAAGTGTATCGCCCAACTCAAATCCGTTATTGGTAATAGCATTTGATACATCTGTTCTAAATGTTAAATTGTCTATAAAAGTTGTAAACTCAGGGCAATCTTCTACAGCACCATAGCACGTTTCATTCAACAAGTAACCAGTTACTTCAGACACTACAACAGAACGATCTACTTGCTCAACACCTCCCCAATCATTACCATTGACAAACTTATATGAATATGAAACACCTGGTTCAAGCAAAAGTGTAATAGAATACACATCTTCTTCAANCTCNNNNANNNTTAANGTNGANGGATCATANGGANCANTNGGNNNACCTGTNTCAACATCAAATCCAAAATTTGTAAAATCTGTGTTTGTACCAAGTAGTCCAACTCCATTTTCTGAGATAACNTCTTGTTGCATATCTACTGTAAATACAACTTGGACTAATGAATTNTCAATTTCTTCNCAAGCCTCATTTTTATCGTAACATNCAANATCAANTATGATATCNTCAGTGNCTNTTTGTAAAATTCGATCATCTAAATTAGCAAGCTCATACTCAAATCCATTTAAAAACTTATAAGCATATACTGTATTTTCTTCAAGCTCCAAAGTAATAGAGTAAACTCCATCAAAATCAATATCTTCCATCATCAGTTGATCTGGTGTCCAAGGTGCAACCAGGCTATCTTGATAAGTACCAAATGATACTTGAGCAAGTGTATCAGCACCAGCCAAGTGTACACCACTACCTGAAACAAACTGCTCCTGCATATCAACTTGAAAAGTTACTGATAATGGTAGAGCANAAGATAAAAATAAGCTAAATAAAATTTTCTTCATCATTAAAAGTTAAATATAAATTCAAAATAAGGCATATATCCAAAAATGCCCATATCATGATATGTATAATTTAAATCAACATCCATACCAAAAACATAAAAATTACTACCAAGCCCAAATGTAAGACCCTCTTCAGAATCTTCTTTCCCAATATGTCTTTGACCTAGCCTCATGAATAATTTATCATAATANCTAAGTTCAAAACCAATGTTAAAATATTCAACATCATCACTTGGGATAACCCAGTCAAGAGCACTGGTTAAAAATAAATTTGAAGATACATCAATATCTTTTGATACTCCTACCCTGTAAAAAAGAGGTAAAGGATAATCACCAGTAGATAAAATACAGGGTATATTATCGTTGTTTCCCTGACTATCTTCATCTAGATCACAATTAAAATAAAGGTCACTTCCCTCAAGATTCATTTCTATACCAATATTAGCAATACTTACACCTAATCTAAAATTATCATTTGAATTTTTATAAAGAAGACCAAAATCAAACGCTATTGTTGAGGCACCTTCATTATAGATAGTTTGTCTTATATATTTACCTCCTCCTCCAAATGAAAATTTATCTGTAAGATTCATTGCATAATAAAGACCTGCTGAAAAATCATATGCTGACCAATAATTACCTGTTCCATCTTGATCATATAAAGTTGTTATTTCTTCTTGACCATAATCTAAATAAAAGAAGTTTGCTGCTACAGTTGTCCTGTAGTCTAATTTGTAAACACCAGATCCGTAAAGCCAGTTAGTATCTAAAAGCCAATTAGCATTTGTAATTTGAAATTTATTTTTAACTGAATGTGCAATAGATCCTGGATTCCAATAAGCAGAACTTGGGTCATCATACATGGATGTAAATGCACCACCCATTCCCATTGCCCTTGAGCCAACACCAATACCTAAAAAAGGTGCAGCAGTTGTTCCAACTTTAGATTGAGAAGCAAAAGTTAAACTTGTAATAAATAATATATATATAATTTTTCTCATTATTTTATTATTGCAATCTTACCTTTTTTCATACCTAAGCTAGATTCTACTACATATAAATAAACTCCGTATGCTATATCCATATTTTCTTTTGTTCTTAAATTCCAGGATACTGAACCATCATAAATATTCCCATCATGATTCAACGTCACTAAATGCTGACCTCTAATATTATATATTTTAATCACTGCATCGGTTGGCACATTTTGGAATTCAACTTTCCTCTCACCTCTTCCACTTGAAATACCTGGTGGTAGGGAAGATTCTGCAACTGTTGCTGCAACATAAGGATTTGGGACAACTCTTATATCTGATAAAGCATCAGAAGTTATTGATTGATCGATGCTTGGCATTGTTGTAGACAAAGTAAATTCATCCCCATATCCAAATGGCTTTGATGTATTAATAAAGAGAGTATCTCCTTCCCCAAAAATTACTGTAGGTTCAGATTCTTGCTGACTAGGAAAATAAGTAAACTCTATATTCCAAGTATACATGCTATTTCCAAAATAATCTTCGAATAAATAAATTCGATCTAGATGATCAATTTCATTTTGGCTTTGAGAACCTAAAAACTGATANGAAAGTTCTTGATTATTAGTTCTATCATATACTTTNAAATTAGTGGACGTTCCAATTAAATCTTCATTGTAATTTGAATCATCNCTAAAAACTATCATGTAATCATTGGGTGAGGCATAAGCTGTATAACCNGGAAAACTTAANGTGTCAACTGCTACATCTAAAGTATTAAGATTATCANCTGTATCAATCCCATCTAAAATCCAATTACAATCCTTATATAAAATATCCCAATCATTATTAAAATCAAGCATGATACCATCAAAAANTTCTGCATCTTGTACTTCTTCAACCCACAATGTATTGCCATCATAGTTTTCTAAATTTGAAGCATCCCATTTCGCACCCTGTATATAGGGACTTTTGTATATTGGATAATAATTAAAGCTAGCTTGAAAAGTACCAGGAAGTACATTTTCATTTAATTTAATTTCTCCTTTTTCAAAGCTTATATCATAATCATTATTACTAATTTCAAATCCATATTCATTACTAAGGACAAAAGAATCAGCTATAATATTTTTCTTATTTAAATTATAAAAAGTAGTATCGTATGATTGGAGTTCAAACTGAGTTGTAATCAATTCTTTATCATAAACACTGTAATAAGTAGTCAGTGGCATAAATTCACTTTGATCATTTTGATCAATAAGTTGGTCAAAATCATTATCAAGTTCATCATTTGAAGTATCCCAAAATTCTATTAAATAATCATGACCAGTAATTTGAGTTTCATCAACAACAGTATAATTTATAGTTCCTGTACCATTACCAGATGTATGTTCAACCTCAATATTTCCAACATCAAAACCAAGTGCTGATGCTGTAGGTGTTGCATAACCTGTATTTTTATCTGTAATTATTTCTCCTGAAGGTAATACAGTAATATATTTAGTATTTTCAGATGGATAAGAATATTCAGGATTACCTGAATCATACGCAGCTATCGCATAATAATATGTACGTCCATTAATAACATCTGTATCTTTAAAGGTATGTACAAGACCAGTACTATCTCCTAAATTAAATGACAACCCACCTGATTGTTGAAATAACTCGTAATTTGGATAAAACAAAGAATCAATATCATCTGCTAAATCAAATTGAACTAATGGTGAATAGTCCTCAATAACACCATAAGCATTTGTTATATTTCTTACATCATTGAAATTAGGATCGGTTGCCTTATAAATTTTATAACCTTGAAAATCATATTCAAGCAGCACCGGGTCCATTGTAGTTTCTGCTACACGATCCCAATATAAGTTTATTTCAGAATCTCCTGGCACAACTGTCAACTCAGGCTTTGAAGGTGGAGGTGGAAATTGATAATCATTGTCGTAAATTTCTTGAACAATCTGTTTATTTCTATCTAAATCAGATTTATCTTCACCGTAGACAAGTGCAATTGAAAAACGTTCTGTTTGACCAGGTCTTAGGGGAAAATAACCAGAACCAAAAATAAAATCACCATCTTCACCAGATGTTGGCTCACCATTAACGATAGATTCTGGAACATCAAAAAATCCAGGAGAAAGTTTATTCCAAAGCTCTTCATCATCACTCATTGGGTAATCACCTGATGGTACAAAATAATCAAAACTTGTAAGCCCAATTTGGTCTGACTCATCAGGGTCTGTTTGATCAAAATTTGGCTCTCCGCTATCAGGGACACCATTTCCTTCAGTTCCGTCAATATCAAATGTTCCAGCTAAACCATCACTTCCTACATCATGAACATTTGCTATCCAATCATTATCATTATCAACACCATCAGCTCTACTCTCATCAATTAAATCAGATAAATCTTCCTCAATATATCCTAAATCATTATTATCAAAATTGAAATAATTAATAAATGCTCTTGGATTTATTATATCAAACAACGTTTGCTCTATACCAGTTGTTTGATCATAAAAAACTCTTTTTTGTCTGTAATGCAAATAATAATTCTCATCAATAAGACCATCTAAATCATCATCTAATCCATTATAAGCATTATCATTAACAGACTCTCCATCTACTTCATTACCCTCAACAAGAGATGTTTCACCTGCAACAATTGTTATATCTCTTCCTTGAGATGTAATAACTGTTGTCTGATCAACTATTTGAACTTTTGTTCTTTTATAATCATCATCTATAGTAATTACATAATCACCAATATTTATAACTTCTTCTTCAAAATCATTTTCACTAAAAACAGCAGANATACCTTCAAAGTCACCATCATTATCTATACCATCATAAGGATTACCTGGACTTTCTAAAAATGCATAACCAACCATTCCAACATCGCCTACCCAACTTGGATTATTTGTTATCGTATTATCAAAGTCACCAGTATATGTTAAGTCAGAGTTAACATCAAAAAATGACCAATCATCTTGTGCTTCACTCTCTACATTGCCGATGTACGTTCCAACAAGCTCTCCAAGTACTACTTTTTTATATTCGGTTTGACTTTTATTAGTTATTTCATATAAAAAAAAGATACAATCTTGTGCCAATATTTGCTGCCACTGCATACCTCTTACTTTAACTTCTAAGCCTAAACCATTTAATGATATATCATTTGGGTTAGGTTTAAATTCAACACCCCATTCATTATTGCTTGCAAAGTTAAATTCTTGATCGTTATTATCATCCATTACATAAAAACTTTCTTGCTGAATATATTGAGTATCTTTACCAAAATATCCACACCATTCTCCGCTCCAATCACATTCATCATTAGGCCAAGAATTTGGCCATGTATTTGAATTTGTACTCATTGCAACAAATAACTGAGATGGATTTAGATAGCCTGAAACGGGTTCAAAACCCCATCTTAATCCAGAGTTAGATTGATCTGGACCTGATTGAGATGGCCTATCTACTGGGCATGTAACTACAGAGTGAAATGTAATAGAATTACCAGATTGGTTATTAGATGTAACCTCAGCACCAACAAGCAAACTTACATCTCCTATATAACCATTATTATCGTTAAGCCATGCACCTCTTGGTCCTTTATCTCCAGGCTGCCCTACTACACCATAATTACTAAAGACTGTTCTAACTTGATTGCCATTATGAATTCCATATCTTCTATATATGTCACCTGAATCAGTTTGAGGTATAACAATAGTAAATAGTAAAAATAATATTTTTTTATTAAAATTCAATTCTAAATCCCATTTCAACTCTTCTTGGTGAAGAGTAAAAAGTTTCATTATTAAAATAATCTTCAATCGTATTGATTAGTTCATCTGTATTTTGATCTAACGCTTCTTGCAAATATACAGTTCTATCTGCAACACCAGAATCATTATATACATTTACCTGATTAAGATAATCAAATAAATTAAATATATTAACATACAGTTTTACTCCATTTAAACTTGGAAAATTCATGTAGGTTCTTAAATCAACGTTTGATGTCATTGGCTTTGTTTTAGAATTTGTAATAAGATTAGCAAAATTATCACTAATAAAAGGTGTATAGGGTTGACCTGAGCCTATTTTACCAATTAAACCAAGACCCCAATTTTTAGAATCATAGTATAACGTCGCATTTATAGTGTGCCTTTGATCCCAATTTAAAGGAATAATATGAATTTCAGGAAATTCATTTGCTTGAGATGAATTATAAGCATCAAACGGGTTTGACGCTGTACCCTTAGCTTGTTGGAACGTATAATCAAAAGTTGTTGAAAAGCCATTTAAAAACTGCTTCTTGTATGAAAGAACTAAACCTTTAACAAATGCAAAATCTGAATTTTCATACTTATTATAGGTAGCCCCATTATACGTAAATATTACATCATTTCTTGTACCAGTTAAATCTCTAATATCTCTGAAATACATCGTCATATCTAATGCACTAAAACTATCTATCTTATACTGAATACCAATTTCATAACTCACTGTTTTTTCAGGCTCTAAATCAGGATTTCCAATTACGCCAATATTCCCTGTTCCACCTCTATCTAAGTCTATGTCTGCATTATAATACAATAATTCAAACCTTGGGATTTGAAAAAAATGTCCATAAGAAAAATGAAAAACACCTTGATCNGAAATTGGGAATGAAGCACCTAATCTTGGACTAACCATTGATTTAGATTTTGTTGGTAAATACCAATAGGCTAATCTATCTTCATAAGATTGAAGCGATTCATTATCTCCACAGTAGCCATCAAAATTGCTACAATCATAAATATGTTCTGGCTTAATGGGATCATATATAAATGGATCTGTAGGATCTGATAGAATTTGACCATTAGGATCAAAATAGTCATACCTTAAACCAACATTTATAATCATTTCATCAAGCTCAATTTTATCCTGCAAATAATAACTCATTTCCTTTGGGCTAAAATCATAAATACTTGTATTGATTGATGATACATCATCGATACTAGGAGTCACAAAAGGGCTATCATAAACAGGATTAAATCCATCTTGAACATAATATTGTAGATTAATATTCTCATAGTAAATTGAGTGATTTTTATATTCAAATCCTGTTTTGATTTGATGATTATTATTGATCTGATTCACGTAATCAAATTTCAATGTCTCAGAGCTTGTTTCTCTCTTAAAAACATTCTGATTTGATCCACCAACTGAAAAACTGTAAGATGGTGTGTTTTGATTATTTAGCTCATCATGAACTTGTGATGAAACATCTTCAAAAGTTCTATGATTATAATTTTTATTATATTTTATAAATCCTANAGTAAAATAAGAATTTTTATTTAAAGATTTGTTAATTTGAAACATATCTGTCAATCCAGTTCGGTAACGATTTAAATTACCGTCAGGATTTAATTTATAATACCTATCATAATCTTGATATTCAACATCATCTGTAAAATGAGAGTATTTTAATTTTAAAGTTTGAGTTGGCTTCCAAATAAAATTAAACTGATAATAATTTTTTAGATTCCAATCCATAGATGTATACTCACTATCTCCTTTTGAAGATTGTGATGTATGAGCATTTCTCAAGAGAGTTAAATAATNTTCCAAATTATCACTACAATTATCAGGACCATTACAAATAATTTGATTTGCATATTCATCATCATCAAGATTACTTCCAAGAACGTGCCAATATTTTTCGCCTGTTTCCTGATCTTCTAGCTCATATCCGTAAGAAAAAGGATTATAGATTCTCTGGCCTTCATAAGCTCCTTGATAATAAATTTTTCTACCACTTAAATAATAAAATAATTTATCTTTAATTAAACTTCCATGAACATTGAAATTAATATTATTTGTTGATAGTAAATCAACATTATCTATATTCATAAATAAATCTGAATGATTTGAAATAAAATCTCCAAAATAGCTATCAATACTTCCACCAAATTTATTTGAACCTTCATTTGTTGTAATATTAACTATACCGCTCATAGCTTGACCATATTCTGCATTAAACGCTCCAGATATTAATTGCATTTCTCTAATAACATCTTTATTAATATCTATTACAGTAGAACCATCAAAGCCATCAGTCATAGGCATTCCATCTACCCAATATGCAACTTCACTTGAGCGACCTCCTCTTAAATGTCCATCTACAAAACCTGCTTGAAGATTTAAAATATCAGATACCTCATTTACGGGAAGNTTGGATATAGTTTTATTTGTTACGATAGCAGTTGTTGAGGTTAGATTTTTATTAATTAATTTTGGAGAAGCATTAACTACAACACTTTCTAATTGTAATGATGATTCATTTAATGGAACATTGACTGTTGAGGTAAGATCTATATTGACTTCTAAATCTTTTAAAATATAATTATCATAACCTATCATACTAACCTGCAAATCATAAATACCTGATGGTACATTAATTATTACATAATATCCATCAAAATCTGTTGAAGTACCATAGTTTGTATCTTTCAAAAAGACATTACATCCAATTAAAGGTTCATTTGTTGATGAATCAATTATCTGACCTCTAACTTTTCCAGTTGTTCCAGCTATAAGGGGGAAAATTAAAATTAAATATAAAAAGATATTCTTTATCATTTTACTATTTAAACTCAAGTTAATTATTCTGAAAGTATGACATTTACTAGAGATATAATATCAACAATATTAATCACTCCATCTCCACTTAAATCTCCTGCGCATGACTGGAAATCATCTAAAGATTCTTGGTTTAACACAATATTTACTAAACTAATAATGTCTACAATATTTACAATTCCATCACTATTTAAATCACCCTGCGTACATANAGCAGATGGAACAAAAACATAAGAAGTTAAAGGAGCTAAATTAAATCCACCATACCAGTTTGAATCTATGCTTATTTGAGAGTTACTTACCACATCTGTCCAATCACCTGAATGAGGAAATTCTAAATCTAAAAACTTCTCAGAAGTATCAAAATTTATTGCAACAACTACTTTTTCATTTTGATCAGCTCTCCAATAAATAAAGCATTTATAGTTGTTATCAAGATACTTAACCTCTAGAGGAGGCTCTTTTAATACAGATGTATTTTTCCTAAGATCAATCATTTTTTTATAATGATTATTAAGATCTTGAACTAAATCTACTTCTAAATTATCCCATTGAATTGGTTGCTGCACAGGATAACCTCCTGAATCTCTTGTTGCCGCACATTGACCTAATTCTTGACCTGCATAAATCATTGGTACTCCATGACTTGTAAATAAAATCGTAGCAGATAATTTTGAACGATTATATGCTTCTTCAAATGATTGATTTTGAAATTCTGTAGCTTGATAAACCAATCTCGTTTCATCATGACTTTCTGTNTAATTAATAGGTCCAGTAACAAATGAATATCCTTGGGAGTATGCATTTATGTGATTGGAAACAGTATTTAAATCGAAATATATATCTAAAACATTATCAAACATATTATGATGATAACTATAATCCCAGCCTGAATCAAAATCAGTATTATTCATTTGGTATGGATTATCTGTTTCTGCAATTAAAATCAATGATGGATCATGATTATCTAAAATATTTGCATAGTATGAAGCACCATTAAAATCGCCATCCCAACCAATTCCATCAACATAATCAAATCTATAACCATCAACGTGATATTCTTCTACCCAATGGATTATAGAATCTTCAACATATTTCCATCCTCGGTACTGTCTTCCATCAAGCTCATGCCAGTGCTCTATCTTATACCCCCATATTGATTCCTCATTACCAAAATATGGACATAAATCAAAATTATGATCTTCCCAATCAAAACTATTTAATGGTTGGTATAACTGNAACAAAGGTGATGAACCCCATAGATGGTTAAAGACAACATCCANTAAAATTGCAATACCATTNTGATGAGCAATATCAACTAAATTTTTAAATTGANTTGGTGTTCCATAACTACTTTCAGGTGCCATAGGNAAAACNGGATCNTAACCCCAAGAATATGAGCCTTCAAATTCATTAACTGGCATAAATTCAATTGCATTAATTCCTAAATCTGTAAAATAACCTGAATTTATTTTTTCTATAACATCTGAAAAATCGCCAAAATTAAATTCATCNCCTGAATAATCTCCAATATGCATTTCATATATAACTAAATCTTTAACTTCAGGCCTAATATATGATTCATCNTTCCATTCATAAGNTGTNNTTCCNATACTAAACTTTGTTTTAGCATGTTGAAAATTTGAACTTTCNTTNCCTGTGAAAGGCTCTTTCCATTCAACNTCNTGTGACCAAGGATCTGCTATATATTTCANACCCTCTAAATTATATTGATAAAAATAATCACCATCTGGCAATGTTGTTTGGTACCACCATAGAGTATCACCTGATAAGTTCATAATTTCACCNTTAGGNAANTGCTCATTCCAAGAACCCTTTATAGATACATAATCTTTATTNGGAGCATAAAGAGCAATGACTACATCATTTCCANTNATATTAACTCCATCTTTTATATTTTGAGGAGCAACTAATTGATTTAATTGATATTCAAGATAAAAATCTAAAAAAGAAAAAGTAACCCTATCATTTAAAACTGCTTTAGCAACTATTTGTATATCACCAAAAACTCCGCTATCTGGCTGCCATACGTAATCAAAGATTGGACCATTTAATGTGGTTAGTAAATTNCCATTTAACCATAATTCTACTAAATCTGCATCACTTTCAAATGAAATATTGACATCTCCATTGATAATTTCATTATTTTGAGGCGCAGTAAAAGTTATCTCAGGATCTAAATCATTGGATGCATAATCGAAGTAAACATCGTAGTAAATTATTTGACCGTTTTCACCAGCATCATAAGTTCCATCTTCCCATAAAATTTTAAATTTTAGTGAAGATACTACTTGCTCTCCACTTTGAAACGGATTAAATGTTAAGGANAAACTTGACGAAGTTAATGATTCTAAAGGAGATACAACAACACCATCTTGGATAAATGAACCTTCAGGCCAATAATCAGATATAGGCTGTTCATGACCATTCCCTGAATCTACTGTCCATACTAAAGATCCACTTTGCTCAACATTATTTAAAATAATATCAAAACTATCATTTGGNGTAGGATTAAATGGAGCCCAATAATAATTTAAACTAATATGCCAATCNATACCAACACCNCCATTATTATCCCAACTATCATTTAAATCAGTAAATACAAAATCAATTGTTTCAGCATCATCAGGGATTTGATGAGAATATTTCCACCAACCAACACCATTAATAGGTGAATATGACATTGCATAATCTTCAACATCTTGCCAACCATCATTTCCTAAATGAACATAAACAGGGAATGTTGAATTTGGNAGACTACCATCAATAGTATTATAATAGATAGTTATCTCTCCACCAGGGACAGGGATTTCTGGCTCCCAAAAAACATAATTAGACAATCCAAAACTCAGTAAAGATAAAATAATAATATAATTTCTAATTTTCATAACGGTCATTAATATAAGATTATAACTTGGTTACTATCTATTAATTTTTAATCAATTCGATTTAAAAATTAAACTCTTTTCCATAATCTATCTCATTTTTATTTGTTAATATTGGGAAAAGGGGAACTACCATTGGATATGGAACTCCTTTTTTATATGCATAAAGATCTATATTGGTTAATTCAATTTTATCAAAAAGATCAAAATTTATTTTAATACTATCAGAATATATTATCTGAAGAGAATCAATATATTCATTTAAAAAATTATCAATTACTAACTCAGGATTTTGATTAAATTGATTTAAAGATATATTATTACTTCTAAAAAGTGCTTCTAAATGTAACCTTGAAATAGTTGCATCACTAAAAATCTGATAATCTTTAATAACATCTTTATTTGAATCATAATTTTCATTATATCCTATTTCATTCAACTTTTCATCTCTGATCAAATCAACAAGAGCATACTTAAATTGTAAACCAAAATCTCTCCTAGATATTTTTTGATTTCTGAAAACNAATGGATGCTTAGAAATTAACTCATCCAANTAACTAACATTATAACTATTACCATTTAGTACAAATGCTTCATCATAATAATTAATGGAATCTTGATCCGAAAATACTAAAGATGTTGAGAGTACCTGCTCATTAACTAAATTATTTCGGTCNATATAAAAGTCATAAGCCTCACTTGCTAGCTTAACAAATACCTCATTNTTAAAAACTACATTACTTCCATTCATGATTTCTCTTATATACTCATCATATTCTTTAATTTGATTGAGTTCATATAATCTTTGGTTAACTAAGTTAGTATGATTTATAATTTCTTCTGAAGTTATTAATGGATTATCTTTAAAGCTTTCTATTTTTACAAATAATCTTTTATTATCTTTTGTAACTATAGGTCCTAATACCTCATCTACAAATAGAGTATTTAGAAAAATAGCTTCATGAATTGCAGGATCTTTTTCATAGAAAAAATTCATTTCCATTTGAGGTACTTCAGCTAGATTTAGGTAATCAAAGCATATAGTCTCAAACTCAATACCTTGCGAAATAAGCATATCAATTGAATTTGCAACAGGTAAAGAAGCTATTGCTAAAAAATTAATTGTATAAGTCCTTGTAGAATTTTTTAGGTATTGTTTATTGATTTCAGAATCAATTTCAATTTTACTATATACTTTATCTTTAAGTAAATAATCTCGTATGTACTGTTCTTTAATTCCAGTTAAAAAATTATCTGAAAAATTTTCAATTGATATATAAGGTTCAACTTCTAGAGCCATTAATTTTTCAGCAATCAAAGAATTCAATATAATTTTTTTATGAATTTGATTATTTGACTTACAATAAGATGGTCTTATTGTATATTCTGAACGTAAAATAAAATCTTCTTTAGTAATTACTCTATCATTAATTTGGGCAATTATATTTTCATCTTGACAAAATATGACTGTTTGTAAAACTAAAATTAAAACAAATAAAAATCTCAAAATAAAATTCCTTAATTATTCAGTATTTCTGACACAAGAAGAACTACATCTAAAATATTTGTTTGATTATCATTGTTTAAATCAGAAACCACTGAAGAGTTTTGACCACTAATTATAATATTCACTAAACTAATAACATCTAAAATATTTAATAAACCATCTGAATTTAAATCTCCAGTTACAATATTACCAGATACGGTAAAATTAAAATTTTTTAATGCATATTCATGATTTTCTGGAAATACTGTCAGTTGAATTTCTGAGGATTCAATTTCATTATGTATGGGTATAAAATTTAAAACTGATGATTCATTAGGCCCAATTGTAATACTTCCATTTTGATTAATAAATTGATTTTCAAGATTATCTGATATTAAATCTAAACTATAATGATATGTATTTGTGTAGCTGCTTTTATTATTAATAAAAAATCTTAAATTTTCATTAAAATTAATTTCATTTCCAGTATCATAAATATTATAATTATCAGCAATAACACTAAATAAATCTGGGTACAAAGAAGGTAATTTGTATGCTCTATACCAGAATGAATGATCACTTCCTTGATAATTCCATATAGTTTCATGATTGGGACTTACAATTCTTATTGTTGGTTCAATTTGTCCAAAACCATTACCGAAAGTATATATCAAATAATTCCCATCTTCAAGTAGCTGAACACTACCCATCCCTCCTCCAAATAAATTTGCTGGAAACTCGTATTCCCAAACTGTCTCACAAAAAGAATCATCGATGACTCTAATTCTTCTTATTCTTGTAGTGGGATTTTGATCTCCAAGCACAACTTGACTAATATTTCCATTATCAAAAAATATCAAAGTTCCATCCTCAAGAAGCTGGATATTATGCTGAAAACTAAATCCTAAATCTGTGCAAATATTATTATCACCTGCTCCGAACTCTGGTGATAATCCCATATTCCAAATAATGTTTCCAGATGGATAAGAAATTTTGCTTATTCTAGATAAATGCCTGTGTGAAACATAAATAACACTTTCTTGTTCATCAAAATGGAATGCATTTGTATGCATCCAATCATAAATACCATCATTAAAAGCTTGGTGCCAAAAACCACCATAAAGGTCTGTATCTTGTGTCGTAAAATAATCATACGGATTCCATCTCCACACTTCGTTACCATCCTCATCCCATTCAACAATTTGAATACCTATATAAGGAAACTCATTTGTAACACCATCTGCCTGATAACCTTGTGCCTCATATAAAAAACTCCAATTTCCTTCATGAATTGGTCCAAGCTGTGAATAGTCAGGGACTAGTCCCATGTAATTACCATTATGTATTTGCTTAAACTCATGCATATCTACGACATCTTGATAATCAACAGTATTATCATAATTTATATCATCAGGTTTTTTCCAAATAATATTTCGATCATAATCAATTTTAATACCAGTATTGCGTGGCCAACTTGTACCGCTTGATCCATAAATATTTCCATGTTCATTTACATGATTCATTATGAAATTAAAATAACCATCATTCCATATTTCGTTTCCATTTTTATCAATTATACCCGTGGCATTTTGAGTCATATCTGTACCACCAAAACCACTAAAAATATAATAACCCTCATCTACTAAATCATCATTAAACACTTCTGCGTTACGTTCAGAAAATTTTTTACTCGCAATTCCAAAGGTATTTACTCCAAGCCAATCACTAAAACTATTATCTTCTTTAAAATAACGAACTCTCCACCAGTAATTATTATTCCAGTTTAATGANTGTTTATCAAGAAATACTAAATCATTAANTAAAGTATCCAAGACAGTAGAGTTAAATGAATTATCTNAAGATATTTGNAGATTATATCCTTGGCTNCCAGNTTGTTGTTTCCATTCNAANGGCACATAAATTGTNGTTANGTTACTGTAATTTGGTGGTCTTAAAAGTGAATTATTTTGANCTGAACATGATTGTTGGCANGTACCAGCGCAATAATATTGATCTAATATATCTGNATTTAACTCAAAACCATAATTTGCCCATTGATCTGATGGATAATAATCACANACAGATTGAGATGGAGCATTTAATACACTTCCCCAACCTGACCAATTATCAGCAGGACCACTTACCGCTACAACATATTCATATGAACCATTATTAAGATCTAATGATCCTTCCCATACTCNATCTTGATTATCATCATTTAAGGTTAATCCCCAACCACCCCAATTATTCCAGCTACCATTTATTACTACTGCTGAATAATCAGAATTTGGAAAATTAGAATTACTCATGTCTATGTGAAAGTTCACAGTTGCATTAAAAGCAAGTGATAAAATAAATATTGATATTGTTTTTTTAATCATTTTTAGAAAGAAAATTTAAATGTATAGAGATGGACATCACCAAGTAAGCCCATTGTTTTATATGTGTAGTCTAAATCAAAAAAATTAAAATCTGATAGATATATTCTTAGTCCTCCACCATAGGTTAGACCATACTCTGAATCTTTTAAAAATACTCCTTTATATCCTCCTCTTAAATATAGATTTAATTTACCTGGCTGTAAATATGTAAGCTGAGTTCCAACATTTATAGATTCATTATTATTATTTGGATGAAGTGCATCAGCAGCAACTAATAATCGTAGATTATTTGTATAGATAGGCTGTACTGAAAATCCTAATCTAAAAATTAGAGGCAACTCCCATTCTGATGTGTTATATAAACCTTCAACATCATCAAAATTTCCATATTCGTTAGGATTAGGATCTATTGGAACAAGTAAATCCATTCCATCATATCTAAGTCTTGTTCCGTAATTTGAAATACTCATCCCTATTTTCATTCCTTGATTTCTTTTGCCTGTTGGTGAGAAAAAATCAGTAGTAACCAATACTCCTAAATCAAAAGCAATTGCATTAGCACTCATATGCCAAATATTAGAGGATACGTATTTAGCACTTGCTCCAAAAGAAAACCAATTAACAATTCTTCTGCCGTAAGAAACACTTGCTGCAAATTCACTAGCTGAATAANACTCNCCTGTTCCCTCAGGACTTGAAACAGTNGTAACAGCCTCATCTCCATAATCCATATAATTCATTGTTAGAGCAAGTGTACCATATAAAGGATAATTAATTGCAACACCTGCATATATATTATTTATTCCAACTATCCAAGGTTGATACATAAACATTGTTTGTTTGCTATTTATATATGCTAATCCTGCTGGATTCCAATAAGCTGAAGAAACATCATTTGCTACACTTACATAAGCTCCACCCATTGAGGTTGCAGCACTTCCAATATCTAACTCCAAGAAATTAGCACCCGTAGTTCCATTCCCATTAATTTCAATTGAAAATAAATTGGAGATAGACAATAAAATTAAATAATATTTATAAATATTTTTCATTTAACTATTGCAAACTTTCCTAGAGAAAACTTTTCATTAATTTTTGACTGGACATGATAAATATACATCCCAGCAGCAACTTCTAACCCTTCATTACTTAATAAATCCCAATAGGCTTTTCCATCATCATAGCTATTATTTACATCAATTGTATTTACTAAGACACCACTAATAGTAAATATTTTGATTTCACATCTTGCAGGCAAATGTGTAAACATAATTTTTCTTTCTTGGTTCTGATTTGGATTTGAAAAAGCCTCCTCCATTAAATTAGTTGCTACATATGGATTTGGTACAACTTTAATATCGTTCATATCTAAATCATGTTCATCAATACTAATTGAATCAGGAGCATTTGTATGTATAAATAATGTATCTGAATTTAAAAATGGAATATTATAGTTTAAAGAATAGATATCATCTGGCTCAGGATAATTATCAGAAAATTCAATTGAAAAATTTGTATCATCCCATGTAAGATAGCTCTGACCACCAAAATCAGTATCTTTGGATTTACCAACTAAAATTTTATCATTAAATTTTTCATAAGACCCACTATTATCAACATCAACAACAACTAAATCTAAAGTATCATTTATAGTATTACTATAAACATAAAAATCAAATGAAATCTGATNNAGAAAACCCTGTGTTGATAAAACCTGTGCACCTGCATTTGAAGCAAGGTNATTNTCATTTTCATCGAANATAGCATTATCTAAAATAGATGGNCTTGTATAAACTTTATCATTATTTGTAAATACAATATTACAATTCCATGGCTTTATATGCTCNACTCTATCATTTATNGATATTACTGGANTATCAGCACTACTTACACTNCCTGTATTTAACCAACTTTCAGANAAAAAAGAACCATTTTCAATATTTTTTANAGTGAAAACTAAACCNTCTATTGCATCAGTNGTAATAAATTTATCNGGATCTAAAGACCAATAATCATATTGGGGAAAATTGTTCTCATAAAAAATAAAATGATTTTGATAAAAACTTTCTGGNGATAAGCTTCCTGATTCACTGTAAACTAGCTTCAATTCATTCCAATTACATCCTTGTTCCTGATAACACAAANTATCATTATCAATNTGNGAACAAAAACTATTTCCAAAATCTTCAATAATACACTCTTCTGAAAAAACTAATCTGCAATTACCAGATGAGTCTTCACTATTCCAAATTTTGAAATCATTTATATTATACTCATTTAAATATGGAGTCCAAATACCATTATTTGAAACACATAGCTGTTCTGTAAAAATTCCAAAACTGGTAGTTTCACAGCTACCATAAATTGGAGAACCATCACATTCATTATTACCAAATCTAGAAACGGAATTAATACTGTATGTTAAAGTATCATCCTCAGTATTAAAAAAATCAAAATCAAACCTAAAACATTCATTATCATTTCCTAAAGAACCAAATAAAGATAGTTCTTGATCCTGCTGAAAACCATAAAAAGAAGAAAAATTATCAATATCAATATAAAGACTATCCTGGCTTTCAAACCATTGACCATTTCTTATACCATTATCCCAAAAACATGAAGATAATACATCACATTGTTCTTCTTGATTATAATCTAAGCAAGGATAATCAATACATATATCATCTTGCCAATAACAACCATATTGATTAACACACTGATTCTGATTAATAAGTGAATTACAATCTACACCACTGCAATATCCTTCTTCTTTATAAACATTAAATCCATTTGTAACAAGATAATTAGTATCATCAGATTGATTATCAAATGTTAACATATAATTTTTATTATCTTCAATTAATGATTGAGAATACACTTCAACCTCTAAAGTTCCTGTACCAGCAATTTTATCATCATTTACTTCAACCCAAGGATGAACAAACCCCGCTGAATAATCAGATGGAATTATCACGGCAACATTTGGTCCAGTACCAACAACATATTCGTTTTCATCTAGTTCAACTAAGGCCTTATTTTCAGAAGGAGGAATACCGCTTTCGATTTCTTCATTTGCTGGTAGTCCATAGTCATAAGCAACAACTGCATAATAGTAAGTTCTTCCATTATCAACATCATAATCTATATATTTATGCTCTAAACCAGTATCATCACCTAAATAATATGCAGCACCAAAAACTGGAGCATAGTCTGCAAAACCTCTAATGGAATCAATTTTATCACATTGAAAAATGGGTTCATAGAACATAGGATTTCCATAGCCATCTGTAATTGTTTGAGCATCTTTAAAATATTTATCAGTTGCTCTATAAAGCTTATATCCTTCAAAATCATTTTGCAAACTATCAGGCAAAAATCTGTCAATTGAACTTTCTGCTACATCGTTCCATGTCAAAACAACATGGCCATCTCCAGCTTCTGCAGTTAAGGTTGGAATATCTGGAGGCACAGCAAACCTATAATCTGTTTCGTAAATTAATTGAATCGTTTTTTTAAGAGCAAATAAAGCCGGTACATCCTGCTGATCTCCACCAGGAGAGCCTTGTATATTATCCATTGAATGTATTTCCGCCATAGATATTCTCTCAGTTTCCCCCTTATCTAAAGCAAAAATTGAAGATGAAAATACCTCAATTAAATTTGAAGGAGTTCCTGTGAACTGATCAAAAGCCTGTTCACCAGATATAACCATTAATGAATCCCACATAACTTGATCATTTTTAAACCATTTAGTCGTTGGGTCTTCAGCATGAGAATCAACTGGGAATAATTTAAATGAGGTTAATCCAATCATATCAGATTCAGAAATATCAGTTTCTCCAAAATTAGGCTCACACCCAAGACCTTCAACACAATCAGGTCTATTATTACACTCACCTTCATCAGGACCATTATAGTTTATATCATTTGGTCCAACACCATCCAAACCAACATCATCATTAGTAACAAGACAATTATTATTTTCATCTAAAACTGGGAAAATCCAATCTTGATCTTCATCGCCCTCATAATGCTCTTTTAAATCAGATTCTTCTAAATTATATTCTTCTAAAAATTGATTTAAATCTGCTATACCGCAGGTTGCACATATTATACTTCCAGCATCATTTGTTCTTGATTCGTCTAATAAGCCATCATTATCGTTATCGATTAAATCATTTGAAATTCCCGGACTTTCTAAAAATGCAAACCCCATTATACCTGGAGTTCCACCTCCAAACCCAGTTGCATCATAATCCCATGAATAGGCTAAGTTTAACTGTGTATCAAAATAACCAACCTCATCATCAGTATCTCCACCACCAATTGCATTATCAACCCAATACCCAAAAGCCATTTCAGTAATATTATAATCAGAAATATTTGAAATATTGTACTCCCAAAACAAGGCATCCCTAACAAGAGGATTATTCCATTGAAATCCTCTGGCTTCAACTCTAACTCCAAGACCGCCCCAATCATATCCAGCTTGTACTGATGATGTCTCAGGTATTTTTACTCCAGGTCTTGGATAGTACTCAAAATCTTCTGTTGGTATACAAGAATTTTCACTATTTGAACAAGCATCTTTACATAAAATTTTTGTTTCATAAGTTGAACCATAATTCTGATTAATAATATCATCACAACGCCACTTGTTTTGTAAATATTCTTGATCTTGTGCATCATTTACTACAAAATATGTTTCTAAATCTGCATATTGAACACCTCTACCAAACCTACCATCCCATTCTCCAGGCCACTTTGTCATCGTACCTGTAGATGGCCATGCTGAAGGCCAAGTATTAGGATCATCACTTAATGCTGGACTATCCTGAAATGAATTGACATATCCAAATACAGGATGAAAGCCCCACTTAACAAGACCAAGCTCATCTTCATCCATTTCTTCTCTATAGCTTGTTTGTAAAAAGTAAACTTCATGAAGATTTTCAAGAGAGTTATTTTGAATTAATTCTATTTCATCTTTGTTATCTACTATTAAAGTATCAATTGTTGTTTCATCCCCATCATCTTCAATATACGTTTTACCACCAACAAGCAATCCAATACCATCAAGCATTCTATAACCTGTACCATCATTTGGCCAAATTGATACATCATTCAAACCACTTGGAGCTTCCCAATCTGATAATTGAGTTGTATTTTTAAAAAATAATAACACACGATTACCATCCATTCTTGATTCTTTGGTTGCCGAAGGATCTCCAGCACCATCATCTGGACCATCATAACTAAAACATAAAGATAGAAATATTATACTTAGTATGACCATTCTAAACCTATTTTTAAAGATCGAGGAGCGGAATATGAACTTGGATCTTGATATGTATCTTCTATAGTTGTGTAATTACTTCTAAAGGAGGCAACATCAGCTTCATTTAAAATTGCGCTATACGCTCTTCCTGTCTGACTATTAACACCATATTCATTTAAAGTATCAAATAAATTATATATTTCAAATGTAATTCTAGATCCAGTTTTAAATAAATTATAATAACTTGAGAGGTTAATCGTATAATTTGAAGGTTTATAAGAATTATTTGGTAATAGATTAACATTTGCTAATGGATTTTCTGATATAGGCTCAAATGTATAAGCTGATCCTGAATTATAAAAAATACTTAACGTTGCACCGTACTTTTTTGTATTGTAGCCTGCAGTCACATTCATTGTATGTCTTTGATCCCATTCAAGAGGTATTAATTTTGTTATAGGATCTTGATTTGCTCCCTCTCTGCTAAAAGATGATGTTGGAGAATCTGCAATGCCCCTTGTATATTGAAAAGTATAATTTGCAACAACACTAATTGGGCCTGTGTTGTAATCATAAACCAGTTCCAGACCTCTAACATTTCCATAATCTTTATTTGAATACAAACCATACTTAACTGTATTGTAGGTTGTAATTGTTCTAGTACTCAATAAATTATAAATATCTTTATAAAACAAAACTACCTCAACACCCATATCTCTATTTATTTCTTGCCAAAAACCTAGCTCATAATTAACTGTTTTTTCTGCCTCTAAATTTGGATTACCAAGAATTGTTGCATAATTATTTGGAGAAATAAGCCAATTGGAGTTTGAGTACATTGCATAAAGAGGTGGCATCTGGAAAAAATGACCATAACTAAATCTAAGTAAAGCAGCCTGACCTACTTGATAACTAAGCGCAAATCTAGGACTTATCTGATATTTTGTTTCAGCAGATAATGTATCAGACTGAGCTACACCGATAATATCATTTGCTGGATTTCTATAATCAGATGGATAGATTGTATTTGGGTCAAACATATCATATCTTAACCCAAAATTTAGGACCATATCACTAAATTCCATCTTATCCTGCAAATAAGCAGAAAACTCGTAGCATGTTACATCATACTCCTCAGAATACGCACTTCTAACACCCTTATCTATATATGGAGTGTAAACAATATCTGTTAGCGAACTATCTCTGATTGTATAATTATTAATAAGTAAATCATGAGCAACATAATCTAAACCAAACTTTATATTATTAATAGGATCTGCTTGCCAATTCAAATCAAACTTCAAACTTAAATCTTCTAAAATTTTGGTATTATGATTTTTATCATGTCCACCTTGAAGAAAGCTAGATTCACTTCTAGAAAAAAAATCTGACACATATCTAGAATCTGAAGGATCTTCATAAACATACGCATAATCAGATTTTTTATTATTAGAAATCTTTAAATCAAAAAATGCAGACTGGGAAAACATATAGTTAATAAATAATGATGTAAATTTATTATCATTATGGTTTGTAGATCTTGAATCTGGAGAATATTTATAAAAGTGACTATACCAACTACCCTCATAATTATTTTGAGTATGCATTAAAGATATTTTCAATGGACCAATTGGTCTAAATGAAATTTTTCCTAAATAGGAAGTTGATATAAAATTATTCATGGCAATATGATTATCTGTTTTAGCTCTAACTTGTGCAGGAATAAATCTTGTAGTTAAAAAATACTCACTTGATTGACTAGCACTTTCAAAAATTTCACTTGAGCACATCTCAGATGTAATCATATTTGAACTATTAGAGAATAACGTTCGAGAGTAAGTTCCATTATAAATAATTTGACTGTAAATAATTTCACAATCACCATAATTTTGGCACTCACTATTATCTGTAATTGGCTCACGTGTAGTTGAACTTAATAACTCGGCACCCGTTGAATTTGAGCAATAGTCTTGGATAACATGAGAACCACTATGCTCTGAGTAGTAATTGAATGTACTATCAGCATTAAAATTACTGTAGTCACCCGCATTGAAATAATCATATCCATTTAAATGACCAAGATTATTTTGATACCTGTAATTTAAAAAAAAGGTTACCTTATCTTTAATTATTGGACCACTATACTGCAGGCTATAATCTTGATTTAAATTAATATCAAGATCATCAATCCCAGGGAAAATATGGCTATTCCCTGTAAAATAATTCTCATATCTTGATGAAAAAGAACCTTCATATTCATCTCCACCATCTTTAGTTACCTGATTAACAACTCCACTCATTGCTCTTCCATATTCAGCATTAAATGTACCAGTAATAACTTCTAAATCTTTTAAAACAGATGGCTCAAGATATACTGTCTGGGCATTTCTAGAAAAAGTATCATCCGTTCTTACACCATCAACTAAATAAGTAACCTCTGTATCTCGCCCTCCCCTAAAATGTCCATCAACAACACCTGCTTGCATACTAACAATCGAAGAAACATCTTTTATTGGTAAAATTTCGATTTGCTTTTCAGATATATTTTTGATTGTCCCAGATTGATCTTTTTTTGTTGATAATTTTGAGGCTTTAACAAAAACAACTTCTCCCTCAACTGCTGTTTCCTCAAGCTCTACATCAAGACGTGTAGTCTTATTTACTGATATTGAGACATCTTGTACTTCAATTGATTTATACCCAATTATATCAAACCTAACAGTATATGAACCTGGGGGAACATTTATAATATAAAATAACCCATCATCATCTGAAGCTGCACCATAATAAGTATCTTGTATTACTACATTAACACCATATAAAGGATTTTTATCACTATCATTTACAGAACCAGAAAGTTTTCCTGTTGTTTGGGAAAAAAGACATGAGAAAGATATGATTATTAGATATTTATACATTCAATAATTATTATTCTATTATCCAATAATTAAATTAACTATTGATATAATATCTGTAACATTAATTGTACCATCATTATTCATGTCTGATGAGCAAAAAGCTAAATGTGACAGTGTTGAACTACCTACTATATGATTCACAATAAGAACAACATCAGAAACATTTACCGCACCATCTTGAGTAGCATCCCCATTTACAACGCACTGCTCTTCACACGTTTGATTACATGTACCTAAACAATAAGAGACTGTCATATCATCATCGGATACAGTAAATCCATAATTATAATCATCATCATCAGGAATAAAATCACAGGAAGAATTTTGTGGAGCGTAAATTATTGATGAAGAACCCCATATATCATTATACCATAATTCATTTGATGTATCAACGCACAAAATTACAAATTCATAATCTCCGCTTGGCATTTCAGCTTCAAAATCTGAATTATCATTAGCTCCCCATCCAGACCAATTATCAAACGTTCCAGTAACACTTACAAATCCACAATCATCTACACCATCTAAATCAAAAGTTACCAAGTAATTAGTATCAGTACCACCGCCATCACTACTTCCACCATCATCACTACTTTCGCTACAAGTACTATCGCAAGATCCTGCGCAAAGTGAAATATCTACATTATCTTCAATTATAGTAAATCCATAATTTCCAAATTCATCTGATAAATCAAAATCACATTCTGAACCTAGAGTTGGACTAAGCTGCACACCCCAACCTGAAAAATTATCAGCTGCACCACTACAAAAAACTACAAATTCATAATTACCAGAAGATAAACCCTCTAATGTTCCAGAAAAGATATTATCACCATTATCATCTAGAGTAAAACACCATCCTGGCCAATCGCCACTTTCTGTTGCGCACCATGAACCATTTACGCCACATTGATCATAGTCATCATTTGGGTATCCGGTACCATTTAAATCAATTGTAAAATTTACATTAGCGATTATAGAACCACAGGAATCAAAAGATACAGCTTCAACAGAAAATGGATCTAAAACACATACATCATTACTATTTAATACGCAGCTTGGTATATCTATAAATCTATTGTTGCATGATGATCCTGGGCTAGAACATGTTGCATTTGGGCTTGAACCACATGCGCCAATACCTTCATTTGATTCAACTAATCCTGATACACCACTACCATTTACAAACTTATATTCAATATACTCACTTGTCATAAGACTTACAGTTGCTGAATAAATACCATCACCATTTTCATCACTCATTTGAGTTGGAGCTATAAATTGTGACCAGGGCACAATACTTTGATAACTTCCAATCATAAATACACCATCGCTCACAATTTCGCCATTCATATCTACATTAAAAGTAACATCAACTGGAACGGGCTGAACACATTCATCATAGCATGTCCCAAAGCAATATAAATCGAGCAATATATCTTCTCCATCTATTGTAAACCCATAATTACCATATGAATCAGTTGATAAAAAATCACATTCACTTCCAATTGGTGCTCCAGCCTGCGAACCATCCCAACCATTAGTTGTGTAAATATATTCATAAGATCCAGCACCAAGCTCTATTGTCAACTCCCAAATACCATCTTCATTAGCATCACTCATTGGATTGCATGCTCCACACCATCCATTAAATGATCCATTAACATAAATAATATCCGATGGTAATAAATCCTCATCTGTCATATCAACCTGGAAAGTTACATTCGAGTAAATTATTTCAATACATTCTGCAGAACAGCTACCAAAACATACCGGGTTAATATTTAAATTTTCATTACTAACAACAACTTCTCTATCACCAAAATCACCTACCTCACATTCTTGAGGAACATCCTCCCATCCACTTCCAGTATTCCAATCAGTCCACCATCCATTTCTAAACTTATAGGTATAAGTTCCTGGATCTAAGTCAATGGTGTATGACCATACCTGATCACCATCATCATCTGACATTATAAAACCTGCGGCTGGATAATAAGCTCCCATCCACAATGTTGGACCTTCATTTCCAACTTCTTGATCAGACATGTCAACATTAAAAGTAACTTCAACACATAGAGCTAAACTAAAAACGCTCAATAATATAATTTTTTTCATATTACTACCTTTCTTAAAAACTAACTAAAAATAAACCAAATTATAAACACACAGGCTATCAACAGATATGTTAATAGGGCATCTTGAGAAAAATAATTAGTTTCTTTATTTTCAGACTTTTGAAAAACTAAATCTTTTATTTTATTATAATCAGGCTCAGGAGTTGCATAGCTAACAGCAATCATAACACCTGAACATATCAAGAATAAATAAAGTGCAAAATGTAAAAAAAGTGGTTGAGTTAAAATATTATCAGCACCATTTACTTCAAAAACAAGTCTTGATACACCTAAAACTGCACCCGTATAAAGTGCAGCCATTGCACCCTCTGAATTAATTCTTTTAATAAATAAACCCAGAAGAAAAACAGCAGCTATCGGAGGAGATATCAATGCTTGAACACTTTGTAAATATGTAAAAAGACCACCAGCTGATAAGGATTCTTGGAATGGAATCCACATCATTCCTGATAAAACTAAAACACCAGTTGCAATCTGACCAAATTTAACTAAGCTTTTTTCAGATTTATCTGGATTATATTTTTTATAAATATCCCACGTTATAAGAGTTGAGCATGAATTAAAAACTGACGACAAAGAGCTCATTAATGCTGATAGTATTCCTGCTGCGATAAGGCCTCTTAATCCTGCAGGCAGCAGATATTGTACCATTGCTGCTAATGTTCCTGAACTTTGGACTTCTCCATTTACCACAGGAAGTTTAAATGCAGAGGTAGGGTCATTATGCATTGCATAAGCAATCATTCCAGGAACTACAAAAAGAAACATCGGTGTTAGTTTTAAAAAACCAGCAAATATTGTTGCTTTTCTAGCTACGCTCTCATTTTCTGCGGCTAATACTCTTTGAACGATAAATTGATCTGTACACCAATACCAAATACCTAAAATTGGGGCACCAAATAATATTGCTGTCCAAGGATATTCTGGATGAGAAGCAGTTCTCCACAAGCTCATGAAACCATCACCAGATGCAGCAACCATATTACCCCATCCTCCTACCTCGTTCAAGCCAAATATTGTTACTAATATTGAACCACCTAACAATAAAAACATTTGTATTGTATCTGTATAAATAACGGCTTTTAGTCCACCTAAAATAGTGTAAAGACCTGTCACTATGACAACAATAATTGCTCCTGTCCAGAAATCTATTCCTAATAAAGTTTCAAATACAACAGCTCCAGCAAAGATAGTTACTGATATTTTTGTAATGACATATGCAAAGATTGATACCACCGATAAATACATTCTAGCTGAAGATGAAAAACGTTTTTCTAAAAATTCAGGCATAGTTGTAACACCACTTCTTTTATAGAAGGGAACAAAGACCCAACCTAAAATTAAAAGCATAAAAGCTGCCAATATTTCAAACTGAGACTCAATTAATCCTTTTTTAAAACCACTTTGAGCCAGGCCTACTAAATGCTCAGAACCAATATTTGAAGCAAACAATGATGCTCCGATTACAAACCATCCTAAATTCCTATTGGCCAAAAAATATTGAGATGTATTATCTTTATTCTTTGAAGAGTAAAAACCTATACCAAGTATTACTGCAAAATATAAACCTAAAACAAAATAATCGATTAATATCATTATAACTCCTTAAATTATGAGGTAACCAAGTTTATTAATATACAATTTTTAAAAAAAATATTTAAGGTAATTATGAAGAGAACAATTAAAAAAATTATATTTATTTCACTACTTAGTAGTATTATTTTTTGTGAATCGAAGATTGATAAAAAAATTAATACTCTATTAAAACAAATGACGGTTGAAGAAAAAATTGGTCAAATGACTCAAATTGACCGAAGATTTTTAAGGTCTGATGAAGATTTGATAAAATTTGGAATTGGTTCAATTTTAAGTGGCGGTGGATCAGTTCCTGAAGATAATACAGTTGAAGGCTGGGCAGATATGTATAACCACTTTCAAAAGACTGCACTTAAAAGCAGGTTAAAAATACCTATTATTTATGGTGTAGATGCTGTCCATGGACACAACAATGTCCCAAATGCAACAATTTTTCCACATAACATTGGACTAGGCTGTACATTTGATGAAAAAATTGTTTATAAAGTTTCAGAAGCTACTGCTAAAGAAGTTGTTGCTACTGGAATAGATTGGAATTTTGCACCATGCTTAGCAATCCCACAAGATCCTAGATGGGGTAGATACTACGAAGGATTTTCAGAAGATACTGAGCTTGTTTCTAAACTTGGAATTGCAGCAATAAAAGGTTACCAAAATAAAATTGGTGGAAAAAAATCAGTAGCTGCTTGTGCAAAACATTTCTTAGGTGATGGAGCAACAATCTGGGGAACTGGAGATAATAATTATAAAATCGATAGAGGAAATGCAATAATTAGTGATGAAGATTTAAGAAATAAATATTTAATTCCTTATCAAGATGCAGTTGATAATGGAGTTTTAACAATAATGGCTTCATTTAATAGCTATAATGGTCTTAAATGCCATGCTAGTGGATATTTATTTAACGATTTGCTAAAAGAAGAACTTGCTTTTGAGGGGTTTGTAATTTCGGATTGGAGAGGCATCGATGAAATACCTGGAGATTATAAATCTGATATTGTAACATCAATAAACTCTGGTATTGATATGATTATGGTTCCTGGTGACACAATTTGGGGAGGAGAACCATATCATAAATTTCTAAAACTTTTCAAAGAATCTGTTAAAGAAGGACTTATTAAAGAAGAAAGATTGGACGATGCTGTTTATAGAATTTTAAAAGTAAAACATCAAATGGGCTTGTTTGATAAACCTTTTGCAAGTAAAAAATATGTAAAAGATTTTGGTTCAAAAAAACATAGAAAAATTGCAAGAGAAGCGGTTAGAAAATCAATGGTACTATTGAAAAATGATAATAATATTCTACCTTTATCTAAAAATTTAGATAAAATTCATGTTGCTGGTATTGGAGCGAATGATATTGGTATGCAATGTGGAGGCTGGACAATTGAATGGCAAGGAAAAATGGGAGATATTACAAGTGGTACTACAATTTTAGATGGAATTAAATCAACTGTTTCAAAAAATACTGAAGTAACATTTTCTGAAACTGGAACTAATGCAAGTAATGCAGATATTGGTATTGTAGTTATTGGAGAGAAGCCTTACGCTGAAGGAATGGGTGATGATGGCGAACTTAAATTGTCTAAAGAAGATACAGCTGTTTTAAATAACATGAAATCAGCAAATATACCGTTAGTGGTAATCATGTTATCAGGAAGACCTTTAATGATAACAGAAGAATTAAAAGATTGGGATGCTTTTATTTCAGCTTGGTTACCAGGTACTGAAGGAGCTGGAGTTTCAGATGTAATTTTTGGTGATTATAGTCCTACAGGGAAATTATCCTTTAGCTGGCCAAGAGATATTTCACAAATTCCAGCAAATTATAAAGATAAAAACTATGACCCACTTTTCGAATTTAGTTATGGGTTAAAATATTAATGGTTTATTTTTTAATTTTTTTATTTTTATTTAGTTGCAAAGAGCAAGAATATAATGATTATAACCCTATCGCACCCTCAATTTGTGAATATGAAGATATTACAGGTACTTGTTGTCCTGAAGCAGAATTAGATTGTAATAATATTTGTAATGGTAACTCAGCTTTTAATTGTAATAATGCATGTGTAAGTATTGCTTATATTGATGCTTGCAATGGGTGCAATGATTCAAACGCTCTAAATTATAATGAAAATTCAACTGATGATTACAATTGTATTTATGATAATCCACCAGAAAATTATACTTTAGTTTGGAATGATGAATTCAACAGCCCTGAAATTGATTTATCTAGATGGAATTTTGAAATTTGGGGAGCGGGTATGTTTAATAATGAAGAGCAAGCCTACTCATCAAGATCAGAAAATGCTTACATTGAAAATGGAAAATTGATTATCAAAGCTTTAAAAGAAAATTATAATAATGCAGATTATAGCTCTGCAAGAATGACAACACAAAATAAGGGTGATTGGAAATATGGTAGGATAGAAGTAAGAGCAAAACTCCCTACTGGCCTTGGAACATGGCCTGCAATATGGATGATGCCAACTAACTCAGTCTATGGAGTATGGCCCAATAGTGGTGAGATTGATATTATGGAGCATATTGGGTGTGATAATGGAAATATTCATGGAACGATTCATTGTAGTGAATATAATTTTGTAAATAATACTCAACAAGGGGGTACTTTAAATAATATCCTTGCTGTGACAGGCACAGATGTAGATCAGTTCCATACATATACAATTGAATGGGATGACAGCTCAATTAATTGGTATGTTGATAATATAAGCTACTATACATATTACAAAAATGGAGATGATTATACTACATGGCCATTTGATCAAAACTTTTTTATTATTCTCAATTTAGCAATTGGAGGAGATTGGGGAGGAATATGCTCGTTTGAGTCAACAGCATTTCCTCAAATGCTTGAAATAGACTTCGTTAGAGTGTACCAATAGGACCAATAATCATATTCACTAATGTTACTATATCTGTAACATTTATCTGACTATCATTATTTAAATCATAACATAAATTAAAGTTATTATCTCCTGATAAAATAGATGATATTAAAAGGACAACATCTGTTACATTGACAAAATTATCTTGATTAATATCTCCATCTAAACCACAGCCATCACCTAACTGAAATACTCTTACATAATCAACCTCAAGTTTTTGTGGAAAAAGGTTATTTTCTGTTGCGCATGCCATATAACTACTTCCTATTGCAAGATTTAATATAATATGAAACTCTTGGTCAAAAGGCCACTGCTGCCAACCTGAATTAGTTTTAAAATATGTACCCATATAATTACCATCTATGTAAAATTTAATATCATTTTCTGACCACTCCATTTCATAATCATGAAATTCACTTGTATCAATTTCTTGGTTTAAATAATAAGATGGTGGTTGAATTCCACCATTCCAGTTGTACATAGAACTATGTACTGTAGAAAAAGGGTCTCCACTGTTCATACTTTCACATCCATAATGCTCCATAATATCAATCTCACCACCATTTGGCCAACCCCCATATGGAGAATTAGTTGGCAACAACCAAAAAGCAGGCCAAGTACCTCCGGCTTCAGGTAATTTCATTCTTGCTATAAATTTTCCATAAAGCCAATCACCCTTATCTTTTGTTCTTAATCTTGAAGAAGTATAATTAGAACCAGAAAAATTTTCATACTTAGCTTCAATAACAAGCTTCCCATCAATAATGGAAGAGTTTTCGGATTTATAATATTGTGATTCTCCATTTCCCCAGCCCCACAAACCATATTGAGAACCAGTCCCTGTTTGAAAACTCCACTTTGATTGATCGATTTCTGAGCCGTTAAATTCATCTGACCAAACAAGCTCCCAAGTATCAGTACAACCTGGAATATTTAAATCACAATCACAGTATCCATAAGGAATTCCAGGACCGTCACATACACCACACTCATCAAATTCTAAGCTTCCGCCACAATTACCATCACAATCAATACTAACAATACAATCACCTTGACAATTATAATTTTCAGTAGGATACTGACAATTTCCAATCTCTAAAAAGTTGCAAGCTGATTCATCTTCACAGCTTAATTGAATTCCGCCATTACAATTATTATCACAACTACCCGCGCAATAAGTTTGATTCAAATTATTTCCAGAAACTATAAATCCATAATTAAAAAAATTATCATTAGGATTGAAGTCGCAAGAACTTCCTCCAGGAGCATAAATAATTTGCCCCCACCCCCCCCAATCATCATCCGGACCAGTTCCTGCTATTACATATTCGTATGTCCCATTTTCTAAATCAATCAAACCTTCAAATACTTGGTCATTATCATCATCAGTCAGAGTAATACCCCATCCATCCCAATTATTCCAACTTCCATTTATAACAATACTAGGAAACTGCTCATTAGGTAAACTTGAATTTGATAAGTCAATGAAAAAGCTAACTGTTGATGTTAATCCTATTGATAAAAAGATATTATAAATAAATAATTTTTTAAACATATTGTAATATAATTAATATTTAATTTAGTTAGATATAAAATTACAAAAAATTACAAGACTAGAAACTCTTCATAATTTCAATTGATGAAGGACTACCTAGGGTTGCATTATTATGATTTAAATTACCAAAAACAATTGCCCATTTTTTATAATCTAATTTAATACCAAACGAGAAATCTTTGTAAATATCTGAATAAGTCCCACCAACAATAAAATTTAAATATGGCAAGGTTGTAATCGTACTTAATTTTAAATAGTTATTTTGCTCAAAAGTAAAAAAGTCTGAAAGAAATACTAAATTTAAATTTGGTACAAAATATTTTGCTCCAACCCCAAATAAGATTTCATTATTTACTCTTAAGTTATCAGAAAATTCTTTTCCAATATTCCTAATTAAAAAACCAATATCTAAATTTTCATTAATTTTATTATTTATACCTATATCTATAGAAAAACCATGCATAGATTCAGAAAATAATTTTGAATAATTAAATTTTACTTTATAACCAAAAGATAAATCTTCAAATAAGATATCAAATGACTTATTCATTTCCATTGCATACCAACTTGCACCGAAAAAACCTATTGGACTTTCACTAGCAACTTCATTTCTAAGCTCAATATCATTAATACTTAAATTCTCGAAAGAAATATAATTATGATTATTAAAATAATAAGATATTTTTTGACCAGATACACCACCTAACCATAAATTTTCTGATAAACTTATATATGAGTTATCAACTGATATTAGCGCAGGATTAAGCTCTTGATTATAACAAATTCCTCCTCCTGATGTTGATAACATTGATGCAGATTGTGGAATAATTAATGCTTTTAATCCAATACATAAAGAGAGGTTAAATAGTAATATTATATTTAATATCCAAAATAACATGATTAATAATTTAACAATGAAAAACTAAATAAATGACTTAATCCTTGATCAACTAAACCTAAATCAAGAGCATAATCAATATTTAAAATCATAAATTCACTAATTTTAAAAGGAATACCAAAGCCAAAAGCATAATCTATATTATTATCAATATAGCTAATACCTCCTCTTAAAGATATAGAATTAACTAATAAGTCGGAATTATAATAATATTCAAATCCCACCTTGTATTTATTATATATATGTTCAGATAAACTTAGAGTATTTTTAATTGGCAAGTAATCTACTTGACAGGAAAGGATAAATTTATCTGGTAAATTATATGAAAAACCAATCATATGATTTATAGGAATTTTTTCCTCATATATCTCAGATTGATTTTGATTAAGGTAATTAATATCCCAACTAAATGATGATGATAAATTATTTATCTTTAAACCTAAATTCATATGTTCATTAAATTCATATAAAAATCCTATATCAAATCCTATACTGCTATCACTTTTATAAATATCCATATCATTAAACAAAGTCTTAAAATTAAATCCACCTGATAAAGAACCTAAATCAATTCCAAAAGATAACATCCCATATCCCTGGGAATACCTTAGAGTACCAAGCTGACCACCAAAACCTGAATTTGTTTGTATTATATTTTCTGTACCAACTCTAAAAAATGACAAGCTAACTCCGGCAGAAGGTGGTAATGGTCTGGCTATTGATACTGATTGCAATGATCTATCAAGAGACATTACAAAATGAGAAAAACCATATTCATTATCTGAAATTTTTGGAAGCAAAGCAGGGTTGTTAAATGCTACAAAACCTTTATTATAAGTACTAACTAAAGAATTAGACATAGAAATATTTCTAGCATCTGTTCCAAAATTAAAATTAGATCCGGGGTAACCAGAATAAAAATTTGCAAATAAATAAAAATTAATTAATAATAATATGTACTTCATTTTAATAATGACCCTTTACTGCATTTATCACCATTAATTTTTCCCAAACCTCTTGGTTACTGATTTTAAGCTTACAAAAATAAACCCCATTAGAAACTTTAATATTATTTTTATTTCTTCCATCCCAAGAACATTCTAAATTATTATAATTATTAAACTGAGCACATTCAAAAGAGTCGACTAAATTCATAGAAAAATCATAAATATTCATAATCCCGTAATTTTGATCAGTTTTATATTGGAAGTCTACATTTGTATAAATATTATCAATAAAAAAAGGATTTGGCCAAATATGTAATTTATTTTCATTAACAATTTCTTGATTTGATGCTACATAATAGTCCCATGATTCCAAATTCCATAAGTTTGGATTATCAATATTATCATCTGACTGTACCCAAACAAGACCTTTTGGAGTTCCAATGAAAAACATATTATTTCTTTTAATACAAGTGTAAACTTTTTCTTCTGAAAAGATTTGATTTTCAATATTTTGATTATAATCTAAAATACTTAATATTTCATTTGGAAATTCTAATTTATTCCAATTTAAAATATTATCTGAAAAAGCAAAAAATAAACCTCTATTTGTTGATGCATACAAAACATCACTTGTAAAATAAAAACTATAAGGTGTTGCACCATCATAATTATTATTATTATTTAAATCATCAATAATAATATCTTCTAAATCATAAATGTCATTACCATTTGAATCAATATATTCTTCTCCAAATTGATTTATTGTAAACCATGACTCTCCATTGTTATCTGTATATGTTATAGCATTTGGATGAGGTGTACTTTCTTCTCTATCCCATGAAACTAACCATATCCTTGGTAATTCACTATTAGTTAAATACTGTGGGACGATATCTATAATCCAATTTCCACCCAAGCCATCAAACGTTGTATAATGAATCCAATCAATACACCCATTATCATCTATAATCCCTCTGTTTACTCCATCTGCTGTACCAGCCCAGACATACATTTGGTCATTATAAAATTCTGTATATACTGAAAAAACTTTGTGATTATGGTTTCCTCCATAATTTAAATTTCCACTTATCTGAGGATCGACAGGGTTATAAACATAACTTGCAGGATAAGAACCGCAGTCAACAGAAGACTGATTATCCATTGGAAGAGGAATAATTTCCCAGTTTGGATTTTCATCAGTATATTTAAATCGTCTTAGCATACCTGCCCAATTTGCAGCATAAATATATTTATTTACAGTATCTGCAGAAACATCATAAGTGACATTTTTTGCAGTAGTCTGTATAGCTAAGCTTGACAGAACTTGTCCACCCCAGTTAATAACGATATTATTACCTGTCTGACTACAAGTTTGTGATGGAACATCCCAAGAACACCCTGATCCAGCTGGAGAACATTCACATTCATCAGGTGAATTTAGCGGGTTATCACATGTTAAGTTTTCACATTCTGGTAATTGATCTTGAGGCTGAGGAATAAATTTCCATGAACTACCATTATCAGTTGACCATGCAATACCCGTACCACTTGAAACTTCTTCATTTAGAAAATTTACTGTTTCTACTCCTGATACAATAATTAATTGTTCTTCAGTATAAACTTCTAAAGCGGGGTTTCCTCCAACAGGTAGATTTGAATCTTCAAAACTGTATAAATCCATACTATTATCCAATAGACCCAATCCACCAGATGTCGCGATTATAATAGATTGATTATTTAAAATTCTTAAATCAACTATTGAACTACTATTCAAATCTTCACTAAGCTCTCTTAATCTATAATTATTGTTCAACTCGTCATGATTTATGTTATACTTAGTTGGATACAAACAAAAACATAACGTGTTAAAACAAAATAATATAATTGAACTCTTAATATTCACTTTCTTCTCTATATAAATATTCACAAACAAGATTTCCAACAATACCCAATGTATAAGGAGAACACTTATCAACAGTATCCTCTAAAGTATGCCAATAAGGATAATCAAAATCAATTATATCTAAGGAAGGAATCCCTGTTTCAACAAATAATGCTCTATGATCATCATAGATAGGTTGAGACATTTCGTAAACAAACTCTGTAAATCCTAAGGAATTTGCTAATGCCCATATTTCAAGTACTTCTTTTTCAGCCTGAATAAATGAAAAATATTCAATTTTGAATTCCGGATCTTTATCAGCTACCATATCTAAACATATTGCTAATTTAGGGTAAGGCTTTTTCATTTCTTTTGCAAATAATTTTGTCCCAATAGAAAAATTTTCAATATCACCATGTCTACCCATATCCTCTCCATCAACAAATAATAAATCAACACCAATATTATTAAATGGATAATCTGAAAATATTTCAGATAAATGCATTAAAATAGATATACCACTTGCACCGTCATTTGCACCAATTATTGGTTTATTTTGATTCATTTCATTTTTATCTAAATCAGCAATTTCTCTAGTGTCCCAATGAGCCATTAATAAAATTCTATTTTGTGAGCTTAAATTATATCTTGCTAGTATATTAAATAATGTAATTTTTTTATCTTTAATATAGGGGTGGCTTATTTCATGATCATATACGATTAAATCATCTGCTTTTCCATTTAAAAAATCAACCAAATAATTTTTAAAATCAATATGACTTTGGCTTCCAGGGAATCTTTCACCAAAAGAACACTGTTTTTCAAGGTATTTGAATGCTATTTCACCATCAAAAAATGGAACATTCTGTGTGTAAAACGCACTAATAAATAATATAAATATAAATTTTTTCACTTTATTAATCAAATGACTCAAAATAAATTCTAACTTGAAATCCTATATCAGTTTCTTTTTTTCTCCCTGATGTATGATTATCTGAAACTATATAATTAAACCATAAATCACCCTCAACAAATTTACTAAAATTATATGTTATTTTAGGTTGCAAATTATATGAATTACTAAATGCAATTACTTCAAATTGATTTAAATCGTTTGTCTCAAAATATGAAAACTTTGTATCACTGTTATCATAGCCAATTTTCAAACTTAAATTAACCTCATTATCTACTTGAAAATCTCTAAGAAAAAATACCGGCATATTAAATCCCGTTTTCTTTCTATAACCAAATGTCAAGCTAACTTGGTTATTAGTTGTCCTCTCAATTTGCCCACCTTCATTTGTAATATTCAATGTATTATTAAGGGTTAAATCAATATCAAGTGGTATTTGTTTTGTAGTCATATCAAATCTTAGTAAAGGTGCAAAGTTTCTTTTATAATCTAATTTTTGGATTATAAAATCCTGACTTATTTCATTTTTTTCACCACTGTAAGTATGACTTAGGCTAAAGCTTTTGAACCAACTATTTAAAAAATCATATTTTTCTAAACCTCTTAAGTTAACTGACCAGCCAAAAATTGGAAAACCATTTTCACCAGATGCTCCTAATGGAAAATATGATTGAGATTGTGTTTCATTATATCCACTATCACTTTGATTATTTGCTGAAAGAGAAACTCTGTATTCAACATTTGATAAAGTTAAATTTTGACTTAATTGAATTGATGTACTGAACTTTAATTCTTGATTAAATGTATTTGATGACGATATAATTATACCATCAGACCCAGCAAATAAACTCCCTTCAACTGGCCTATCATTAATTCCTAATTTAAACTTGTAATCTGGATTTATATCAGTAGAAATATTATTGAACTTATTTGTTGTATTGTAAGAATAATTAATATTTACACTTGAAAATCTCTGACCTACTTCATGTAAAAACTTTAAAACAGCTTTGAAATGTGGCTGTTTTATTATAAATATTTTATTACTTGAAGAACTATTACTAGTACTACTAGATCGTCTCCTTGAAGTAGACCTAGAAGAACTACTAGATGTTTTTTTATCTGATTCATAAAACTGTTCAATAAATTGAGTAAATGAAAATGTAAATGAAACTGAAAATCTATTATCACTGGATATGTCAGCAGTCGAAGATTCTCCACTAACAGCATCTCTAACCCAATTGTAAGTAGGTACGTAATTAAATCGAGGGCTAAGCCATTTTAAATATTCAGGAGTATATGTAAATGATAATTGCTGATTAAAGCTTTTCTTTATTCCAGGAGAGTATGATAAATCAAAAAAATCTGAAATTTTCATATTAGAATTTTTTGAAAAATAATCATTTAAATTATTTTTCATATTAATTGAATATTGAAATGATAAATTATCAATGATATTAATATTAGATGATAAGCTCCTGTTTAAATCTATATTTCTTTCATCTGTAATTATACCACCATATAAGTCTCTTTGAACAGTAAAATTATCAGAGTCAACGAAAGATGAGCTGAAATTAATATTTTGTGGTGTATAATAAAAATTAATATCTTTTAAAAAATTAATAAAATATTTTTTATCATCAATATTATCAGTATCGAATAAATTTTTAAACGGATACAATTTATTATCTCTACTAAATGATAAAGTGTAATCATAATTTATGTTTTGCAATATAGATTCTTTATTTAAAATTGTTGTATTTGAAGATTGATTCCATTTGTAAGAGTAAGTAAGCTTTGAATTATCAAGAAAATATTTAAAAAATAAATTTTCTTTATAAAAATTTGATAACATAGTGTTTAATGATGTGCTTAAAGTTACTGAATTATTAATATTTTTCAACTCATTTGGAGTTTGATTAAATCCTCCTAATATAATATCAGAACCAGGCTTATATTGTGGTGAATATAAACCTTTGGAATATTTAATATTCAATGGTAATTGAAAATAATTTTCTTTCAATAATTCATGCGGAGAAAAACCTAAATTTACTGAATAATTAATCGAATGATCACCTGATCCTAACCTCTGCTCTAAACGATGAAAATCTGCCTCTTCACTTTTAAAATCTAAATCAATATTAAAAACCTCACCTAAATTAAATTTAAAATTTGTAGTAAAAGCTGTGCCTTTTTTTCTTTTAACACCCGTCATTCTCAATTCATTAATCCATACACTTCCAAAAATTGTGCCAGGTGCATTGTTTTTAATACCAACCATTATATATTCCATTTTGTTGATAGCTGGTTCACCTTTAACTCTTAACTCAGAACAATCTTCGCACACACTACTTATATCAACATTTATCCAATCATCGCACTCATTAGCATCTTGCTGATTATTACTTTCACAATAATCTTTCCATGACCAAATTTCATCTTCAGGTATATATGACGCTGGAATTGTGTATAAATTATTTTGGTCCCAATCATCGATTACACTTTCTCCATAAACAACTGAATCATCTTCGCTACATGATTCATCATTTTCATCGATACAATCATACTGGCTATTTCCATCTGTAGCTATATAAAAATTATCAGATGCATCAGGACAATAAAAATCAGGTAATTCAATATTATTGTTATCTGGTATACAATAATTATTGCTATTTATATCTAAATCACAACATTCAATTCCTGGATTATAATAATTATCACCATTTGGATCTAAAATATAAGGACTATAAAGCCCTAAATCATCAAAGCTTTCATCAACACATATATCACTATTAATAAAATTTAAACAATCATTTTCATTACAAAAAATTAACTGCTCATCATTAAAAACCGGTGTACCTAATAGCTCATCACATATTTTCAATGTTGTAATTCCTAAATCTATCGTTTCTTGGTTTAAACATGAGGGTATATTTGTTTCATTATCTATAATTCCAGTTTCATATAAATCATCACAATTATCAATACCGTTATCAACATAAGATTCTAAATTTTGTCTATTTAATTTATACCTAGTTAATTCATCTAAATCTATTTTTAAATTTTGCCATCCATTAGGATCGATTACTGATTCATTATCTATGGATTTAAATGGTTTTCTTATTTCATAATAATTTTCATCTTTTCCAAACCTGAAGCACAGTTCAACATTAGAGCACTCCTCCGTATCTATGCCATTACAATTAGCGTACCAGTCTTGTCCTAAACTTGATTCATTACCATTCATATACATCTCTAAGTTTTTATAAACAAAAAAACTATTTTGCTTTTCAGTATCTAAAGATGAATAACTCACATTTTTTTTAATAAATGCCGTGCTATCTATATTAATTCCTCCATTATTACTAGTATTGCTTGAAAAATCAATAACAAGTGATTGCTCCTTATCAATAATCAAACTACCTAATCCACCTGTACCAAAATTTTGATTATTACCTGAAACCCCATCGGGAGAACTATATATATCTGAATTTTCTTGATTATTTACAAGCTGAATACTTATATTTTCATTTGAAACAAAATCTGATTCTAAATATCCAATATTCCCAATAGTTTCATTATCAACTACACCTAATTCTTCCCATTCATTACCAACAATTTCAATTGATGCAATACCAAGTAAACCATATGTATCATTCTCTGAATATTCTCCTTCAAGCCAAAGTCGTATATTTTTAACATTTGTCCAATCAGCATTATAACCAGATGTCTCATTAATAGCTATAAAATCATTTAATGGGATTCTAAAAAGCTTCCAGTTTGTTGATAATATTTCACTTTGTATAATATCATTATTATTCATATCTAAATCAATTGTATATGAATAATATGAATTAATATCATCAATAAATTGATCCCCATTTAAATCTTCAGAATCAGGATATTTATTTTCTAAAACTGAACCATTATTTTCAGTGCCATTATAACCACTAAAATCATAACTACCAGATGTATAACTAAAATCATCGTTATTAGGATCATCTAAACTAGCATTAATATTAATTAAATTATTATCATTTATCTCACCATTAAGAATTTCAGATTTAATTTGTGAAAAAGTAGATTGATTCACATTGGTACAGCTATTATAAGTATTATCGTTATTAATTCCATGATTAAATTCTGAACAAAGGCATCCACCCCAACCATCTTCAAATTCATTTATACAGGCATCCATTCCTTTATCTTCACCCGCATCTAATAAACCATCTCCCATAATCATTAAAGATTCTGGGACTAAATCCTCAGTATCTAGAATTCCATTATCGTTTGTATCTTCACTAATCATCCCAATGTCTATATTCAGTTTAAGATTATTTCTATTAACTAAAATTGGATTTTCTGGTAAACCATTGTAATGATTTTCAAAACCGACCAATCCTTCATAATTAAGCCATATATCTAAATATTTATTATTAGATTGATTTTGATCTGATGCATATAAAGAAGCAGTTATTCCATTCCACCACTTATTATTATCTGGATTATTAAGGTTCCCACCAATTTTATTTTCAGGAATTTCTAACCAAATTGTTTGTTCTTTTGAGGCTTCTTCAACTTCTTTATCAGGCCAAATAAGCTCTGTTGGAATATCATTATAAGGATTATACCAATATATATTTTCTCTACTATATATATCATATTTCTCAAGAATAATTTCACAATCTAAAAATTCATTATTTTCATTATAAGTTACTTCACACTCCTCTAAATCAAGACAGTCAAATTCAGTATCTATATTTAAACAATCTAAGTTTTTAATTTTAAATGGAGGTGCTGACTCCTGCCATGCAGAATTTAAAATAGGCATCGTTGAGTATCTTTTAGATGACTCAAAATCATCAATATATGCAATTCCAATAGGATTAGGATTAGGAAATATTTGTGCAACCTCAGAGGAAAAACTAATCTCTGAAGATTTTTCAAGATTTACTAATCCTGCACTATTAATAGAATTGTTTAAATTCAATAAATCTCTTGAATATTTACCTCCAAGATGCCAAATCATATTCTCCATTGGCTCATAACCAATTTCAACTTTATTATCGGTAATTGACTGTTTATAAAAATATAATCCTCCAAAAAGATTACTTCTATTATCAATATCATAATTAAATGAATTTCCAAAAATTAATTTTTGATCAAATGAAACAATTTCATTTCTATCATAAGAAATTCTTAGTGTTTGAGAATTGTTTTTTGCTCTATCAGATATTAAAGTTAAAGTTCCTGTAAAATAATCAACTGAATAATCAACACCTTTAATTAATTGAGTGGAACCATCAGTTAAAGTTTCACTTCCATCAACAATCATAAACACTAAATTAATAGTTGTATTTTGATTTACATTTTTAACTTTTATTACAAACTCTTTTTCTGATGACTTTGTAGTCTCATTACTGCTGTAATACATTGCTGGGCCATTTTCATACCTATAAGATATGAATTCTGGTCCTGCATCTCCATTTTCCCTAATAGTTGATATTGTTTCAATGTTAATATTTTCTAAATCACCGTCAAATATATTTGCTAAATCTAAATGTGGATTTCCTAAATATGCCTCTGAGTCGTAAGAAAAAGGCATATCAAATGGAAGAAAAAGATCTCCCCAACTATTTATGAAGTAACTATCAACTTTTCCATCTCCATTTGATACAAAAAATCCCTGTGAATCTTTATTATCTATACCAAAAATTCTTAAAAATGTATTACCATTTGAACTTGCAGTCTCAGTACCTAATTGACCACCTACATGTATAATATCAATTTCAGGAGGTTCATCACCTTGGCTAAAGTTTGATAATCCTATGTCATAAACATTTTTCATCATCAAATCCCAAGTTGGATTTCCATTTGGGTTATCTGGACTAGGAGGCTCCTGTTGCCCCTCCGTTTTAATAATCTTTAAAATTAATGGATTTGCTGAAAACCCAGGAACATTATTATATTCTATGTAATTACAACAATTAGTATTAACATCTTCACTACATACATCAAGACTTGAAGCTTCGATTTCTGTACATCCATTAAGAGTATTTTCATTACACTCTTCCTGTCCAGATAATAAACATCTATCTTGTATTAAAAACTCAGTCCCTGTCTGAATTGGATTATTCGAATCTAAAATACTACCATCATTATTTAAGTCTCCTATAGTATAATGAACAGCAATTAAATCACTAGTTGAAATTGAATTTAATCTTACATAACCATAATACTTATTTATATAATAATCATTACCTGAATATTGATCCTCTAGTTCAATCCATATATTATTTTCTGGTGTTCCTATATCTTTATTTAATGGATCAATATAAGCAATACCTTCGTAAATATCCGTTTCAATTTCATTGGTCTGAGCTCTTTTATATAATCTAAAATCTTTAATAACATATTCATTAGAACTAATTTGATTAATATAATCTTCATTTAATGGATAAAAATTATTTTTAAAAATTTTATCAATAAAGAAATATTTGTCTTTAATAAATTGATAATCATATCTATCAAGACCTTCTGATTGATTTCCTAATGAGAATGATTCTTTTTTAACTTTTTCTCTACCAATTATTGTATTAAACTCAATTGGCCCAAGCTGGCTACTCATTTTTAATCCAAAAACCCCTGCTCTTTTACCCATTCCAACACTAAACAATGTTCCTTCACTTAAACTAAGACCAATATTACCAGCCTGTATATTGTTTATAATCTCATTATCATAACCTTTATATTCTAAAAGAAGAGAATTTTCAAAATCAAAATCAGATTCTGAGTTTTGATCTGCACTAATTGTCAACCTATCTCCTACTTGCCCTTCAAGATCAAATCTTTGTTTTTGATCAATATCGAGATTCCATGATTCATTATTTTGATTACTTAAAGAACTACTTTGTGTATCTGTAAACTCAAGCTCGCCTTTTATTTCAATTTGTCCACTCAAATTAATTGCTACATTAGTTTCTCCAATATCTTGACTAACTAAAGTTAATTTTTTTGATTTTCTTGAGTTTAGATTATTTGTATTCATTTTATTTGAAGAAATTTGCTGTATCCTCTTGAAATTATTACTAGCAATCATTTTTGATTTAAAATAATCAATTGAATAAATTGAGGGTTGTAATACATCTTTATTATTATATCTCAAGGATGAAATAAATGTGTTTGAATCATACCCTAATTCTGTTTTTTCAACTAACTTTCTAAATTCTTTTGTAAAATTTAAACCATGGTATGAATTATTAACATATTTAGAAGCAAATGCCAATCCTTTAATCTCATTGTAAAATGGATCAATTATGTTTTTTAAAAATCTATAGTATTTGATTGTTCTATTAAAATAAATATCATCAATGTAACTTATATCAATATTCAAAGACAAAACAGGATTATCATCAATGAAACATTCTTCAGCTGTACTACTGCCTCCACATATATTATTACAATCTAAAATATTTAAATCACAGTCACAATAACCATCAGGAATACCATTACCACCACAAACACCGCATTCATCATAAAATTCTTTACCACCCCAAATACCTGTACAATCTTTAACACAATCGTTATCAGTATTATCATCGCAAATATCACACTTATCAAAGTATGCATTCCCATTTATTGTTCCAGCACAATCTTCACAAGTTGAATTATCGCCCCCACAAATCCCGCAATTATCTAATATATTATTTCCACCCCAAATACCATTACAATCTTTAACACAATCATTTTCTGGGTTATCATCACATATATTGCATTTATCATAATATGCTTTTCCATTAGCTACACCCGCGCAATCTCCACAAGAAGAGTTCTCTCCACCACATATACCACAATCATCAATTTTTGTTAAACCTCCCCAAATACCTGCACAATCTTTTACGCAATCGTTAGTTGGATCATCATCAAAATTGCCACATTTATCAAAATATGATTTTTTACAATCATTTGTTGGGTCTTCATCACATTTACCACAATCATCAATTAAGGCCTTACCACCACATATACCAAAACAATCTATTTCAACTATACATTCTCCATTACAATCTTTATTAGGTTGAGGTCCTTTTCCACCGCATACACCACATTCATCTAATATTGAATCACCACCCCATATTCCAAAGCAATCTTGTTTACAATCATTATCTGGAATATTATCAAAGTTACCACAATTATCATAATATGGGGCGATAATCCCCTGTTCTGCTCTAATAAAATTTAAAAATAAAGCAGTGCAAAGGTAAAAAATTACCTTTAAATCATAAATTGAATATGTATTATTCACCTTAGCAGTGGGACGCTAGGCAATCTCCTTTATGTTAGTCTCAAGATAAGACTTTAATTTAGGTGTTAAATTTTTAATTGCTTTACCTCTATGAGATATAATATTTTTCTTTTCTATTGTCATTTCAGCAAATGTTTTTCCCTCGTTCACTACATAAAATATGGAATCATACCCAAAACCTCCAAGACCTTTCTTTTCTGTAGCAATCATTCCTTTTACTTCTCCGATTGATAAAAGTTCCTTTTTCCCGTCGAAAAAAGCTATAACTGTTTTAAAAACTGCACCTCTATCAGAAATTTTTATTTTTTTCATTACTTTAAGCATTTTATTTACATTATCCATATATGAGCAATTTTCTCCTGCAAATCGTGCTGTAAAAACTCCCGGTTTACCATTTAATGCATCTACTTCTAATCCAGTATCATCAGCTATTGATGGTAAGCCAGTTAATCTAAATACTTCTTTTGCTTTAATGAGCGCATTTTCTTCAAGAGTTTTACCATCTTCTATTATTTCTCCTACTTCAGAAAAACGGGATAAATCTAATAAATCAATATTTAATTGATTTAATCCTCTTTTTAATTCTTTAAGTTTATCTTTATTATGTGTTGCAATAACCACTTTCATCATCATAATTTAAGTACCTATATAAATTACTTTATATAGGTTTTTTTATTTAGTGGCTCGATAGCTCAGTTGGTAGAGCAGAGGACTGAAAATCCTTGTGTCGGTGGTTCGATTCCGCCTCGAGCCACAATCATTAAAAAACCCTCATATTATCAATGAGGGTTTTTTGTTTTAATATTATATAATAGATTATAATTTTCACTTAAAGAATTCTAAACTTAATCGAAAGTTTAAAAATGAAATGGATTTACTTATCAATTGCGATTATTGCAGAAGTAATTGCTACCTCATCACTTAAAGAGAGCGAAGGATTTACTAAAATAATACCTTCAGTAATTACATTTGTTGGATATAGCTTTGCATTTTATTTTCTATCATTAACTTTAAAAGATATACCTATTGGAATTACATATGCAATTTGGTCAGGAGTTGGGATATGCTTACTATCAATCATTGGATATTTTAGATTTAATCAAATTTTAGATTTAGGATCAATTATTGGAATCTTATTGATAGGTTTAGGGGTTATAGTTATAAATATATTTTCAAAAACATTATAAATAAATGAAATTTCCTTTAATAATATTATTACTCATTTTAAGTTGTATACCTATAGCAAAAAATATTAGCTTTAAAAAAAATGTTCCGTTTAATGAGATTGAAAATATTAACTATTTTAAATGGAAAAATCGTATTCTTATAATCATTGATGAAGAAAATAAAATAACTAAAAAAATACGCAGATTTTCAAAAGAGTTTAAAGAACGCGATATGTTAATTATTACAGTAAAAGAAAATAATTCATTTATAAATAATTATTTAATGAATGATAAATTCTATAAATCAGTCATGAAGAAAATTAAAAATACTAATAAAAAACATAGCTATATTCTAATTGGGAAAGACGGAACAATTAAAAAAACATACGCATCTAATACTATAATTGATAAAATATTATCTAAAGTTGATTCTATGCCTATGAGAATTAAAGAAGCAAAAAAAAAATTAATTTGAAAAGAAACTATGTGTTCCAAATTGATTTTTTGAAACCACTTCACCTGTTTCAATATAATGTCCCAAACCATTCATAACACTATTAATATATTTTTGGATCATTGGCCTTATAAAAAAATAAAATGGTATGAAATTAGTAAGTTTACTACCTGAGTTATAAACATATGGGTAAATAGATACTGTCAAAGATGAGTGATCTCCAAAATCTTTTATTCTCCAAGAAACAAAAGATTTTGAACCATTTTTTTTACCTATAAATAGATCATAGCCTTCATTGTTTAACCAATTAACAAATTTTCTTTCTAGAACTAATCCACTATAATAATATATTGTATCACAAGAATTTTGACCTGGCCATTTTGAAACTGGATTTTTATCACAAAAAGGATGGAATAATTCCAAATTTGATTTAGAGGAAATAACTTCCCATATTTTAGATGAAGGACCCTGAATTTTCAAATTACCTTTTACTGACCAATGAAAGTTATGCATAATAATTACTAAGCTAAAATAGTGCTAATAAACAAATTCATCCAGCCGATTGTAAGACAAATAAGACTTAAAACAAAAGTTAGAAATCTTGGTCTTATACTTAAATCACGTTGATTTTGAAGTCTTATCAAAAAGTGTATAAATCTAAAGATTACAAAACCCCACGCTAGATTAACATCAAACTGACTATAAATATTTAAATTAATATGTATTAGGCACAATAAATAAAATAATATCGGAATCTCATACATGTTCTGAAATTGATATCTAGCTGACTGTAATTTGTCAGGAAATTCCCCATCATATAATTGAAACTGATTTAGCTTGATTTTTCTTCTTTTAATAAAACTTCCAGCTAAGAATAATAATCTAAATATTAAAAAAATATTTAAAAAAGCCATTATACAAAGTGGTAAAATAAATTCCAT
>PAHD01000038.1 GCA_002704685.1 Fidelibacterota bacterium
AACTAAATCATCATTATATGGGACCACATCATCCAAATTACCATGCATACTTACAATTGGAATATCATTTTCTACAATCCAATCTTTATTACCTACAGCTCCTGATAAATTTACTATACCATGAAAGCTAGAATCATAGCCAGAATTACCTGATAATCCTTCTAATCCGCCAATACTATCATAGTCATCATATAAAAAAGTTGGTATTTCATTATATTCATTTAGATATGCAGCATTGATAGCTGTAACAGCACCAGCTGAATAACCACCTGCGTAAACTCTATCTACATCTATTTTATAATCATCAAATAATTCATCATTCATTTTAAAATATCTAATTGCTGCTTTTAAATCATGAATTGCTTTCATTACTGCTTTATACGCGTTTTCCTCATTAGCATTAAAAAGTAATAAATGTTGGGAAAGTCTATAATCTATAGCAACGGCAACATAACCTCTCTTTGCATAATTATTACACAAAGCGACAATATCAGATGATGACTTAGAACCACCAATAAAAGAACCACCAAATAAGAAAAATATTAATGGTCTTTCATTAAAATTATCATTTTCTGGTAAATATATGTCCATATATAAATTTTCTGAATATTCTGATCCTAAAACAGTTTGATTTATATTTTGACCATATTGAACTTCATAAATAATATCGACATTAAATTGTTCAGATAAATATCTATTATCTTGGAAATCTTCTTGTAAGAAACAAATTGAAACGAATGTAATTAATAATATTATTTTCATAAATAAATTTTACTTTAATTTTTTATAAACTGAAATTAAAACTAAGCCTAGACCTGTAATTAATCCTCCAAAAAATATATTTAATGAAATATACTCTGAAAAGATGAAAAATGCAAAAAAAGTTGCAATTATAGGCTCTCCTAATGGAAATGCAGCAACAATTGTAGGTCTAACATACTTCAATGAATAATAGATAGAATTATGTCCAAGGATTGTAGGAATTACAGCTAAAAATATTAGTCCTAAAAATTCATTTAAATTAAAATTAAATAATGATTGATCAGCTAAAATAGAAATAATAAACAATGTAAACGATGCTGATAAATATAATAATCTTGTATAAACAATTGTACTTTCTTTTTGTCTAACTTTTTCACCAATCATTATAGAAATTGCAATACTAATTGAACATAAGACTGCATAAATATTGCCTATAGTGTATTGAGATTCCAGATTAAATTGATCTCCTAAAATTATAATGGAACCAATTAATGTAAAAAATAATCCAATTAAAACTTTTTTACTATAATATCTCTTTAAAATAAATAATTCAATAAGAAGTGTAAAAAATGGAGCTAAAGTACCTAAAAAAGTTGCGTTAGCAATTTTAGTAATTTTTATTGCTTCAAAAAAGAATGCAAAATGAATTCCTAATAAAATACCTGCGCATATNGCTCTATTAACATTAATTTTAACATTCATATTTCCTTGTGGTTTTATTAAACTAAATAACCACAAAATTATTGCGGCTATAAACATTCTCCAGAAAGAAATTGAAACAGCATTAACACCTTCAAGTGCTCTTCCAATTATAGGAGATGTACTAACAGATAAAAGAGCAATAATAAGTAGTATGGTTATTTTAGTATTCATATTATTCTAAAAATTAAAACATGTTATATTAAAAATGGCATAATATTTAATGATTTATTATATTATTAAATAATAAAATTGGTTAAAAAATATGTTTACTAAATTTTTCAGATTACTTTTTATATTTTTTCTATTAAGTTTTAATCCAATACTACCGGATGAATTTTCTGAAGGTCCATACGGATTAAATTATTTTGATATAGCGGAATCTTTTAGCGTTTCAGATCTAAATGTATCTTTACAGGGCGATGTTAATCTAGATGAAACTATAAACATTCAAGATGTTATTCTTTTGATAGGTCAAGTTTTAGGAAATACTAGTTTAAATGAATTACAAATAGATCAAGCTGATTTAAACAACGATAATGTCATTGATGTTTTAGATATTGTTAATGTTGTATCAAAAATATTATACCCTCAAGAACCTCAATGGAATCTTGAAAATAATTGGACAGGTAACGATTCGTATATTTTTATACATTTTGATGCAAATGTAGGTACATCAAGTGCGTTATGGGGATCAAATACAAGAGAACAATTGTTATCCACATCTCCTGATAACGTTCACTACTTTTTTATTTCTAATAGAGCTCAATACGAATCAGATATATTACAAATGAAAGAAATTTATGATGAAATATTAGATGGATTTACACAAGAACAACAAGATCATTGGAATAAACGTTTACACTTTATAAATGAAAAAACATCAAATCTCAATAATTGGCTATCAAATGTTTTAGATGGTAAATTTGCTTTTGCCATTGATAGTTTCCAAAAGATAAGAGAAATTGGATATCTTGGAAATCCAGCAAATTTTTCTGGTACTTATATTCATTATTTAGCACATGAAGCTCTTTATTTTGATTATGAACGTAATACTTTTGCTGTACCACAGCAAGACTATAATGAGGTAACTATTTTTGAAAGAGAGCATTATACTGGAGGATGGGCTGCAAGTATATCACAACCTTTTGATATTCCAAATCAGCAAAATTTATCTTCATATAATAAAATGGAAGTTGAATTACTTAGAGGTTGTCCTGATACAAACATGAATTATAGTGATGCTGGCTGTGATGACTATGATCGTATTGCAAGATTATATTTGTGTGATTTAGATGGTTCTAATTGTTATGAAATTGCAAAATGGATAACACCTTTTGATCGTCAACCTCACTCTTTAACAGACATTAGTCCTTTCCTGTCTTTGTTTAGAGAAAATGAAAATCAACAAAAAATATTAAGATTTCAAGAATCTGGATGGCCCAATAGTTTACTTACAATTAAACTAAGGTTTTATATTGGTGAAAATTTAAATGGTTATGCACAACNGACGTACCCATTATGGAATAATACGGTTCAATTTAATCCTGATTACGGAACTAGTAGACCGCCTCAAGTTTTTTCTGTTCCAACTAATGCAACAAAAGTTGAATTTGTATCTTATATAACTGGACACGGATGGGGAAGCTCGGGATGTTTTAATTGTTGCGAATTTTGTAATACTAGACATGATTTTTCCATTAATGGAGGTGTTTATGAATTTAATCAATCATTTCCTGATGCCTCATCTAATAATCATTGTATGAATCCTGAAACAATTCAAACAACAGGGGTAATACCAAATCAATATGGAACCTGGGGATATGGTAGAGCTGGCTGGTGTCCAGGAAGAGATGTAAAGCCATATATAATGGACATAACAGATTATGTAATACTTGGTGATGATAATGTAATAGATTATAATGCTTGTAGAGTTAGTGGTAATTCATGTGTTTCTCCACCTACGTGTGCTGGAGATGGATATTGTCCTGAAATTGCAATGTCTTCATATATTATTATTTATTATTAAGTAAAAATTTATTAAATTTAGGTAGNATTTTTTTTAACAAACATGAAAGGAGGTAATCAATTGGACACGACGTATTTAAGTTTTGATTACAACCTTGGAGTTATTTTAAATTTCTAGATTTGTAATCTAAATAACTTAAATCAAGGTTTAGATGACTCTACATCTAAATTAATAAAAAGGGAACTATTTATAGTTCCCTTTTTATTTAAGTTTAAATTTCTTTTAAATAATCTAAACTGAATGGAACTGGCTTAAATCCTAAAGATTCATTGATTTTATACATTGGATTATTTAGTTCGTTATCCGTTCTAACTTCATAAATTCCTTTTTCTATTAACTTTTGAAAAGCTATGATTTTTAAAGCCNTAGCTATACCCATTCTTCTAAATTTTTTAATTACACCAAGAGAACCTGTCCATGCCTTATGTGGCTCTGCTTTTGGATAGTATTCTAGATCAGTTGATGCTAAATATTTATTATTTTTAACGGCAATAATTTCAACTGCATAATAATTTTTTTCATAGTTAGCTTGGTTTTTTAGGAACTTATAAAAAGGTTCCCTTTCTCTTTTAATACCCTTAGGCATAGGAATATCTTGACCATATGTCCAGCATAATTCTTCTAATTTTTGATAATGATTATGTAAATCAANCATTTCATTTTTTGAATCTAAAAATTTTATACCTTTTGATTCTAAATTATCAATAAGATTTTTATATTTTGTAAAATCAATCTTTCTTATATCACATGAGTATTCTCTATTGGTTTGAACTAAATTAAATTTTTCTTTAGTTAATAGTTTTTCATGCTGTTTATAATTTGGATGATCATATATTGTTGTATNAAGTTGATTGCAATTGAAAAATTTTACTCTACTTAACATTTTATTATATAATAATTTTCTATATCCATTATTATTATAGGCAGGATCTAAATGTAATGTATAAAAGCAAGTTCTTTTATTTTCATCTCTACCTTGTGAATAATAAAGGACACCAATTAGTATATCATTATTGTAAAGTAGCAATCTATCTCTAATTAAACTTTTATCTCTAATTTTCCAATCATTTTTATNATCATCTGGATGATTTATAGAATCATGATTTACAAGATTATCTATTCTTGCTAATTCTTTAAATTCTAAATCTGTTTCTGTAAAATTTTTAACTGTTATCATATNTTATAATAGTGATATTTTATATATATTTTTTTTAATTTAAGAATATATATATGTTTCCAAAAATAAAATCACAATTTATGTTAGACCCTAAAATTATACATTTAAACCATGGGTCATTTGGAGCAACACCAAAGCCTATATTTAATTCACTTGTAAATTGGCAAAAAAAATTAGAGCTAAATCCATCAAAACACATATATGATACCTTTGATTTTTTAAAAGAATCAAGAAGTTCATTAGCTAGTTACATAAATTGCGATAAAGATGATGTAGTTTTCACTCCAAATCCTTCAACTGCTTTAAATACAATTATTAAAAGTTTAGATCTAAACCCTGGTGATGAAATATTATCAACAAATCATGAATATGAAACTTTAGATAGAACCTGGAAATATATATCAAAAAATACAGGNTCAAAATATATNCAAGTCCCAATTTCATTACCACTAAAATCAGAAAATGATTTTATTGAATGTTTTTTAAAAAAAATAACAAGTAATACCAAAATTATTTTTTTAAGCCAGATAACAAGTTCTACAGGTTTAATTTTTCCAATTGAAAAAATATGTAAAATTGCAAAAGAAAAAAATATTTTATCTATTATTGATGGTGCACATGTTCCTGGACATATTGATCTTAATATTAAAAAATTGAGCCCAGATGTTTATACAGGGGCATGCCATAAATGGATGTGCTCTCCGAAAGGAACTGCATTTTTATATGTACATAAAAAATTACAAGATATTGTAAAGCCACTTGTTATTAGTTGGGGCTATGATTCAGTCATGCCTAGNCATTCTCAATTTTTAGATTATCTGCAATGGTATGGAACTGATGATATCTCTGCTTACTTAACCATGTCAGATACAATTAGATTTTTAGAAAAAAATAATTGGGAAAATGTATCTAAACAATGTAAAAAATTAAATCTATGGGCAAGAAACGAAATAAATAAATTATTAAAAAAAGAGCCTATATCAGATNAAAGATTTTTAGGCCAAATGAGTAGTATTCCAATAAAATCTAATGATATTTTAGCAGACCAAACAGAGTTTTATTCAAAGTACAGCATACAGATTCCAATATTTAAATGGAATGATAAGGAATTTTTTAGAATTTCTATTCAAGCATATAATACTAAAGAAGATATTTTCAGATTATTAGAAGCTTTGGATGATAAGTATAATTAAAGAATAACTTCTTTCCATTTTCCACTTTTAAGTCTCCATATGGTATATGCAGCAATAAAAGTAAGATGTGATGCAAAACCAATCCACGCACCCCAATAACCCATATTTAAAGTAATTCCTAAAAAATATACTAAAGGTATAAATAATAACCAGTGCGACAATATATCAACAAAAGCTAAAACTTTTGTATCTCCAGCACCAGTTAATGCAAACCATAGAGTAAAGCATATGGCATCGATAAACTGAATAAATCCAACAAACCTTAAACCAGGAACAGCTATATTTATTACATTTATATCACTTGTAAAAATTGGTATTATATAATCTGCAAAACAAATAAAGCAAATACCCATAAAACCCATCATTAAAAATGACCCTCTTAAACTTTCATAAATTGCCATCTCAGCTTTAATAGGATTCTTTTCACCTAAAAATTTTCCTACAAGTGTTGAACAAGCTTGACCCACTCCAATTGNAGGCATAAAAGATGCATGCATAATTCTAAAAACAACTTGTGTCGCAGCCAATTCAAGTATTCCAATAATAGCAATGAGTTTATAAAATACTGCTAAACTAAGTGCAACAAGTGTTTCTTGAATAGCAACAGGAGAGGCAATTTCAATCTGTCTTTTAAACATTTTTTTATCTAATTTTATATTAAGTGCATTGAATTTTTTATTAACATCATTTTTAAACAAATAAAAAAAATAATGAATAAATAACCAAATACATGCAACTAAAGTTCCTATAGCCGCTCCCTTAACACCTAATTCTGGGAAATGATAAAAAGACCATAGATTTGATAAAAATGAAAAAGATGTTTTATCTAAATTTTCTATAATTCTATCTGTTCCAAAAATAAGCCCAAAATTCAAATANANGTTNANANNATTTGAAGATAANGTTGCTTTCATATGAATCTTAGTTTTTTCAATNCCNGTATAAAAACCNTGAAANACAAAACTNGCATANAGAAAAAATAAACTNAAAAAATTATAATANGCATAATCNATACTNANNNTANATGCANNNATATTTNNNNTACTTATAAANANAGANATNATTANATCTATATNNNANCATANNATAAAAGTTANAGGNANTCCTATNAAAAATGATAANNNTANCATNTTCCAAAGNGCAATNCNNCACATNTATNNTATTNTTTNTCTCCAANNCNTCTNGNAACAAAACTTTGNGTNCCTGTTCNAAATGCNATNCCTAAACTNATAAAAGTCCANNCTACCATNCCAGCAATACCAACAGCNGCAATAGCNNTAGCACCTANATGACCAATCATAATNAAATCTACAACACCCATNAAAACNCTACTNGTNTTACTGATTATNACCGGNAATGCTAAAACAAANATATATTTAAATAATTTTTTATCCTTNGGAAGGAGAAAAGAAAGCANTANAANCCAACATCCATTCCNCCACTTTGATTGTATCCTCTTTGCTCTTCACGCTTATATTTTTTCTTTTGGAAATCTCCAAATCGATATTCAAAATTTATAGATAAATTTCTTTTACCTCTTCTATTTTCTGCTATTAATATCTCTCTTGAATCAAAGATATCATCAGCATCTAAATCAACTAATTGATCTGTATTAATATTCCATCCACCAGTATCAAATACATCTTTAAGTTTTACAGTGTAATTAAAACGCTTATTAACTTTTTTCTTATAAGATAAATCTAATCTTAATTTACTTTCTATTTCACCAGATGAAATAGTCATTGGTGATGAAAAATAAGAAAAGAGACCTATTTGTTGTTCATTTTCTAATCTAATTGTTGAGTTAATCATACCCCAAAAACCATATTCATTACCTTGCTGGTCTGCTTCAATTCCATCTAAGATATTATTCCAATAATTTCCATTTATCATTACATCCCAGTTAGGCAAAGGCCTTGTCATAAATGTAAAATCTATTCCTCTATCAATTGATTTAGCAACATTATCCCATGATAAAACCATGTAATTTGATTCATCTGAATTATCATCTGAATTATCACAAGTAGTACCATAACAATATGTATCTTTGTCTCTGTCTAATTTATCTGTAACTCTTGAATAGTATATTGATGCTTTTAAAAATCCTATTGGAATTCTATTCGAATAACTAAGCTCTGATTTATAAACATCTTCTGGTCGTAAATAAGGATTACCTTGCCTAATAAATCCAGCTTCCGCCTCTTCTAAATCTGGGATAGGATTTAAACTCCAATGTGATGGTCTATCAATTCTTCTTCCAAATTCAAATTTAACATTACCCTTCCCTTGGGTATCATATAAAAAATAAATCGATGGATAAGCTCGTCTATGATCATAAGTAACATCTAAATTCTCTCCAAGATTGTTAACTAAATTTCCAAATAATGATTCAGAGCAAATACCATCATCCCAATTACAAAAACCACTAATTTCACAATTACTTTGATCTAATAAAGAGCAATCTTCTGGATTAAAGTCAATAACCGACTGCTTTTCTTGCTCCTCAAAACGAGTTCCAATTTGCATACCAAATTTTTCAGTAAAATTATATAATACATTTATATATGCTGCTGAAATTGAATTATCATAATCCCAATTAAAATCTTCATTTTCAATAACAGAGTAATGTCTATCATCCTCAGTATTATATTTAAATCCAACCTCATATTTAGAATCTTCGTTAAATTTATTGTCAATTGGAGCGGCATAATCAAATCTAAATATTTTAACTATACCCTCATCTTTTACTACCTCATCAGTGTACCCTGTTCTTATTTCAGAACCATCATGATCATCATAATCAAACTCAACAGAAAAATTTTTTTTATTTTTTTTATCATTCATAAAATAACCAATACCATAATTCAATGCACTACTTTCTTCATTTTCTATAGTTACAAATGGATTTTCTAAGTCTTGATTAAGAATAACTGTATTTGTATCTAAACCTTTACTCTCAATATAGGTTAAATCAAAAGCTAATAAACCTATATCACTAGGGTAGTGTTCAACTCCAATTTTTAAATTATTTTTTTCTGGATATTTTTCAGAATTTTCTTTAGAACTAAAACTAGATTGAACATTATTATCTAAATCAAAATAAGTTGTTTCTCTTGACTTTCTACCTTGTCTATGTTTTTCACTTATACTGTAAGATGAGAATATATTCCAATCATTTTTAAAAGAATTAAATGTTCCAGATAAATTTCTTCCATCTCTTTCAGCAAGATTTAAATTGAGATTTCCACTTCTTCCTACAAATTCATTTTTACTAAGAACTATATTTATAATACCAGCCATACCATCTGGATCAAACTTTGCTGATGGAGTTGTCATCACTTCTACTTTTTCAATCATATTAGCATTTATCATACTAACATTTAATTGTGATTTTCTTCCATCTACTAAAATTGTTACATTAGAATTTCCTCTAAGTGAAATATTTCCATCTGCATCTACTGTTATTGAGGGTAGTTTTTCTAAAATCTCATCGGCTGTTCCACCTTCTGACCTCGCTGTTTCAGCTACGGGATAAGTTGTCTTTGCAATATCTTCTATTATAGGGGCTAATTTATCTACAACAGACACTCCTTCTAGCATGATTGTTTTAGCATTAATTCTTATTTGGCCTAAGTCTACTTCCATTTTATCTGGAGGTCTAATAACAATCCCATCAATAATCATATCCTCATATCCAATATACTGAACAACTAAAAAATATTTTCCAACTGGAACTTTATCTATTAAAAATAACCCATTACTATCAGTTATTCCACCTGCAACAATATCATCAGAATTTTCTTTAACTACTGATATATTAGCATAAGCTTTTTTATCTTCTGCTATATCATCAATTACACTACCTCTTACAATACCAGTAGATTTATATTTTTGTTTTTCATGATTGTGATTGTGATCATGGTCATGCTCTTCTCCATGACCTACAAGAATTGAAAAGACTATATATGTTATTAAAAATATTCTAAATATCATAGATAAAATTTACAAATTCATATGTATATCTTGCTAAGGGTATATATTTTTCAGATATAAATTTTAAGTAAGTCACCCCATCTTGTTGTATAGCATGGTGATAAGCTTTGTTGTTTTAATTTTAAAGTATTGTTATATCCTTGAACAGCATGCCTTACAAAATCTCTTCCCATTTTTTTATTAATTGAATCCACTGTATCTAATATAATCTTACTTTTTTTACGATTTTTTTTATCAAATATATTACATTGAACATGATTTGTAGGAATTATTCCGCTTAAAATAACACCTGCTTTTTTATAACAATAACCCTTCTGGTATACTTTTTTTAATGTACGTAAAATATAATTTAGTATTTCACCTGTATCATTTGTTTCAACAGGGAATTGTATAGTTTTATAAATGATATTCTGCTTTAAATCTTTTCTAAATGGATTTGTCGTAATAAATATATGTGCAATTTTTGCTGAACATGATTGGTATCTTAATTTTTCAGCACATCTTGTTGTATACATTGCGATAGAAGACTCCAAGTCTGCATAAGATGTAATCATTTTTCCAAATGTTCTTGAAGTGCATATACTTTTCTTAGTTATACTTGTATTATTTATTTCATTACAAGAAATTCCACATAATTCTTTAACCATTCTCTCGCCCGTAACAGATAAATTTGAACGAATCCATTTTAAATTACAATCTTTCAACTGCCTTGCTGTTATAATTCCATATTTTTTTAAAAAAAGATGAGTTTTAAAACCAACTCCCCATATTTTTTCTACTGATATATTTTCTAATGATTGATTGTAATTAATATCATTTATTAAAAAAACTCCGTTTTTACTTTTATTTTTTGCAATATGGTTTGCAACCTTACATAAAGTTTTAGTTTTTGCTATACCAATTGATACTGGAATTCCAGTACATTTTAAAACTTCACACCTTATATTTTTTGCAATATTTAGTAGTTCTTCGCTTTTAAATTCACTTAAATCTAAAAATGCTTCATCAATAGAATATATTTCAATAAGAGGGATAATATCAGAAATAATTGCCATAACTCTTTGAGATATATCTCCATATAAAGCAAAATTAGTTGAAAAAACTCTAACATTAAATTTTTTAATTATAGATTTAATTTTAAATGCAGGAACCCCCATTTTAATACCTATTCTTTTTGATTCATTAGATCTTGCAATAACACATCCATCATTATTAGATAAAACAATGACAGGCTTTTTATTTAATTTGGGATTAAAAATTCTTTCACATGAAGCATAGAAATTATTACAATCTACAAGACCATACATAGTTTACCTGCAATGATGAATAGTATGAGTAACTATTCCCCATATTTGAAAATCCATTTCATCTGTTATTGAAATCAAACCATACTTCTTATTAGCTGGTATTAAAAATAGCTTATCTTTTTTTTTAAATAACTTTTTGACTGTGAATTCACCATTTATAACAGCAACAATAATATCATTAGATTTAGCTTCTAATGATCTATCTACTATCATAATATCACCACAATGAATACCTTCATCAATCATAGAGTCTCCCTTTACATAAATATAAAATGTTGATGCTGGATGCTTAATCAAATATTTATTTAAATCTAAAGATATATCTAGGTGGTCATCAGCAGGAGAGGGAAACCCTGCTTCAATAGATGATGAATATAAATTAATTGATAATTTAGATTGATTTGAAGCTTTATATATTTTATTTCTATCCACTTAATTACTCGTAAGTTAATCGTAAGTATTTTAAGTGAATTTTACTATTATATCAAACTATTTTTTCCCAAAAGAAATTTCAGAACTAATTACCCCTAAAACAACTACCATACCACCAACCCAGCCATACATTCCTAAAATTTCTCCTGCAAAAATAGTCGAAAAAAGAGCTGCAAAAACAGGCTCTAAACTTAAAAGAATCGCCGTTTGACTAGCATTTAAAACAGTCTGAGCCCAAACCATAAACATAATAGCAACAAAAGTTGCTAAAAAACCTGTTACAAAAATAGCAATAAGAAGTCTTTGTGAGATTATTATTTCTGGACTCTCAAACATAAAAACTCCAAGTGAAGAAAATAGTGATACAAACATAACTTGAGATAAAAATATTCTTGATATAGATGATCCTTTTGATAGATAATAATCTTGAGCTATTACATGTACCGCAAAAGATAATGCACATCCAAATGTTAAAATATCTCCAATATTAACTTGACCTCCTGAAGGATTTAATAATATATAAAGACCTACAATGGCTAAAAAAACAGAGGTCCATATCTTAAAATCAACTTTTTTCAATTTAAAAACTGATAAAATAATAGGCACTAAAATAACACTTACACTCGTTATAAAGGCTGATTTACTAGGAGTCGTTTGCATTAAGCCATAATTTTGGAATGCATAACCTGCAAATAAACATAAACCACAAACAAGACCTCCAGTCATTTCTAAATGAGTTATATTTATAATACTTTTATTTAAATATATAAGACCGATAAAAAATGCTAACCCAAACCTTAGAGATGCGAACATATATGGAGGAGCATCATTTAAAGCTTCTTTAACCATAACAAAAGTTACACCCCAAATTATAGTTGTGATAACCATAGATAATTGGGCAAGCCTTTTTTGCGTCACGATTTAATACCAGTATAAATTGTAGCAATCCCGAATGTATAATCTGAGTACTCTACTTTTTTAAAACCAATTGCTTTCATTTTACCAGAAAGATCTTCTCTACTTAAAAAATAATCAACAGATTCTGGAAGATATAAAAAAGCATCTTTTCTAGATAACATAGCCCCTAACAAAGGAACAATTCTATTAAAATAAAATCTAAACAAGGGAATGAACCATCCAACTTTTGGCTTTGAAAATTCTAAGATAGCTATTTTACCACCTGGCTTTAATACTCTATAAAACTCTGACAAACCTTTGTCATAATTACCTAAATTTCTAAATCCAAATGAAATTGTTAAACCATGAAAACTATTATCTGAGAAACCAAGATCTTCACCATCTCCTTGTATAAATGAAATATCCTGATCTTTTAAACCTTTTTTAACTTGCTTCAACTTAGCTAAATCAATCATTTTATCTGCAATATCAAGCCCAACTAATCTATTTTTAAATTTTTTATACATACTAAACACAACATCGCCTGTCCCTGTTGCAATATCAAGTAAATAGTCAGATTGATTTAAATTGAACTTTCTAACAAGACTAAATCTCCAGTATCTATCTACTCCAAAGCTAGATATTGTATTAAATAAATCATAACGCCTAGATATATCATTAAACATATTTTTTACATATGTTTTTTTGTCTTCACCATGATGAATAAATTTTGACATAATATTATACTTTCACATTAAAATACTTAAAATATACGTTCTATAGATGAACTATTTTAAATAGATTTATATATTAAATAAGATTAAAAAATGCAAAATTTCAAGTTTAAATCATTTTTAGAAAAAATATATTCAAATAAACAAAGTTTTAATAAAAAATGTATTTTGAAATACGAATCAAATATTAATTGTAAGATTGATAATATCTGCAATAATAATATTAATAAAAAACACACATTCTATATGAAATACCCATCTGGAACCAAGTATTTTGGATATGGTAAAACCCTAGTTTTAGATATAGATACAAAGAACGATATAAAAATTTTAAAAAAATATGATTATGAGATATTAACAAACACTACTAATAAAGTAAATTTTTTTGGGGGATTATCTTTTGATTTAATTAAAAAAAACTACTCTCCTTGGAAAAATATTCCAAAAGGAAGATTTATAATTCCAAAAATATTAATTAAAGAAAAATCTAAAAAAACAACCATAACGTACTTTAAAATCGTTAATTCAAAAACTCAAAAAAGCTATCTTTTAAGTGAATTTTTAAAAGAAACACAAATTATAAATAATATTAACCATAGCAAAGAATCCACTATACCGAAAATTAAAATTGGGTATGAAAATCCACAAAAAAATAATTATTTATTAAATATTAAAAAAGCTATAAACAAGATTAATAATATAGATCTATCAAAAGTTGTAATATCAAGAATGATAAAATATTATTTGAATAATAATTTAGATAAAAAAGATTTGATAAAATATTTGAATAGTAAACATAAAAACTGCTTTAATTTTTTTATTAATTTTAATAAAAATGTATCATTTATAGGTTCAACACCTGAAAAACTTATACGATTATCAAGTAAAAATAAATTATCAATTGATGCTCTTGCTGGAAGTTCAAAAAATAAGAATGACTTAAAAAAAATAAAGGAAATTGACGAGCACAACTATGTAATTAAACATATTAAAAATATAATAAATCCTCTTTGTAGTAAAACAAATATTCCAAAAAGCCCTAAAATTTTAGATTTAAATTATATTTATCATCTAATAACTTCTATTTCAGGAACATTGAAAAATAAAACCCATATTATTGATTTAGTTAATAAACTTTATCCTACTCCTGCATTATTAGGTTATAAATCTGAAAAAGCAATTGAAATTATTAATAATTTTGAGAAATTTGATAGAGGCTGGTATGGAGGGTGTATTGGTACTTTTGATACAAAGGGAAATGGTGAATTCTTTGTTCCAATTAGATCATTTTTATTAATAAGAAAAAAAATATATATATTTACAGGAAGTGGAATAGTCTCTAAATCTGATGCTAATAAAGAATGGGAAGAAACGAAGATTAAATCAGAGCATATCCTAAACTATTTTAAATAAAGGTACTTGATAAGTCACTCAAAAAGAGTGACTTATCAATGTATATATACCTACTTAGAATCCATTTTTGCAGCAGCCCAAATCATTAAGCCAAATGCTGTTTTATTAACTAAGTCAGCTAAATTATAAACAACATTTAAAGATGCATCATCTAACCAATATCCNATTGGATAAATAGCCCAACCAAAAAGAACTATCATTCTCATTGCTTTAAAAGCAAATTGACTAGCTTCATTGTTNCTAGAATCATTTACTTTAGCTGCATCACCAACAAAAATTAAATATATAACACCAGCCCAACCTAACATTCCAACAATAAAACCGTAAAGTTCCCAACACTCACATGTTTCTCCNACATAACCACCAACAAGCATAACCAAACCTGCTATTAATAGTTTCCAAAAAACACGAGAACTNACAACAGTTACTGCTGCTAATATTAAATANAACTCGACTATTTGCAAAGGAACAGTTATAAACCAGTCTACATATCTATATGCAACCGGTGAAGTTCCTGCGGCTGCAAGTTGACTCATTGTTAAATAATGCCAAAATGCAATTCCTGTAACTAACCCAGCAACAGTCATTGATGTTCTCCATTTAACGCTTACNTCTGATCTTTCTACAAAGAAAAATACAGTTGAAGCTAGCATCATAGCTGTCGCTAACCAAAAAGAAAATATAGTGAAATTTGTTAAATCAACTCCTACCATCTAAAACTCCTTTATTTTTGTTACTTTCAATNAACNTATTTTATAAGAAAATATATGTTAAAGGCAANAAATTATANATATTATTCTAATTAAGAATAATATTGACAACTAAAATNATNTCTTGAACATTGACAGAACCGTCNGAATTAATATCAGCGACTTGAAAATTTGAAGATTCAAAACCTAAAACCATATTAACAAGTACAACAATGTCTAGNACATCAACTGCTTCATCATTATTAATATCTCCAACTATACCAGATCCAGAAGTTATATATTCAATTAAAAAATCATCAATTGCTGCTTCCACAAGAGAACCTCCTGATCCAGCATCTCCTGTATTAAAAACATCTTCAGCTACAAACTTAAAAATAATATCAGAAGTAAGATTAATAAAATCATTTAGTAGAAATCTCTGCTTAACCCAACTTGCATTAGATATCGATGTATTTTCTAAATCTATCCAGGAAGCACCACCATTATTCGATACGCTTACAACCCATTTATCATTATTACCATTATCACCAATATTATTTGTATACCACCTCCAATAAGTTAATACGGCTTTATCAATTGATAATAANTTAAAAGTAGGGCTAAACAATGTCGTNNTACCACCATCAACATCATCAAAACTAGCATTATTCTGACCAGTATTAGGGTCTAATTCATAACCANTTCCAGTAAAAAAACATACCTGNCCATCNTNTGTATGATCCAGNCCAGGTTGTACTTGTAAACCTTGGTCATTAAATGAAGCCTGNGGTNTATCTAAATTCCAAATTCCAGNTGTGGCAGTATCNGANGANTCACCAATAACCCAATCACTTCCATCTATTTCAAATTCATTNGCATACAAATCAGGTAAGTCTCCNAAAATAAATAATATAGAATTACTTGGAGCACTATTGGGATACGTTTNTATAATTCCATCTGAATTTACAGCNAGNATATAATANTCNATAAGCATTCCATTATATANACCTTCAATTGAAGTCTCATATATACTACCAAAACCTAGNCTTGGCATTGACTGGACTTGCCAACTATCTCCTAAATTATAATGTAATTCNACACCATCAACTTGCCCAGAATATGAAGTAACATTAGCTGTAAATANTAATGAATTTTGATTNTCATAAGGAATATCTTCATATGAATCATGAACAATATTAATACCCGAGTTACTTATACCATCAATTGATAAAACTCCAGAATTTAAAGGATCTAAATAATTACTAAGGCCTGACCATGCTCTATCTATTCTTCCATATCCATGACTGTATTGCTGATCACAATAACAATCTGGTGATGGATCACAATAGTTAGTATATATATAACTTGCAACTCCAACCTGTCTTTTATTTTCATTGAAAAATGGTGAACCAGACGACCCAGGTATAACTCTTCCTAAATCATACTGAAATTCCCAATAATTTGCTCCTGATCCACCAGCTGAAACATTATCATTTGTAAATGAAATTTTCTTAATATCACCTCCAGGATGATGAATACCTATTGCTTCATTTGGTGGGCTACTAGAAACAGACCAACCTACATAATAAGGATTATATGAATCTGGTATATCTGAAGTTAATCTCAACAAAGCAATATCAGCTCCTGAATTTATATCTTCTTGATAAAGTAAATTTGTACCACTAATACTTTGATTCAAAGAACCTGAAGTTCCATTACAACTAGTACTTTGATAGTTAAAATAAACAACATAATTATTAGGACTTCCGCTTACACAATGGTCAGCAAATAAAACATAAGGAGTTCTATCATTTTCAGTATTATTTATAATAGAAGCAGAACATAAACCTGCACCCATTGAAACTCTAACCGCTCCATTAATTTGATCTCTCCAATCATCTCCTTCTGAGCATATAACATTTATATTACAATCTTCTCTNGAATTTGAAGANCTATTATTATAATANNTAAGAATATCTGTNCTATCATGTATNATTGAATTAATATGTAACTTAATATTTTTTATNTCATTNNNTGGNACAGTNAACTCTATAATCACATGNTCACTTTTGACAATTGANGTTGATAAAACTTCACTNTCCTTGTTNTTCAAGCTAGTAAATGAACCNATATAATATGTTTGTTCAAANTCATAAATATATAANTTTGCATTTTCTGATAANAAGAATTNACTGAAATTGATNCCTATTCCAAAAGCACCNCTTGATTGAATACCCAGCAAATAAGTCACTTCTTGATCGTCAAATATAACTGAAGAAGATTCTAAAATATTAACATCTAAGTTNTATTNATCTCCATATTTAAATACCATTGGATCAAAATCAGTATCAATAATTGATGATTGTTCTGTCGATAAAGAAACTAAATTATCAATTCTTGAATTAAAATACTTGGGAATACCTTCATACTGGATTTGACAAAAAGACAAACTAATAAGAAAAATTATGTTAAGTATTAATTTAATCATGTTATAAATTTATATAATTTTATTATTAAAATAAATTAGTAAAATGTAATAAAGTGTAATGGAAAAAAGATTGTCAAATATAGCTTGGTCCCAAAGTATTGCAAAACTGTTTGCAAAAAAAAATATTAAATATGCATGTATTTCCCCAGGTTCAAGAAATACTCCTCTTACTGTAGCATTAATTAAAGAAAAATCAATTAAATGCANTAGCCATATTGATGAAAGATCTAATGGATTTTTTTCACTTGGAATAGCAAAAAAAACAAATAATCCAGTAATAGTATTAACAACATCTGGAACAGCAACAGCTAACTTACTTCCATCAATAATCGAAGCATACTATTCAATGACGCCTTTAATTATTATTACAGCTGATAGACCTNAGAAACTTATAAACACAGGCGAAAATCAAACCATTAATCAAGTTGGTATTTATAAAAACTTTATAAGGCAAATGATTGATATAAAAATATCAAATCAGATATCAACATTAAAAAAAATAAATAAAATTATTAATAATGCAAACGGTGATAATAAAAATATACCTGGACCAGTTCACATAAATATTAGATTTGANGAGCCTCTTTTGGATAAAAATCAAAAAGTAATTGAAATTAATGAAACAGAAATTATAATTAANAACAAAAATACAATTTTCAAAGTTCCAAAATCTAAACGCCCTTTAATTATTTGCGGAAATTTAAACGAAAATGAAGCTAAGGATACATATAATTTAATTAAGCAATTAAATTTCCCAGTATTTGCAGATATTAATTCTAATTTAAGGCACTATAAAAATATTAATACATACTATGATTTTTATAGTAATAAAATTAAAAATCCTGATTTAATCATACGATTTGGATCAAAACCAATATCAAAAANATTAAACAAATTTTTATCGAAAAATAANCATATAACTTACCTNATTAATCCTCATTTATATTTTAATGANGATTCAAAACANATTATTAAAGCCTATCCAAAAAATATAATAATAGAAAATAATAATTTATTAGATAAAAATTGGCTAAGTAAAATTAATGAATATGAACTTTTATTTAGAAATAAATGCTTAAACATAGAAAAAAAACCTAATAATGAATTTTCTATAGTAAAATCATTAACAAAATNTTTGAACAAAAAAGATCATCTATTTATTGGAAATTCCTCTGTAATTAGATCCTTCAATAAATTTTCTGNTATATTAAAAAAACAAGTTCATATTTTTACAAATAGAGGAGCTAGTGGTATTGATGGAGTCTTATCTACATCCCTTGGAATATCTTTTATTAATAAAAAAACAAAAAATTTTCTTGTTATAGGTGATATTAGCTTTTTTCATGATATGAATGGTTTTAATGTTTTACAATCTATTGCTGCAAACTTAACTATCATTGTTATAAATAATAATGGTGGACAAATATTTAAAACGTTGGATTATGCTGATAAAGATATTCCTGGTTTTGATGAATTTTGGATTACACCTCAGAATATTAAAATAAAAGATGTTGCAAAATTATTTAAGCTTAAATATTATAAATTAGAATCCAAGAGTTTTGATAGTAAAATAAGTAAGATTTCAAANTCTAAAGGAGTTAAAATAATTGAAGTAAATACTTNTTACNATTCTGATATTAAAATTAATGATAGTATACAAAAACTATTATGAGTATAAATCTTCACCTTCAGATTTAGCAANAACNGCNNCTCCNACNCTGTCNCTTGATATATTAACCATTGTTCTAAACATATCAAGAGGTCTATCAATTGCTAACATTGATCCAACCCAAATTGCAACTGCATCACTTGATAATCCAACAGCATCTGTAACAATAAAAAGCATTACAAGACCAGCACTAGGTATACCAGCTGCACCAATAGATGCTAACAAGGCAGTTATAACAACTACAAATTGCTGACTTGAATCAAGAGGAATTCCNAGTGCTTGAGCAATAAAAAGAACACCAGCNCATTCATATAGAGCAGTTCCATCCATATTTATTGTAGCACCCATAGGCAGTACAAAACTTGTNACCTCATCAGAAGCCTTAACATTNTTTTTTACACACCCCATAGTAACTGGTAAGGTTGCACTTGAAGAACTTGTTGAAAAAGCAGTTACCATTGCTGAACCAATTGCTTTAAAATGAACTAGTGGATTAACCCTAACAAATATGAAAAGAATAATTGGTAAAACTATTAATAAATGTATTGANAGTCCTGCTGCAATTGTTAGAGCATACAATCCAAGCTCCTTGAAAATTGATAAACCCATATTAGAAATTGCTTTTGTAATTAATCCAAAAACTCCTATTGGAGCTAATTTTATTATAATCTGAGTCATCTTCATAATAATCGTATAAAAAGAATTGATTAAATCTAAAATTGTAGAAGATGGTTTAGAATTTATTGAACCAAGAGTTATCCCAAAAAATAACGCAAAAAATATTGTTCCAAGCATATCTCCATCAGCAAATGCCTTAAAAGGATTGATAGGAATCATTCTTTTTAAAATATCTAATATTGATGTTGAAGTTGTTAGCTTATTAGTGTCAAATGCTTCAACACTTTCAATAGTAGTTGCTCCAATTCCTGGCTGAATTGTATTTGCTAAAAACAAGCCAATTAATATAGCAATCAAACTTGTCATCACATAATATGAAAATGTTTTAATACCAAGTCTTCCTATTTTTGTTCTATTTTTTATCGATGATACCCCAATTACTATAGATGTAAAAATTAAAGGGACAATAACCATTTTTAGTAATCGTATAAAAATATCTCCACATAATACAATCAAAGTGTATAAAATTGAGCTACCATCATGCCTGTTAAAATATAAACCAAATATAGTTCCAAGTATCATACATATAGCAATTTGCCAATGCAATTTTAATTTCATAATTTTTTCTCTTTTTTATTATTTGTAAAAGCATAAATAATTGAAAATCCTAATTTTTGATAACTTAAATCTAAATCAACAGGTTCAATTAAAATATTATCTCCATCAATATTTGTTGTAATTGGAGAATTAAAATTAGATACATCTGTAATAGTTTTGTTTTTTATATCATAAAAACAATAATCAAAACCTAAAATAATATCATCAGAGACTTTATATTCTAAACCAATAGATGCTAATATACCTCTATCTAAATTAAAATTAGGTTGATCTGTATTAATTTGGGTAATTCCAACTCTTCCACTAAAAGCAATTTTTTCTTTCAATAAAAATGAAGGTGATATATACATTGAATGAAATGCAATCTTCGATTCAGATTTTTTCCCTAGCATAAATTCTCCACCAGCATACAAACTAAATTTTTCTCTAAAATAAACAATTTGTTGATAAGCTATATTAATTCCAATTTTATTATCATAATCTTGCGAAAACAAAATATTTCCTGTTTCTAAAGAAGTGCCTTCAAATGTATAAGAGCTAGGTATGTCAATCGTAGTAATAATTCTTGAAAAAGTGTTAGGCAAACCTAGAGATAGTAGAGCCAGTGTATAAAAAAATCTAATCATTTATCGTTTTAAAATGTCTACTTAAGGATAGTACAATTCTTGAATAATCAACATCTTCTGTAGTAAAAACATGATAACCTGATTCAAAATGCCAACTGTGTGA
>PAHD01000039.1 GCA_002704685.1 Fidelibacterota bacterium
CATACTATACATAGCTGGAAATTCATCAGGATTAGAAATAGGCCATACTGTATTAGTTTCCCATATCTTTACACCATTATTAATATCAGAATCTGTTACAATGCCATTACTTAACCATTCACTTGGAGGAGCTAATTTATACATGTGCTTACCATTTTCAATAGATGACTCTAAGATATCATAATCCATTCTATAAAAATAAAAGCTATCTACCTCAACGTATTCAGTAAATGTATACAATGCTCTATTATTATTCCATACATCCGGATCCCATGTTGTATTTGATAATTCACCAAAATGTCCATACTGCAATGTATCTGGTCTTACTCCACTATCATAGGCAGTAATCGAATAGGTATAATCAACACCGTCAATTACATCCTCATCAATAAAAGACTGAGTTAACCCAGTATTAGATCCTAAGTTCTGCCAATAATAACCATCATACCAAGATACATAATCTGAAACATCATCGTATCTGTATGTTGCAACATTATTAGGAAGATTATTACCAAAGCTATTTTTATTGCAATCTGAAAATGCGTTTTTATAAAGACAGTAAGTACTATCTTGCTCTGCTGACAAATCATACTGAGCATAAGGTTGCCATCCTACAATTTCACCATCATTATAAATTGCATCACCCCAAGTTTGCCCGTAATCAGTACTTCGATATATTTTATAACCTTGAAAATCTGCATACTTTGACAAATTATCTATTGATTTTTCTGCTAAGTTATCCCAATAAAGAAAGATTTTTTCATTTTCAGATCTTGCGTACAAGCTCGGCTGTGTAGGTTCTGTAAATGCTCCATAAATCATAGGTATTGTTACTGTACTAGAACGAGCATCTGTATCATTATCTATATCTCCATCAGATACAGTTAATGAAAATGACAATAGGTCCGATTCATTAACCCAACTATAACTTTCAGGAGTATTTTCACATATTTGATTAGCAGTCCAAACTCCGCCATTATTACTACAGCAATCTTTTTCTGTAAAAGAAACTCCATCTGAGCAAAGATCTAATGGAACTGCAAATGTAGGATTAGCTACATTTTCGTCTGATAAAACAATACCATCAGGTGCACTCCAACTATATAATAAACTAGAATAAGGAGTATCATCAAAAGAATTTTCACCATAAAGTGTAAATAATTGTCCAGATAAAGCTCTTAGTGTATCTGGATCAGTAGATGAATTTGATGAATATCCATAAAGGTAGGATTCTTCTAAATCACCCTCATTATAAATTCTATGCTTACCTATTACAGCAACTGGAGCTTCATTTTCAACTATACTTACACTTGCAGATACAGATTTTGATTCAAAATTATCATTTACATCAATCACAGTTAAATCAAAATCTAAGGTTTCACCTACAAGTGGATCATCACATGGAATCTCAAAAGTTGGGTTAACTGCGTTAACACTTGACAATACAACTCCATTAGGTGCTATCCAATTAAAAGCATAACCATCCAAAGGCATTAAACCTAAATTCTCATTATAAAATGCAATAACATTTGATGTGGTTTCATCATCCCAGCTTGTTTCAGATTCCCATTGGCCAAAAGAAACAACCTCTTGCTGTGGATCTGAAGATCTCATTCCAAATAATGTAACTTCAGTACCACAAACATAGGTCTGGCTTATACCTGGGTTAGCTACAGGATATTGAGCTATAACATTAATATTAATTTGAGCTTGTTCAGATTCAAGGTTAGTATTATTTTCTGCATCAACTTTAACTTCATAGGTTGTATTTTCGCCTATACTTTTATCAATAAATGCAAATGCAATAGATGCATCATCAACACAAGAACTAGAGCATAACTCATCTTCGCAAGAAATAGTGTCATCATTACTACAGTATCCTGAGATTAAAGAATTAGGGCTCCAAGAGAAATCTAAATCACTAACCAAACCATCAGGATTAGTCGTTGAACTTGCATCAAGCCTAATAAATGAATTCTCATTTCCATCTATTTCTGTTTCAGCTACTCCAATTATTGGCATTCTTGCTTCAATAGTGAAATCTGTTTCAACAGATGACTCTAAAGTTCCATCACCAACTGTTAATGTTAATGAATAATTTTTATCTTGACCAATATACTCGGGAGCAACAAAACTAACCTCAGATAATTCTGACCCAATAAGATCTAAATCAGGTGGATTAAGAGACCAGCTGTATGATAAATTTCCTGTAAAAGTATTATCAGTACTTGAAAGAGCATTAAAAGTAATTGTATAACCTTCATAAAACTCGGTCAAATCTTGCTCACTTATTATTTCTTCACCTAATACCATACTTGAAAACTCAGCAACAGGAGAAGGGTTAGTGTTTAAAGAAGCAATGTTAATCTTAATATTCACACTATCACTGTTTGGTCCATCACTTACAGTAAGAACAATATTAATTTCATTTAAAGATGGAATTTCTATTGTTGGATTACTAATACTTGCATCTGAAAAAACAACATCACTTGACTCCCATGAAAATGATAAATCAACACCTTCTGGATCTGATGATAGAGAAGCATCTAAGGTGATTATTGAACCTTCCAAGGCCTGCCATGATGGAGACCAATAATTATCAACTTCGTTATAAATAAAATCAGCATTAGGTAAAGCAATAGGATTATCATTATCTGTAAGAGTAACAGTTAAATAATTATCACATGTTGCGCAATAGTGATAACCGGCATTTGAAAAAGAATCAACATCTGGAATTGATGAATTTCCATTGTCAGGATCTTCATAATAAATCCATTCTGAATTTTCAGAATTAGTTCCAGCTGATGAATTCCAACATGCTTGATTTTCAACACTACCATTATTATTTTCTAGACAATCTTCATTAATATTACCTGAAACCACATTATCTTTTCTAATTATTTGAGCATCTTTTGTCGCTTCTATATTTCCAGCAACATCCCATGCAGAGCCAGGATCAGTAGTACCACCTATTGCATCAACAAGCTGACCATTTAAAACAATAGCAATAGCATCATCACCGCCAGGATTAAAATTAGTCCAATTAATATAATTTATATTTTCAAAATCAATAAGTTCTGCAGCATCATTATTATTTGCAGCTCTCCTAGTGATTGCAATTGCTTCACCAGGATTAATGGAGTATCCAGATAAAGAGAAAGTAGTATTACTTCCATCATTTCCCCAAGTACCACCATTTGATAGCCTCCAAAGCTCATAATTCTCTAAATCAATAGTCTGGCTAGTTGGGTTATAAATTTCAAAATATCTACCATCTGTATCATCAGGATGTTCACAGTATTCACTTATAAAAATACTCTCTCCAATATTTATCTCTGAATTATCTGAACCATCATTAACAGTTAATGAAAAAATATGACTATTTTCGATTGGAATTGAATTTCCATCATATTGTACAATAATTTGAGCATCATTTTCAGATCCTTCAACAATCGAAAAACCACTAGGTATAGTCCATAAATAAGTTAAACTAGAACCTTCTGGATCAAAAGAAAAAGAACCATCTAGTTCAAAAGTTGTTCCAAGCTTTACTTCTAAATCAGGACCAGGTATTGCAATAGGCTCTTGATTTGCAACTACCAAAATAGATATGGCCTGAACAGATGAATCTTGACCATCGGAAACTGTTAAATTAATTGTAAAATTTTGATCTGATGTGACATTTGGTGAAGTACAATTCAGTATAGATGAATCTTCTTCAACACAATTAAATTCATCTGGGACGTCCCAATTAAATGTCATAATTCCTGTTAAAGAACTATTATCTTGAGTTCCACTAGCATCTAATATGAATTCTGAATTTTTATTAACAGTTAATGAAGTTTCAACTTCAATAACAGGTGGCAGATTCACATCTAAAACTGATATTACAATAGTATCAGGCTCAGAATTATAATCTCCATCATTTACAACTAAAATAATTGTAATATCTTCAGCATTATTTCCCAAAACAAAAGTAGGACTCATGCCTTCTAAATTAGATTCAAAAAAATCAGATGACCAAATATAAGTTAAACTACTTCCTTCAGGATCTGATGATCCAGAACCATCTAACGTTACTGTTGATCCAATAAAATATGTTTTATCATCACCAGCATTTGCCAAAGGAATAAAACAATTATCTCCTCTAACACAAGGATAAACTGTAGATGAAATTAAAAATGAAAAAAATAATATATTTCTAAGACACTTAAACATTAAAACTCAAAATTCAGTCCAAATTGATGTGTATAATCAAGTACTCCATAATTTACATAAGCATAATCTATCCCTAGACCAAAGCCTTCAGTCTGTAAATTAAATCCTAGTCCTAAACTTGCATCGGCTGTATCATGTCCAAAATGAGTTCCACCTCTAACGAAAAATGTATCTGATAAACCATACTCAAAACCCATAGCTCCATATAATGTAAAGTCAATTGGATTAATGGCATCAAGTGAAACTAAAAGCTTATGATTTTTACTTTTAATAAACTCGCTCTCAGGACCAATAAGCGTATTTGCAAAACCTAATCTAAATGTCAGAGGTAATGAAAATGATTCAGCTATCTGTTGACAATAACCTGTTGGTGATTCATCGCATTCAATTTCTAAACCCTCTCCATCGTATTTTACATCTGGACCAAGATTATTAATGGACATTCCTAAAACAAAACCATAAATACCAGTATTAAAGTTTGAACCAATATCAACTGCAAAAGATTGCATTTGCGTTGTATAAATTTGCTCCCTTATATATTTTCCTGTAAAACCTATGCGTAATCTATTGGTTACCCTTCTACCATAAGCTCCTCTTAAGCATAAACCAGTCATGCTAAATGTTTCACCCGTTCCATCAGGATAAAATTCATTTGTAACATCCATAGATCCTGAATCTAAGAAGAACATATGTAAACCAGCATAATCAACTCCTGAAAGATTAGTAGCATAGCCTAAAACATTATAACTGATACCAGCTACATATTGATTAGTAGATACAAATCCTTGCTGACCCATCACAAAAGAAACACTAGCAGGATTATAAGGAATACCAGCAACATCATCAGCAACAGCAGTATATGCACCGCCCATTCCAATAGCCCTAGTACCTGTTTCTAACTTAAGCCAATTAGCTGCACCCGTTGCAACTTTGGTTACAATATCTACATTATCCTGTGCTTGAACAAAAGATACACTTAATAATACTGCTATATAATATGTCTTTAATCTATACATTATCTTACCACCGCAAATTTGCCAAGAAATTTTTCACCTTCAAAGCCAGGTACTTGGTTTTCTACAGAAAAAATGTATAACCCTGGAGCAACTTCTTGATTATTTAAAGTTCTAACATCCCAAAATAAATTACCATCTTCTTCATCATCGTGCTCAAGAGTAACAACTTTCTCTCCTGAAATAGTAAAAATTGTTAATTTACACTTAGCTGGCAAATGGGTAAATCTAATTTGCTTTCTATACTCATTATCTTCAAATCCACTGTGAACAAAGAAAGGATTTGGAACAGCTTTAATATTTTGTGAAATACTTTGAGTTGAATTTGAACCTGATTGTACTGTTACATAATTCTTATCATTATTAGTTCTTCCTCTACTAGACTCAATTGACTGATAACCATCTGGAGCAGCAAAGCTTAAAGGATTGGCTGTATTTAATTCTTGGTTATATATACCATATTCCTCATTGAAATTACTGATATAATCAGGAGGTATTCCTGTATCATATGAAGTAATAGCATATGTATATTCTTTTCCATCAATTACATTACAATCTGTAAATGAACGCTTTATACCAAGCTCTAAACCATCACTATCAACAGCATCACAGTCCCCAAGTGCATTTGGACCTTTAATTAAATTATGAACATCCGTTCCACAAACATTGTAACCTCTAATATCAGGAACCCCATCTTCATTACCTCCCCACCTAGAATCATCACAATCAACAACACTAAAGACTGGAGAGTAACTTAATTGATCTAAATCTGGTAGTAAGCTATAAACATCTACTGTTATTCTATTATCTTGGCAAGTATTTTCAACACAATCAATCCAGCCATCTTCATCCTTGCAATTAACTGGTTGCTGCACAACACCCTCACTATCTAGCAACTGACACGTTTCATGACAAGAACTTAAAATATAATAATCAGGATTTGATATACTACATTCCCCATGATAATCATTAGAAAAAGTACAATGATTGTAATCCTGCTCAGCAGTTAAATGAAATGATGCATATGGAATCCAGCTATCAGGATCCTCAACATCATAAAGATCAGTGTCAGGGTTACCCCATGTCAAGCCCCCATCAGTACTTCTATAAATATTATAACCTTCAAAATCAGAGTAGCCAGTTACAACATCAGTAGAGTTTTCTGCAGTATCATCCCAGCTTAAGTTTATACAATGATGTTGACCGTCATACCACTCTTCATCATTATTCTCCTCTCCAATTGTTGCAGTTAAAGTTGGAGTATCTGGAGAAGTATATCCTTGATAGTGACTATTATACATTAATTGAGCAAAAGTAGCATTTTTTATTAAATCATCTCTATTTTGGCCAAAAATAATACAAAAAGAAAATGGAGCCTGCTCACCAACTTCAAGACTAAATGGACCACTGCTCATTTGCAATACAGCATCTAATCCATCAGGGTCGTCCTGAAAAAAAGAAGTTTGCTCAAGACCTTCGAGTGAATCAAAATGTGGATTAAGAGTATTTGGATCATCTAAAGTAGGATTATCAGTATGAAAATACCAATCTTTTTCATCATCAGATAAGTTGGTTGTATCGCCAGCAATTATTTTATACATAATATCTTCTTTATTTCTTGCTTGCGAAGTTCCAGGATCACCAGCACAACATCCAGCATCACCTTCTTGGTAAGTAACACCAGGCCTGTTATACCATGAAAACCAATGCCAATCAGTCATTTTCAATTTATCACCGGGGTATATGTCGTTAATACCATCAAGATTTAAATCTACAGCTTCAGTTGCATAAGGTGAATCTAATAACTGAGTTGCTACAATACCTATATCTTCTGGAGGACCAAAAGAGTAATCATATATCATAGCAATACTTACTCTTAAAGTATCATCATTTATAACATCACACCCATCAGGTGATAAATCAGGATTTTTACAATCATAATATTCCATAAAATCATCATCATTAGAATGAACACCAAAACTTCCAAATCTATTAGATGTAACAACATCTGCATCCATATAAAAACCCATTGAAGTACCTTTGTATGTAAAACCTTTACCTGCATTTAATTTAGTTCCATCAGGCATAACCATACCATCACCACAAATCAAATTACCATTATTATCAGTTACATATACTTTATTACCATACCTATCTTTTTCAAATGCGCACCATCCATCACCGCTCTCATTTCTAACATTTACAGTTACAAAAATAATATCTTCAGCAAATGAAATTCCATATGAATGAGCCTCAGCCATAACACGCATACCCATCGGGTAACCTGTTTGCTCATATTCATTATTTGTAACCATATTTCCTCTATGAGCCCACCTATCATCAAACTCCATGTAAACATCCATATCTGAAATAAATCTATCGGTGGTCATCCAACAATCATCATTGTATCTTTTAGCAGGAAAACACCCAGTCTCTTCAGGGGAATAACTCTCTGCATACCAACCAGGCCAAGTTGGTACCAACTGACCATCTTCATTGAAATCAGTAGGCCATGTATCAGATTCACCACTATGGGCTAAAACAGGATATGTACCTGTATCTAGATAATTTATATCACCAAAGACGTCACTTTCATTGATTACCGTATTATGAGTATTTTCTCTAGATTTAGTTGATGCGTGCCAATCAGTATTTGAACTTGGACTCCATCTTGTAAACCAAGATTCTGCTACATTGGAACCATAATAGTCATAATCATCATCTGATGTCCACTCATCTTGGTCATCACCATAATCATATAAGTCAAAATCATCTAATCTTTGCTTTAACGAAGGCCTCATTGCCCATGGAAATACAAAGCCAACACCTTTACGTAAGAGGTTATCTCCATATACGTTAGCATTATTAGGATCGACATTAAAATCTTCGCTTTCTTGCAAGCTTATCATTACAACTTCATTTAAATTATTTATACAATATTGATTGACATCATTAAAATCACATTCCAACAAAATCTGCTGCCCCTCATCATCAAAACATGTCTGATTTGCAATCTCGTAAGGAGAACAGAGCTTATCTCCAAGAATACCATTATCATTATAAGCATCAAATACTATGCTAACAAAATTTGTATCTCCATCTTCATACCATGAAAATCCTGGTATAGTATTGTTTGGATCTTGGTAAGCTTCATTTGAACACCATATCACATAACCATTATCACCTGCGGGACATGCTGGATTAGAATCGTTATTATACCAATCATAAAGATATGAATAACTTTGCCCAGGAATTCCTGCAACAAAAGCTACTGCAGGTAAATAAGTATAGTTCCCCCACAAACCAGGTGGATGATGATCCCAATCTATTATTCTTCCATAGTTTGTTATTGCTGCTTGCGCCTTACCTTTTAGCAGATATCCCCTAGCCCTATCATTCATTGGATTTGAAGGAAAACCAAATTCACCAACTTTACCAAATGATTGACCTGACATAGTACTAGACCAAGGGTGACCCGCTGAATTATTTTTATCTACAAGCTCACCAGATAATAAAAAGTTACAAAAAAGAAACAGCACATAAACTGCCATATATGATTTATTATATTTCATTAGTTAATATCAATCCTTACAAAAAAGTTAATCTCTCTATTATTTGAGTAATACCACGGCCTATCATAGTAAGATCCCGATAACTCTCTCCCAATATTTTTTTCATAGTATTCTCCAGGTCTGTCAGACCTTCCTGTTAATGGATAAACTGAGAAGGGATACGGCTTATCAAATAAATTAAAAATATTCATTCCAAACATAACCATGTTATCACCAACCTCAAATTCTTTTGAAATAGACATGTCCATTGTAATCATCGCAGGAGACCTCTTCGAATATTTATTTTGAAGATCTTCCTCAGGTTTATCACCATTAAACTTTAGTGGAGTGTATGGCTCTCCAGATTGAAAAAATGCTGTCAAACCACCATTTATGCCCCATGGAAGTTTTGTTGAGTATATGCTCATAGTTAGATCGTGAGTTCTATCATAAGGCATTAAAGTTTCTTGCTGAGGCGCATCTACTTCAATTGCGCCAAATGCAGCTGCATCATACTCACTACTAGCTTTAGCAGTAGAATATGTATATTGAATCATAGTATTAAAAACCCTGCCTCTATTTTCTAAGCTGAAATCAAAACCTACTGCCGTTCCAAAATCACCATTTTTAGCAACTTTAAATTCATAGACTCCAGACTTATAATTATTTGCTGTGGTCAACTGATCCATATCCTTAACCCATAAACCACTAGTAAAAGCCCACCTCCTACTAAACTGAACGTTAAAAGCTAGTTCATATGATTGTGTTCTACCAGCAGTCATTGTTGCATTACCTATACTCTGATTTGATTGACCAGCATCCTCAAAGGCTTGCTCTGGATCTTCAAGCTTACTAACATTTCTATAAATAAACTCATAAATTGGTGTCTGGTAATACAAACCATAATTAAAGGTAAATGTTGCACCATCTGCTATTACATGACTAATACCTATTCTTGGGCTTACTTTATAAAGCCAATCTGAATTTTTAAAAATAACATTTGAATAATTATTTGTTTCAGAAATATTTGATGTTGTTGATTCACCATCATCCCAAATATTATTTTGTGACATAGCTACATTTTCTTCATTTAAAATTTGCCAATCAGATGGAACCGGAGTTGTGTTTGGGTCACCATCATTTGGATTGAAATTAGGGTTGTATTCATAATTATCATCGATTTTAACTTGAGACCCATCCCATATTTCACCATCTTGACTATTGAATCCTGTATCAACATAATAGTAATCACCAGGACACAGGGCACTACCAGTTTCTGGATCAAGATCTTGACCACAATCATAGTAAAAATGAGGAGAATATGGAGAGAAATCACCATCAGGAGCTGCCCATATCTTAGTATTATACTGAACAGCATCTAGCCTAACACCAGCATTCACAACCATCCATGGTACTTCAAAAGTATTTTGAACATAAAAAGCAAATTCTTCAGGCTCAACATATGAATTCCAATCACCATCTCCATTGAAGTCATCAAATGTTTCACCAGGGAAATAAGCTAACTGACCAGTACAGGGATCTTCATAATATCCAGGGCCATCCCAAACACCATTACCTTCCCCAAAATCAGGTTGATTACACTGCGCATTAATCCACTCTTGATCATCTACACCAAAATCATTCCATTGTTCAGCAAATCTTTGCCTGAAAGCTGAAGCATCATCCCATGGATCTTTAATTTCATAATAATCCAATTTATGTGATTTATAATCAAACCCTACTCTAGTTCTCCATTTTTTAGTTAACTGATTAGTATAATCAAACCTAATTTCATCTGTTTGAGCAGTAGTTTCACTAAAATACCTATCAGTTCCACCAAATATATTTTCTTCTGTCCAAAATCTAAAATACAACGGTCTAGGATCTTCGAATATAGATTCCGAACCAAAATATCCTAAAAATCCAAAAAATGGATTGATTGTCATAGCTGGAGATAAACCTTCAAAAGCAAGATAAGCACCTGAAGCATCATAAAAACCTTCACTATCTACATACATTTCCGGTGTTAACCAATAATCACCATCTCTAAAAATTGATTTTGTAACTAATTCAGGACCATCCCATATTCCATCACCATTTAAATCATCATCAGTAGCATTATATGTTCCATCCTGATTCATATCTGTAGAGAAAACATCTGAAGAACCAGGTCCATCGTATAATCCATTTTGATTGTTGTCAATAAATGGCTCTGCCACTCTCCAATTATAGTTTCCAGGTGTTGGAGCACCGTAATACCATCCACTTGTAAACTCATCTGGACCATTACCATCTTTATAATCGTAATAAACAATTTCTCCACTATTATTAAAATGAAACGGTCTTATTTCTGGATTATTGGGATCAGAATAATCAGAATAACCAGCAGGATAAGAATATTCATACCAATCTGGAAGGCCATCATTATCATTGTCTTGCCATCTCACCCCAATAAACTGATCTTGAATAAAATTAGAGACCCTAAGTGTATAAAAAGACTTAGTATTAATTGTGTGATTAAACTCTAAAGCAGTTCTTTCTGTATCTCTAAATAATTCTTGCCTTCCATCATCCCAATATATATATGCAGGATTAAAACTTTTTCTATGAGCATCAACAACCCATCTAGATAAAGTTAATTTATGCTGACTGGTAAAATCATAAATTAATTTAGCAAAAACATCATTTGTCTTATCAAATCCAAAAGATTTATAACCCGCAATATTATCCCAAGGCCAAGTATAATTGTATCTATTAAGCTCCCAATCAACATCATCGTAAAGATCTACTATATCATTTATGTAATAAAATTCATCTGGGTCAAACTGATAAACATTATCATCAAACTTTAAAACTGTTTCAGCACCCCTACTTGTAAACTGGCCTGATATCCAAAACTTTGCTTTTTTCATAAAAGGCAAAGGACCTCCAAAACCCACATTGTAATCATTATAATCTCTAAGCTCATCATACCTACTTCCTAGAGCATCTCCTAGTAAGCTTGTGTCATATTGGAACTTAAATGAATATTTATTTGTTCCTGACATTGTATGCAGATTTGATACAGCTGACATAGCATCACCATATTCTGCATTAAAACCCCCAGGTTGCCAGTCAAATTCTCTAATTGCAAACTTATTAAGTCTGGTACCATTACCAATACCACCGTAAATAGGATTTCTAATGTACATTCCATCAATCATGTAAGCAATTTCACCAGACCTACCACCTCTAACATGGACTTCTTCAAGACCTCTTTCGGCATGATCTGGAATTCCTTTCGCTTTTGAATCTATTTTTACTACACCTGACTGAAGATTATAAAGCTCAGAAACATCTCTAATTGGAAGAGTTTCAATAGCCTCTTTACTAACAGTAACTTTTTTAGATGTTGTTCCTTTTTCAACTAGCGCTCTCTCACTAGAGACATAAACAACCTCTCCTTCAACAGTTGCCTCTGGAAGGGAAACATTAAGCCACTGAGTTTGATCCATTACAACACCAACATTTTCCATTACTTTTGTTTGATAACCAATCATCAAAAATCTAACTTCATATGTTCCTACTGGAATATTCAATAAAATAAAATTACCATCAATATCTGCTGCTGCACCTTTTTCTAGCTCTGGTATATAAATCTGAGTGCCAACTAAGGCTGTACCATCTTCATCTGTAACTTTACCTCTTATTGTTCCATCAGTACCTGGTAACAATATGCTAAATAAGATTAGTAATAATATATGTTTATACATTTTCATTTTAAGGTATTTCAACTCTTTGCAAGCCAAATGTATTATTTATTTTATAAGGCTCATAATTAAATTCTTCAACTTCATCTAAATTATTTAACTCAACTTGGTTTAAATTAAATAAATTCCAATTGCGACCAACAAATAAATCGTTTGAAGGAGTCTTGTATTGAATACTTGATACTGGGACCCAAGGTACATCAACCCATGGCAAATTATCCCAATAGATTGACACATCTTCTCTCACAATACCAAAACCAGGCTTTAAATATGTCTCACTTCGCAGTTTATAACTCATGCCTGGGCCAATTGCAGTAGTTTCAATTATTCTATCGACTAACAAACAATTTGGAATAGCATTTGTCTCAGTACTGTAACATGATTCATTACTGCTATCCCAAGTACACCAATAAAATTCATCATTACCACATATATCCTCATTAAGTAAAACACAATTAGGATCAAGTACATTATGTTTTAAGGAAGCAGTTGCTTTTTCAACAGTGTATTGTTTTAAAATATTATAATTTGCTGTATCTGAATAAACTTGAGACATAGATTGAAAAGACTGTCCAGCTACAATATTTCCATTGGACGAATATAAAAGCGTGTCAGGCTCAAGATGAACAGCCTGCCAAAAATCTTCATCTGAAAAATCTCCGATATCTTGTGGATAGGAATATCCTGGTAAAAAATGATAATATGGATGTACCATTTTTACAATATCACGATCTGAATCTTTGAAAATCAAGTAATCATAATCTGCGGTTCCTGATGAATTTGTAAAATCAGTTTTCACCAAGTGGTATTGATTCAAAACAGAACTATAAAAATCTTCTAGATTTTCTACTAAAGATAAATCAACACCTTCATCAAAATCTAATTGATCAATAATAGTATTTGATTTAACAGTATTTCTTGATTCAACAACTGAATCGAAAACAGTTATATCCTGAACTTCATATGTATCTAAAATTACTTGGATTTGATCTGATCCGGTCTCAAAACCATCGGTGTATGATAATTGTTTAGTAATTATATAATCAGGAGATTTAACATAGGGCGTATAAGATAATGAATAACTTAACTCGTTGGAATAATACTCGACATAATCAATTACTTTATTTAAGTCATCGTCAGACAATGAATTATCAATATAAGATCTTGCTTGCTCACCAACTTCAAATTCACCATTAAATTCCGAACCAGATAAATTTGATTCACTATAGTTATCTCCATTTGGATCTAATAATTCTACCCAATAAGAATCATCAACAAGCTGACATGTTGAAATATCACATGAATCTAAATCATTATTCCAAGTACATTCATAGGAAAGACAGCAATCTTCTTTAGACCCTGAAAATCCATTTAAACACTCCCCATAATTATAATCTGAAAAAATAGCCGCTGAAATATCTATTTCAGTAATTTCACCATCTTTATTTAAATCACCATCGACAAAACCATCTCCAATAGAATCAACCATCAATCCTAAGCTAGTTAAATAATCATCGCATGAGGGTATATCATCATTAAAATCATCAAATTCGCACAAACAAGACCCTTGCCCATCTTCAAAAATATCAAAACATCCATCTGTGCCTGAATCAAAAAACTTTCCAATAGGTAATATCTGCTCAAAAGCAACAGGATCTGATTGAATTTCATAAGTAACAACTAATCTATCTGGAGCATCGCTTCTCTTATAAAGATTTTTATAATCGTAGTCATTCAAGCATGAGCCACCATAACACAGTTCTTCATCATCCCACAATCCATTACCCTTATCACAAAAGGTGATATCACCATCTGTTGACTCAAAACCCTGGCAATCTTGATTAGCGTTTAATGATTCTTCAGCATCACGCGTCCCATTACAATTTCTATCTTCAAATGGCTCTATATTTTGATTGTCATTAACACCCCAAAGACCATTTGGCGGTTCATTTTCTTCCAAATAATACTCAGCAGAATCATGTAGGTTATTTCCTCTATCACAAAAAGCTTCGTCACTTAATTGATCAAAACATCGACCAGTCAATCTTGCATCAGGCAAATAATAGTTCCAACACATAGAATCAAACGAAGTGTCAACTCCATTATTAGAACAGAAGCTTGCACATGAATTGTCTGCATCTTGAGTCCACTGACCCCCTTCACCTAAACACATATCTTCAAAATCGCTCATTTTCAACTCTGGACCATCTTTTCGGTAGTTATCGTTACAATCAGTAGATTCTTTAAACATTAAAGCATCATCATCAGATATATATGTGCTCTTAACTTTATACTTTACTTTCCTTTTAGCTCTAACTTCATCATCATTAGTCAAACTATCTATAACTACATAATTTCTTTGAGAAAATTGCTCATTATCAACAAGTATGATATCTCCATAAATTGTATTTAAAACTGTATCAACTAACGTTACCCAATTTTTTTTATCGTAGCTGTATTGATACAAAAAAGATGAATTATACTGGTCTGCTGACTCAGTAGTAAAATTATATCTACCCTGATTAGAGTTCCATGTAATATTTTTTATAACAGAAAAAGGATTAGAGTTTGTAGATAGTTCAGACAAAGAATCTTGAACAGTTTCTGATTCTAAGGATAAGGATATAATATCCTGTGTATCAAACTGATAATTTTCTCCAGAATCATCAATAATTAGGACCTGATTTGTTTGATCTGTTATTGAAGTCACTGGAATTCCAACAAAGTAATTATTATTAAAGGACTTTAAAGTTAAAATATTTGAAGGATCATTAGCATCATGATTTCCAGATGCTAATTGAAGTGCATTAAACTTGTAATAATCAATTTCAAAAGCATTACTAGATGAAAAATTATAATAAACATCATCTAAAGCATAACATGAGTAATCATCAGGACATCCATCGCCAAACAAGTTATTAATAAAAGGTGGTTCTTCAATTGGAGGATTTACAATAGTAGTACCATCTTTATCACAAGAAAAGAATAAAACAAAAAAACTTAATAAATAAATTTTGAAATAACTAAACAAGCCAATCCTCAATATCGTGAAAATTATAAATTAATCACAACTTTAATTTTTTTATATTTTGATAAACCGCAAAACTGACATTAGATAATAAATTCTAATGAAAACCTAATTAAAAAGTAACAATTTATTATGATTATATAAAGGGAAAAATTAAGAAAATTATCTTAATAAAGTCATTTTCTTAGTTATAGATAAATCTGAAGTATTTAATTGGTAAATATAAATCCCTGAAGGCAAATCTTCATTCAGTGTATTTTTTGCATTCCATTGAAGCGAATAGGTCCCCTTAACTAAATACTGTGAAACCAAATTATTTACAATCCTGCCCTTAATGTCATAGATATTTAGCACAACATAATCATTTTGAGATAAAACAAATTCAATGTTAGTAACTGGATTGAAAGGATTTGGATAATTTTGCTTTAAAATCAAACTAGCTGGTATTTCAGCGCTTAGATAATCATTTTCAAATGGAACATAACTGAAATCTAAAGCATAGGTCAAGCCATCATCAGGATTAAACGTAGACCATACTACATCACTCACACTATGTATATAGCCTTCATATTCAAGATTTGCTAAAAATCCACATCCAGGAGTAAGCGAATTTTCTGAACTGAAATCTCCAAAATAGCTAGCTTGGAATATTGTTAAATTGCCAGAATCTGTTTGAAATGGGGAAAGGTATACCTCCCAATTTTCATCATCAAAAAATGTATACGAAGTTATCCCAGGGCTATCCACAACATATTGACTCTGGCAAGAAAAATCTCCAGTATTTTCATCATCATCCCATATACCATCATTATTTAAATCTATCCATGCATCGCTACACCAATTAATTGTAAAACGGACTGTGTGAATAGGGGTATCTAAAACTGCATTATTGTACAGAACTTCCAAGTCATTTCCAGCAGTGCTATTATCACTATCTTCAATTCCAACAAATGTAAAGCTATTATAATTTTCTTCTAAAGGATGAGCAAAGCAAGATTCAAAATAAGAATCATCAACAATCCTTGCAACTGAGTAAAGACCAAATGAGCTAATATTTGCAACGCATTCTCCATTGCTACAGCTTGATGTATTTACTCTTTCCCATGTTTCATCATTTTCATCATCTAATTTTACAATTGAGAAACCACTTCTTAGATTTTCATTATATAAAATTGAAATTGTCGCTGGTTCAGATAGCTCCAAATTGTAAGGCTCGAATGAATACGTATCACCAAACAACTCAAAAACATCATATGCTAAAGGTAAATCATCATTGAAATAAGCATAGATACTTAACTCTACTTGATTAATCTCTGGATCAATATTAAATGAAGTACCCTGAGAAATCTGTATATTTAAATCATCTGAAATAACAACAACCTCATCTTCTAAAGTCTCACCATTTTCAGATAAACCAATACTGTACTGACAACTACTACTATCCCCACCGCAAACTCCACAATCATCTAAAACATTACCTGCACAATCACAAAAACCATCAATAATTCCTGGCCCATTACATACATCACATTCATCAAGATAACCCACACAATCATCAACATCATCACAGATACCATCATCGTCCAAATCATTATCAAAATCATTTGGACATGCATCTACATCGCCACAAATGCCATCACCATCTATGTCATTATCAAAATCATTTGGACATGCATCTACATCGCCACAAATACCATCACCATCTATGTCATTATCAAAATCATTTGGACAT
>PAHD01000040.1 GCA_002704685.1 Fidelibacterota bacterium
TGTTGCTAACAACATAAGAATCCCAGGGATGCCAAATGCAACTTGGGAGCCAAATTTTATTAGGAGGATTGGAGTGAGCATAGTTGAAATAAAAGCACCTAAGTTTATAGATAAATAAAACCAGCTAAATACCTTTTCTAGAAGATGTGAGTTTGTTTTTCCAAATTGATCACCAACGTGAGCAGACACACATGGTTTAATGCCTCCAGCTCCAATAGAGATTAAAGTTAAACCAACCATTAAGCCTAAACGAGTTTCATCTAGAGCTAAGGCAAAGTGACCTAGGCAATAGATAATTGAAAGCGCAAGAATAGTTCGGTATTTCCCCAAAAAAGCATCTGATATGATAGCTCCAAAAATAGGAGTGTAGTATACAGCAGATGTAAACATATGATACCAGTAAGTTGCTTCATTATCGCTCATTGGATTTGCTTGTCCATTGCTATCCATTAGGTGCTTGGTCATAAATACCATCAAGATGCATTTCATTCCATAAAAACTAAATCGCTCTGCAAGTTCATTGCCAATAATATATGGTATGCCTTTAGGCATTGATTTAGAAGCTCTTGGTGCTGTTAGGTAATTACTCATATTACTAAAGTTACATATCAAAATATAATTTTCAAGTGTTAAAACTTTACTTATTTGTTAAATTATGATATTGTGTCTTTGAAATATAAATATTGTAATTCATTAACTTCTTACAAAAGATGGAAATCAAGAGAAGTTAAGATTGGAGATATAGCTTTAGGGGGCGATAATCCAATTAGAGTTCAATCTATGACAACAACAGATACTATGGATACTAAAGGTACAGTTGATCAATCAATAAGAATGATTGAAGCTGGGTGTGAATATGTCCGTATTACTGCTCCAAGTAAAAAACAAGCAGAGAACTTGCAAAATATTAAAAATGAATTAATTAAAAGAGGATATAATGCTCCTCTAATTGCAGATATTCATTTTACTCCGAATGCTGCTGAAATTGCAGCTAGAATAGTTGAAAAGGTTAGGATTAATCCAGGAAACTTTGCTGACAGGAAAAAATTTAATTATATTGAATATACTGATGATCAGTATGACGCTGAAATTTCAAGAATTAGAAAAAGATTTTTACCATTAATAAAAGTATGTAAAGAATATGGTACAGCTATGAGAATTGGTACTAATCATGGCTCACTTTCAGATCGTATACTTAGCCGTTATGGAGATACTCCATATGGAATGGTTGAATCGGCATTAGAATTTCTTAGAATTTGTAAAGATGAAAATTATAATCAAATTGTTTTATCTATGAAATCAAGTAATCCCATTGTAATGGTTCAGGCCTATAGGCTTCTTATTAATCGTATGGAAAATGAGGGGATGAATTATCCATTACATCTAGGTGTTACCGAAGCAGGTGAAGGTGAAGATGGAAGAATCAAGTCATCTCTTGGGATTGGTACTTTATTAGAAGATGGAATTGGAGATACTATACGTGTTTCATTAACCGAAGAGCCTGAATGTGAGATACCTATTGCAAAATTTTTAGTTAATAGATACGCTGATAGAATTGAGCATGATAATATTTTGGATACTAATGATTTTACTATTAATCCATTTGAATATATATCGAGAAAATCAGATACTGTTTTAAATATTGGTGGTGAAAATGTGCCTAGAGTTGCTGCTAATTTATCAAATGTAGATATTATAACTCAAAAGACTCTCAATAAAATTGGTTATACATATTTTGAAGATGATGATAAATGGGGAATTAGTGATTTTGCATGTGACTTTATATTTATTGGTGATAAAAATATAAATTTTGAGATACCAGGTACACTTGGAATTGTCCAGGATTACTTTGCTTGGATTAAGAAAGAAAAAGAAAGACATTATCCAGAAATCAATGTAGAGCAATATTTGGATGGTGTAAAACTTCATCCTCAATTAAACATATTGTATATGACAATGTCAAAAATAAATAAAGACGTTATTGATAAACTAAAGAAAGATTCAAATATTGTTTTATTGATTGACACTGATAATGCTCATGGTATGTCTGAGCAAAGGCGGTTATTTATTGAATTATTAGAATCCAATTGTAAAACACCTGTGATTATTGGTCGAAAATATGAAAATATTAGCAATGAGGAATTTCAACTTTATTCTGCTACAGATATAGGGGGCCTATTTGTTGATGGACTTGGTGATGGTATTTTCCTTACGAAGAAAGGTCCTAGTTCTTTAGAGCAAAGGAATAAAATATCATTTGGTATTCTACAGGCTTCCAGGACTAGAATTTCGAAAACTGAATATATATCATGCCCTTCCTGTGGAAGGACTTTATTTGATCTTCAAGAGACCACAGCCTTGATTAGATCTAAGACTCAACATTTAAAAGGACTCAAAATAGGAATAATGGGCTGTATAGTAAATGGTCCAGGAGAGATGGCAGATGCTGATTATGGTTATGTGGGTACAGGTATTGGTAAAATATCTTTATATAAAAAACATGATATAATTAGAAAAGATGTTCCAATGGATATTGCCGATCAAGCATTAATAGATTTGATTAAAGAAAATGGGGATTGGGTTGACCCCTAAAGGAGTATAAATGAAGTTAAAAATAAAACCATTAAATGAGGTCGCCGAAAGTTTTTATCAAAATCATGGACATTTTCACGATGGTGATGCAGGGTTAGATTTATATATCCTAGAAAGTCAGACATTTAGTCCAGGGCAAACAAAGCTTATTAAGTTGGGTATTTCTTGTGAATCTGAGGATGGAAAAGCATACTATTTGATGCCAAGATCTAGTATCTCCAAAACACCCTTAAGGTTGGCTAATTCTATTGGCCTTATAGATGGAGGTTATCGTGGTGAAATAATGGCTTGCTGTGATAATATTAAAGATTATGAGTATACAGTTGAAAAAGGTCAAAGACTTTTCCAGTTAGTTGCTGCAGATTGCTCAAAAGTCACTTATGAGCTTGCTGAAAAATTATCAGATACTTCTAGAGGTGAAGGGGGATTTGGAAGTACAGGAAAGTGAAGTGTGTCAAAATGGCTGACTATTTGTCAGCATTGATAGCTGTTTATACTTATGGTATAGATTTTGAAAGCATTATATTAAATGAATTTAATTTAATTTTATAGGAGAATATGTAAATGAATGTAAAACCACTATCAGATAGAATTGTTGTAAAGCCTGAGCCAGCGGAAGAAAAGACAGCTTCAGGTATTATTCTTCCAGATACAGCACAAGAGAAACCACAAATGGGTACAGTATTAGCTACGGGTCCTGGGAAAATTAGTGATTCAGGAGATTTAGTTAAAATGACACTTAAGAATGGTGATAAAGTATTGTATGGAAAATATTCGGGTACTGAAATCACTGTGGATGGTGATGATGTTTTAATAATGAGAGAAAGTGATATTTTAGCAACGCTATAAAAGATTATAAGGAGTTAAATAAAAATGGCAAAACAAATACATTATGATACAGAGGCAAGAGCAGCCCTTAAAAAAGGTGTTGATACTCTTGCGAATGCAGTAAAAGTTACTTTAGGTCCAAAGGGAAGAAATGTAGTAATTGATAAATCTTTTGGAGCTCCAACTATTACGAAGGATGGAGTAACTGTTGCAAAGGAAGTAGAAGTAGAAGATAAAGTTGAAAATATGGGCGCACAAATGGTAAAAGAAGTTGCATCTAAGACTTCTGATGTAGCAGGAGATGGAACAACTACAGCGACAGTGCTAGCACAAGAAATTGTTAATCAAGGTTTGAAGAACGTTACTGCAGGTGCAAACCCAATGGATCTTAAAAGAGGTATAGACCATGCTGTTGGTCAAGTTTTAGATTTCTTGAAAGGTTTAAGTAAAAATGTATCAAGTAAAGAAGAGATTGCTCAGGTTGGTACAATTTCTGCAAACAACGATAGCTCTATTGGTGATTTGATTTCTGATGCAATGGAGAAAGTTGGGAATGAAGGAGTTATTACAGTAGAAGAAGCGAAGGGTACTGATACATTTCTTGAAACTGTAGAAGGAATGCAGTTTGATAGAGGTTATCTATCTCCATACTTTGTTACTAATGCAGAGTCAATGGAAACAGAGCTTGAAAATCCTTATATTCTTATTCATGAAAAGAAAATTAGTAATATGAAAGACTTACTACCTGTTCTTGAAAAAGTTGTTCAAGCAGGGAAATCTCTTCTTATTTTAGCAGAAGATGTTGAAGGCGAAGCATTGGCGACACTTGTTGTGAATAAGTTAAGAGGATCTTTTAAAGTTGCTGCTGTTAAAGCTCCAGGTTTTGGTGATAGAAGAAAAGCTATGATGGAAGATATTGCAAAGCTAACTGGAGGAACAGTTATATCAGAAGATCAGGGATATAAGCTTGAGAATGCTACACTTGACTATCTTGGACAAGCTAGAAGCGTAACAATTGACAAAGATAATACGACAATTGTAGAGGGTAAAGGTGATAGTAACGAGGTTATAGCTAGAGTTAATGAAATAAAAGTTCAAATTGAAAAATCATCTTCAGACTATGATAAAGAAAAGCTACAAGAAAGATTAGCAAAATTATCTGGTGGTGTTGCGGTAATAAATATTGGTGCTGCAACAGAAGTTGAGATGAAAGAAAAGAAAGCTAGAGTTGAAGATGCTTTACATGCAACTAGGGCAGCAGTTAAAGAAGGTATTGTTCCTGGTGGTGGAGTTGCTCTTTTAAGAGCCTCAAAAGCAGTGAAAGTTGATAAGCTAGAAGGTGATATTGCATTAGGTGCACAAATTTTAGTTGATTCTCTTTCAGCTCCTGCGAGACAGATAGTTTCAAATGCCGGATTAGAGCCAGCTGTAATCGTTAATGAGATTTTAAAGAAGAAAGGATCTCATGGATTTGATGCTAGGAAAGATGAGTATGGAGATTTAGTTAAAGCTGGTATTATTGATCCAACTTTAGTTACAAGAACAGCTGTTCAGAATGCTGCAAGTATTGCAGGATTACTATTGACTACTGAAGCTGCAATTTGTGATAAACCTGAGCCAGAGTCTGCGGGTGCCGGTGCTCCTGCTATGCCTGATATGGGTGGCATGGGTGGCATGGGTGGTATGGGTGGTATGATGTAAAACCCTGTATTATCACAAGATGTTAAAAAAGGCGTAATTTTTTAATTACGCCTTTTTTTTTGAAATATATTACCTTATGCATGTTGGAGCAATTTGAACTATATACAAGCCTTTAAATATAAAATTACAGATTTAAATAAGATTTATTGCCGTCACTGATTAGTCTAGTTTTTCTAAGATTATAATTTTTATCTGTTTTTTAATTTTATAATTGCATATATTATAAAAACAGGCAAAACGTGCATAATTTCTTTTTGTCAAAAAAAATTAATATAAAGGATATTTAAAATGTTTAACATATTACTGATTTTACTTTTTACTACACTTTCTTTTGCAGAAACCTATATCGTTACTGCAGGTAGTTATTACTACCAACCTTCAATATTAACAATAAATGTTAATGATTCTGTTGAATTTGTTAATGTTGGTGGTAATCATGATGTAGTTGTTACCTCTGGCCCTGAATTACTCGAATTACCAGCTACTTCAGGTTCTACTATAGGTACTCTTACATTTACTCTCCCTGGTACTTATGAATATATTTGTAGTATTAGTTCACATGCAGCTAATGGTATGGTTGGAACCATAATTGTTGAAGATAGTGATGATGGAAGTGAGGCTTCTTGTTCTGATGGTACAGATGTATGTTTAACTCTTGATGGTGGAAATTTAGATTATACTAGTGCATCTGATATTGCTGGATTTCAATTTTCTCACAATGGCTGCGTAGATGGAGCAGCTGGTGGTGATGCTACTGCAAATGGATTTACGGTATCAGCAAGTGGCACAACAGTTTTAGCGTTTTCATTTACGGGCTCAGTAGTTCCTGCAGGTGAGGGAACACTTGTTGAACTATCAGGAGATGTTTCAGAAGATTGCCTTTCTTCGTTTATTTTCTCTGATATTAATGGCTCCCCTTTATCCGTAGAATTTGCAGCTGAATCAGCTGATGATGGAGATGACGATGGTGACGATGGCCCTCCTGATTGTGTATTAGACTGTATTGGATGGGAGACTGTTGAGCTTTGTGATGAGTTTGGTGGTGATGACTCGTCTGATGAATGTATGGTGAACGCTTGCAACGAAATAGTTAACTGGACAGATTGCTGGTCTGACTGTGATTCCGAAACTCTATGCGAGGTTCCTATAGAACTACTTGCTCCAGCATGTGAGTCCTGCTTGAACGATGGTACTTGTAACGATGGCGGAATTGACTCTTACTTGTGTGATATGGGGGATGCATGGGCATCAGATTGTGGTATAGATGATTTCTGTGAAGATGATGACAGTGCTGAGGAATGTACTGCAAATGTTTGTCTATCTTTGTCTAATGGCATGCTTGACTATACTTCTGATTCAGATATAGCTGGTTTCCAGTTTAATCACAATGGTTGCGTGACAAATGCGGGTGGTGGAGATGCAGAAGCAAATGGATTTACTGTATCCTCAAGTGCTACTGCTGTATTAGGATTTTCATTCACAGGATCTGTAGTACCTTCAGGTATGGGTACATTGGTAGAACTAGAAGGTGATGTTTCTTTTGATTGCCTGTCTAACTATGTATTTTCAGATTCAGCTGGTGGTGCTCTCTCATTTGAAATTATATATGACGACAATGCTGATGATGGTGGTGATGATGGTTCAGATGATGGAGGTAATACTGAGACAGCATCAGTACAAGTAATTCATAACAGCGCATCTCCAACAGTAGATGTATACATAGATGGTACATTAGCAGTTGAAGATTTTGCATATAGGACTGCAACTCCTGTATTAGAACTTGGAACTTCTTTCACTGTAGGAATTGCACCTGCAGGCGAAGCAGTAATCGCAGAATTTCCATTTGATTTAATGGACGGTGGTGAATATGTAGTAGTAGCAACTGGTTTATTAGGCAACACTGATACTCCATTTGATCTTGCAGCAGCATCGACAACATTTGGTGCAGCAGAAGGTAATGTTGGTTTAAATGTTTATCATGGTTCAACAGATGCTCCTGCAGTAGATGTATTAGCAGATGGAGCTGTATTAGTACCAAATTTATCATATGGTTCATTTTCAGGGTATGTTGAAGTTCCAGCAGCTGATTATGTAGTAGGTGTAGCACCAACAGGTGGAGCATCAATTGCAGACTTTGTAGCACCTTTATCAGGTTTAGGTGGTAACTCAGCTGTAGTATTTGCATCAGGATTTTTATCTGGTGATGATCCAGCATTTGGTTTATTTGCTGCACTTGCTGATGGTACTGTGTTAGAATTACCTTTAGATGAGAATTTATCAAACTCTGAAGTTATAGTTGATAGTTTTGATTTATTAGGTAATTATCCTAACCCATTCAATCCATCGACAACTATAGACTTTAGTTTAAATAGTTTTTCAGATTTAGAAATTAATGTATATGATGTTAATGGTAGATTAGTAGAAAACCTATACAGTGGCTTTAAATCACCAGGTACACATAAAGTTGTATGGGATGCTACAGGATTTTCTACAGGCATCTATATAGTAAATATGGTATCTAAAAAATCATCAGAAACACTTATGATTACACTTATTAAATAATTGAAGGAGATAATATGAAATTTATTTTAACCTTATTGTTTTTAACATTCTCTTTTTCTGAAGACTCAAACTGGTGGGGTTGCAGTGATGAGAATGCATTGAATTTTGATCCCTATGCTATTTGGGATTGCGGAGGGTGGTGTTGTGAATATGAAGATCTACATCATTCTGGTATAGTAATTAATGAGATAAACTACAATCCTTCTAGTTCTTATAATCAAAGCGATGAAATGTATGAGTTTATTGAGTTTTACAACAATGGAAACAATGAGGTTAATCTAGATGGTTGGTCCCTTGCCAATTCAAATGTAAATCAATGCTTTGTATTTGATGATGTATTGCTTGAACCTGGCGAATTCCTTTTGCTTGCAAGGAATGCTGATACCTATCCTGGTAGTATTGAATATGGTGAGCATAATAGTCTGTCTAACTCTGAAGGTACCTTGACATTGAGAGATGCGCATCACAATATTATCGATAGAGTAAACTATAAAGATGATTGTGATTGTTCCGTAGATTATTATTGTTGGCCAACAAATTCAGATGCTGGTGGTTCTACGCTGGAATTAAAAGATCCTAGTCTAAATAATTTATCAGCAGCAAGTTGGCAAGATAGTTTTATCATTCCAGGCGGTACACCAGGTTATGTTAATTCAAATATTGAGTCAGATGATTATGTATATGGTTGTACTGATGAAAATGCATGTAATTTTAATAGTGAAGCAAATGTCAATGATGGTTCATGCAATTTTCCTACTCAAAATTTTGATTGTGAAGGAAATTGTATAGTTGAAGTAGATTGTAATGGAGAGTGTGGTGGTAATGCAGCTTTAGATTGTAATGGTGAATGTGAAGGTGATGCAATTGTAGATGAATGTGGGGAATGTGGCGGTGATGGTCCAGAAAATAATTTTGATTGTGAAGGAAATTGTACAGTTGAGGTAGATTGCAATGGTGACTGTGGTGGTGATGCTGTTGCAGATTGTGCTGGAGAATGTGGAGGCATAGCATTAGTTGATGACTGTGGTGTTTGTAATGGTAATAATCAAAATCTTGATTGTAATGGTGACTGTTTTGGAGAGGCAGTTTTAGATGCTTGTGGAACATGTAATGGATCTATAGAAAATGTAGAATTCTGCCCATCTGAAGGTTATTACTTAGAAATTTCATCCTTTGATATTCAAGAACAGTCATTAGTAATTAGTTTAAATAATGAAGATGACATTGCTGGCTTTCAATTTAGCTTGGATGGTCTTCTAATTAGTGATGTTGCTACTCTAAGTATTGCTAGTCAAAATTTCTCAATATCCTTTTCAGAAAATACGATTATAGGATTTAGCTTAGAAGGTAATCTTATATCACCATCAAACACTGATATACTTAAAGTATATTTTTCTAATCAGTCACAGGCTGAAATATGTCTTCAAGACTTAGTTTTATCAAATCCTTTCGGAGAAGAAGTTGATTTTACATTAGGAGAATGCTTAGATGTTAGTTCCTGTGGAGATCAAAGTGCCTGTAATTATTTTGATTACGATTTTACATGTGATGATTGTTGTAGCTATGGACAAGAGTTTTGGCTGGATACAGATGGTGATGGATTAGGGTATTTAGAAAATGGTGAAATATTTTGTGAAGATCCAGGTTTTCCATGGGTTCCAAATCATGGAGATGAATTCCCTAATTGCACATCAAATATCGTAGATAGTTGTAGTGTTTGTGATGGAGATAATTCATCATGCTCCGGATGTACTGATGAGTTAGCTTTTAACTATAACTGCCTAAATGGGAATTGGCCTACATCTGCAACATTTGGCTGCAGTAATAACGTTATTGTAGATGACGGTAGCTGTTTATATCCTCCGGAGGGATTTGAATTTACTCAATCAACTGAACAAGCTTTCTATAAGTTTCTTGATGGTACTTTTAATGACGAACCTTTTGAATTTATGGGCAGCTGGATTGGCGCTTTCAGAAATAATGTCTGTGTAGGTTCATGGCCATGGGTAGGAGAATTTACACAAGTTCCCGTTATGGGAAATGATGGTTCAGATTTTACACTTGACTATATGATGGAGGGTGAAATTCCTGAATTCTATATTTACGACCCTGTACTTAATGATTTTTTTCTTGCTAATGTCTCTGATCAATTTCCATATGTAAATTTAGAGATTTATCATATCGAAAATATTGAGTCTAGTACAGATAATTTTTCAAGTTACGGTTTTTATCTAGGTGACATAAACATTGACTTTCAGATTGATATTATGGACATGACAAATCAAATTAATTTTATATTGGATGTCCATTCACCTAATTTATACCAATTTTGGGCTTCTGATGTAAATTCTGATCATGTTTTGAATATTGCTGATGTTGTTAGATTATCAAATAATATTTTAGGATTTTCAAGAGCTTATTCTTCTAATTCAGAAGCAGTTATTATTGAAAATACACTGTATTTAAGAGGTGATATAGGTGGAGTACAGTTTTCAGGAAACTTGTTGACAGATATTTCAAGTAGTGATATATTAGTATCAAATAATAATTTAGTACTTGTTTATACAAATAATAAATCAATCGAAACTAATACTTTTGTATTTGAAAATATACCTGAAGATTTAATTGTTGTGGATTCAGATGGTGAGTATATAGATCTAAAAACTAACAATGCTACTAGTTTTCAAATCAGTGATGTATATCCTAATCCATTTAACCCATCTACTAACATAAAGTTTTCTGTTAATCAAAATGCAAAGATAGAGCTATCTATATATAATTTAAATGGTCAATTAGTTGAAGTAATTTTAAATGATTTTGTTTATCCTGGTACCTATTCAATGAACTGGGATGCAAGTAACTATTCTACCGGTATGTATTTATTGGTAGCTACTAATGGGAATTATAGTGAAACTAAGAAACTAATGTTAGTTAAGTAGTTCAAAAAACAGGAGGGGGTAGATATGGTATCTAGTGATTTTTTTGAAGTTTTAAAGATTGTTGCATCTTGTTCTATTATTTTTGTTTGGTTTATAAGATACGATAATATAAAAAAAGAATTTATAGAATATGGTTTCCCATCATGGTTTAGAGATATTGTAGGAATTCTAAAAATATCTTCAATAGCTATGCTGCATTCCTTAAACCCTAAAATTGTTTTCATTGGTGCATCAACTATAGCAGTTCTTATGTTAGGAGCCGTTTTAACCCACGTAAAACATAAAGATACATTTAGAAATACTATTGCTTCAATTAGTATGCTAATTATAAGTATTTTGATGATATCTATGATTTAAATAAATGCATAATAAAATTATAAAGATTGATGATATTGAAGGTAAAGTTTATGAATTAGAAGAATGGAAACCTTCTCATACTCAACATTGCAAAAAATATTTTGATGAAAAGCTTAGAGATCTTCAGTCTCAATATGAAAACCTTTGCCATGAATTTACTACAAACAAATTAATATATGATTCACAAATAACCTTTAAGCCAATCATAGGTAAGAATTATTATTTATATGAGGATGCTTTAGGAAAAAGATTTTTATCTTTGATAGAACCTGATGAATGGGGGGCTAATAACAAAATAAAACTTTCTTTTCTAGGAACATATAAACAAGACGTTAATTTAAAATGGACTCCTGTCACAACAAAACCTAAATAGCAATCAAAGCTTAATAGAATATAATTATTATCAATATCATAATTACCAGCATTAAAAGAATTTTGCCATTCTTGAGCATTAACTACTACTATAACTATAAAAATTGAAAAAAATTTCATTTAGAATAAATTTTATAAGATTTTTAATAAAAAAATAATCCACCAGATTACTAAAGTAACAAAACCAATTCTAAAAAATTTGGCTCTAGAACGAATATAATTTGATGTTAGTCTAATATAACAATGTAAATATCTAGAAATAACAAATATCCAGGCAAAGATAAGATCTAATTGAGTAAAATTATCAAATAAAATAACAAATAAAACTAAAAAATAGAAAAAAATTGGAAGTTCAAATTGATTCTTAAGAGTTTGTCTTATAACCTCTATATATTCTGGAACATCGCCTTTATATATTTTTATGTAACTATACTTTATTGATTTATTTTTAAATGCATTTAAAAGAGCGAAATAATTTTTAAAATATAAAAATAATGTAAGAATCATCATGAAAATAAACGGAAATATTAATTGTGTTGATTCCATTTATTCTATCCGGTTGTTTGCATTGCTGCTGCAATACCATTTATTGATGACACAATTATTTCATTATTAATTTGTTGAGTTTCTTTACTACTAGAAATTCTTTTTAAATACTCGATTTGAATAATATTCAATAAGTCAGTCATTGGATTTCTAAATTTAATTAAATTTTCAATAACAGGATTTCTTCCAAGTAAAGTTTTATTTTTTGATATCAATAGATAATTTTTGTGAATATAACTAAACTCTTTTTCAATTATTTGATTAATTTCATTATAATCAGAAATCTTTGAATATTTTTTTGAAATTGGATTACGAGATCTTGCCATTTCAAAAGTGATACTATCTAGCATATTTTTAAAAAATAATGAATCACTATATAAATCTTCTAATACTTTTAACTTTCCTAAGTTAATAAGTTGGTTTATTTCATATCCTACACCAAACCATCCAGAAATATTGTATCTAGTTTGAACCCAAGAAGAAACCCAGGGAATCGCTCGAATTTCATCAAATCCTTCTTTATTTAAAAATAATTTACTTCTAGATGATGGTCTTGAAGAAATTTTTAACTTACTAATAAAATTAATAGGTGTTGTTTTTATAAAAAACTTCCAAAAGTCAAGATTTATAATATTTTTTTTATAATTATTTAACGAAGATTCTGCTAAAAATTTTAACTCATTGATATTTAAATCTTTTTTTACAGCTTTAACAGAATTTTTAATTAGAGCACTTAAAATCTGTTCTAAATGTCTTTTAGAAATATCACAATTACCATACCTATATGAAATGATTTCACCTTGCTCAGTCATTCTTAATCTTTGTTTTTCTGTAAATGATGGTAAACTCCTTATTGCCTCATTTGATTTTCCACCTCCTCTACTAACAGAACCACCTCTCCCATGGAAAATACTATAATTGATGCCATGTTTTTTAAATACTTTATTAAGGTTCTTTATACATAACTGAATCGAATAATTTGCCATAAAAATACCACCATCTTTATTACTATCAGAATACCCAAGCATTATTTCTTGATAATTATTTATNTTTTTTAAATAAGATTTATAAACTTTATTACCCAGTAAATCACATAATAAATTTTTTGCATTTTTTAAATCATCAATCGTCTCATACAAAGGGACAATATTTAAAATCAATTTTTTTCTAATACCCAAATCTTTCTTTACTTGATTAAAAATAAAAATTACTTCCAAAATATCACTAGTCTTATGAGTCATACTTACTATGTATGATTTAATCGATTTAGGATGGTATATTAGATTTTGTATAATAATTTTAAAAGTATCATATATTTCTAAAGATTGCTTACTTAACTTATCTTTATTTATATAGCTTTTATGTGTTTTTATCAGCTTATTTAATTTTTCTTGTTTTTGATTTTCATTTAATATTTTATACTTATAATTAAACACCTCTTCAATAAATTCTTCATGACAATCAGAGTGCTGCCTAATATCCATTTGCATAAGATTGAATTCAAATGTTTTAGATCTGATTATTAAATTTTCTAATTCACTGAATTCAATTAAGTCAACAGAATAACTTTGAATTAAATGATTTTTAATAATCATTAAATCTTTTTCAAAGTCTAAATATTCATAATCAATATTTAGTTTATCATTTTTAATTTGATTTAAGGATGTTTCTAATTTGTGTTTAATTAATAATAACTTTAATCTTATAGGCTCATTTTTGAATCTTAGTAATTGATTGTTACTTATATTTATTTTCTTTAAGTCCTTTTTAATATTTTTTTCAAATTCATTATCTTTGATATATGAAAGACTTATATCATAAAATAAATTATTTACTGAGTTAATATATTGATTCAAAATTTGTTGTCTTTGAAATTTCAATGCCCAACTTGTAATTTCACTAGTAATATTAGGGTTACCATCTCTATCACCACCAATCCATGTACAAAAATTTATATTTTTATTAAAATTATATTTTTTATTATAATAACTATTAAAAGCTTCATTAAAATCATTATACAAAATAGGTAAAGAATCCCATGCAGAATTAAACATTAAAAAGATTGAATTTTTGATTTCATCTTGAGGTGATATTTTTGTTATTCGATAATCATCAGTGTTCATAAAAATAAACATCTGATTTCTAATAATTTTTTTTAACTGATTTTTTTTATATTCACTTAGATTTTTAAATAAATATGAGTTTATATTTTTTAAAATTTTATTTTGCTGATTTAGTAAAGAAATTCTTCTAAACTCTGTAGGGTGAGAAGTTAAAGTTGGTTCAAAAAGTATATTATCAGTGATTTTTTTAGCTTTACTGTAAGAAATATTATTTTCTTTTAAAAACTTAATAGCATCATTAACAGAATCTTTAACTGGATTTGATAAACTTGATTCTTTAAGTTTTAAATTATTTTTAAAATTAATCTCTTCAATTTCACTTTGATTTAATAAATGNAAAAAGGATGATAGAAATCTTAATGCTTTTTTTACATCATTATCACTATAATTACAAAAATAATAATCAAAATCATTTATTTGATTATCATTTTTTTTATGATCAGAAAAAATTTTTTGTAATGATTTAACTAAGTTATTATATAATTTTTTATTTGATGATAATAGAATTTCATCAAATAAATCTAATATTAAATCAATTCTTGAAATCATTGATTCAGATAAATTAGATTTTATAGCAAATGATTTTATGATATGATTAATGGAGACCACAGTTAAATCTACAAAATAAAAAACTCACAATAAAAGGGGCTTTATAAATTAAATACTTAAATTAATTTAAAATTATATTTACTAACTGTATAATATCTAATACATTAATAATATTATCAGAATTTAAATCTGCCACAGGATTTTGTTGACTACTAAGGATTAAATTAACCATTAAAATAATATCTTGAATATTTAAAATCGAATCATCATTTAAATCTCCCAAAATAGATTGTTCATAATGCTCTTCAAGTATATTTCTAATATAATTCTTTTGAGTTATTCCTAATCCAGATACATCAATATGTCCTAGGTAATTACCATCATATCCTAAAATTATTAAAGCATGGTTATCATAATAAGGTGCGAATTGATTTCTTATTGGTAAATCAGGATATGAATCCATTACTAATGGTAAGTCTGAGTTAGCACAGAAGCTATTATTAGCTCCTTCCATAATTGTTTGACCTACACCAATAATAACAATATTTTCATATCCATCATCATTTCTTAGTTCATCTTGAAAATCGGACAACTGCCCGAAAGTAGCTGTTCAGCCACCTCAGTTTTGAGTTCCAAAATAATGCATTGTAATATAATTTAGGTATTCAGGCTCCCAAACATTAGACTCATAAGTAGGTGAAGTTGGGTTATAATCCTCAAGAGAATAATTATAATTACAAAATACAAAACTTGTTAATAATAAAATTAATTTTATTTTCATAATTAAATATATAAAAAAAATAATTTAGAATGAAATAATTTTACAAAAATTTACATTTCAAATTATTCTAAAAACTAAGCTGATAATTTATGGACTAACAGCAATCATTAAGATTAGATTTACAAGATTTAAAATTATATAAATGTAATCCAATAAGTGTAAAAGCAGGAATAAACTTCATATTTGGATGAGCATAAAACCATGAAAATTTAATATTAAAAATAAATAGTGATAATGCTAACCAACTAACCCATAAACCTATTTTAATTAATTTAGAATTAGTTGATATATTCGAATATCTAACAGCAATAAAAGAAACAACTAAAAAAAAGTAATCCAACCATTGCCACCATAATGGTGCTGTATTACAGCAAGTAGTTGAACAAACAGTTGCAACAAAAAAAAACGGTGTAGCAAGGCAATGAATCATGCATAATCCACTTGACAACACACCAATAGTATCAGATTTTTGAAATGATAATTTATAATTCATTTTGACGATTTTTGAAAATTCTCAGGTATAAATCAATAAAATCAATTATCATATACAATCGTTTATAATCACCCGCTTTATGTGGAGAGCGATGAACTAAACCTTTACCTTTATTATCTTTCCACCCATCTCCTTTTAAAAGTGCAACATCACCCGTATTTAGCTCTTCTATATCTGTATCTTTTAAAAATAATCCTGATTCTTCATCAGGCATGCCATTGTTTCCATCTCCAAGTTTATCTCTGTTCACTAAACTATGAGGTAACCACTGTGTAGCAGGACCTTTATAAGTTGAAACTAACCTACATTTAAGGTTATCTACATGAAAACGTGGACACATTGGGGATTCAATTGCATCTAATCTAAGCCATACCTTATTGATACTAAATAAATCACAAAATAATTTAACCACTCTAGAAATATCTTTTATTAAGTATAAAGTATTTTCATTTTGTGCAAGGTTATTAGCTAATATTTTATCAACATCATCATATTTAACTAATTCTGAAAATTGTAAATCTGGGTTTTCATTTATAATATAATTACTTGCGTTTATTATTTTGTTATTTAGATGTCTCTTCCAAATTGCAATATTAACATCTTCATTAAAAATTTCTGAAAGTTCAGATGAATTATTTGATACATGATTTTTGATTAATAAATCTTCATTTTTATTAGCTACTTTAAAATTCATGAAAGATCTCCTGACCAATCTGGGAAAGGATCTTTAAACCTAGACCAATACTTTTTACCTTGAAGTAAATCATAGTCAGTTAAAAGACAATCATCTAGTAATTGAGTAATTTTTTTTTGATTTAGTCCTTGTCCTATAAAAACTAATTCTTGACGCATATCTCCAAATGGTTCAACCCATTTCTCTTTATAAAATTAATTGACTCTTGATCTTCTGGCCATCTGTCTTTTGGAATTGCCTTCCAAAATAAACCAGCATAACCATGATGAGCTATTCCACCAGCTTGGCTCCAATTACCTGCAAACATAGGACGAGTAGCAAGCCAAAAAAAACCTTTTGATCGAATTAATTTTCCTGAAAGATCTTTACTATGTAAAAAATCATAGAATTTTTGNGGNTANAATGGTTTTCGTGCTTCATACACAAAACTACTAATTCCATACTCNTCAGTTTCNGGTATATGCTCACCGTTTAGTTCTTTTAACCAACCAGGAGCTTGTTGAGCACGTTCAAAATTAAACAAACCTGTATTCAATATTTTATTAATATCAACATTNCCATTTGAAATTGGAATAATACTTGCATGGGTATTTAAGGTTTTAAGTATTACTGTAAGCTTTTTAATATCAGATTCTTCTACTAAATCTATCTTACTTACAAGTATGATATCAGCAAACTCTACTTGATCTACAAGTAAATCAGCTACGCTTCGTTCATCCTCTTCACCTAAAGATTCTCCAACTTCTTGTAAATATTTTGCTTCATCATAATCTTTAAGAAAATTAACAGCATCAACAACNGTTACCATNGTNTCAAGTTTAGATACATCTGAAAGAGAAACACCGTCTTCATCTTCAAATGTAAAAGTTTCAGCAACAGGTAATGGTTCTGAAATACCAGTAGATTCTATAAGAAGGTAGTCGAAGCTTTGTGATTTTGCTAACTTTGTTACTTCTATCAATAAATCTTCCCTAAGCGTACAACAAATACAACCATTGCTCATTTCAACTAATTTTTCTTCTTTATGATTTAGTGAAACATCATTTTGTACCATACTCTTATCAATATTAATCTCACTCATGTCATTTACAATAACCGCAACTTTTTTACCTTGACGATTATTCAAAACATTTGTTAAAACTGTTGTCTTGCCCGCTCCAAGAAAACCAGAAAGGACAGTAACCGGTAATTTATTCATAAAAACAATCCATGATTTTAGTTAAATTAAACATAAGCTATCTTATAAAATTAATTTAAATGTTTTATAAATGCAACTAAATTGCAACAAGATGATTTCAAAATGAGAAAAACTAAACCATTAAAATTATTATTAAATGAATTTAATCAAAAAGAAGATGCAATATCTATTGTTGAATTGATAAATAAGTTTAGTGATAAAATGAATAAAACAACTGTTTATCGTATTTTAAATAGATTTGAAAAAGAGGGTATTTTACATTCGTTTATTGATAATGATGGCTTAAGAAGATATGCAAAAAATAAAAAAAAATCTAATACAAAAGAAGTACACCCCCATTTTTTATGTGAAGATTGCGGAACNACATCTTGTATTCCAATTAATATTAAGCTTCCATCTATTCCTGAATATATAATTAAAAGTTCTGAACATTTACTAATTGGACAATGTAAAAATTGTATTGGCTAAACATGTAAGCTTTTTTAAAAATTAATCAAGCTTATTTATGATATTAAGTTCTTCCTCACTAAAATCTTGAATTATATTTTTTCTAATATTTATAGAGTCTTTATAATGCTTTGGTTCATAAGGACACATTAAGCATCCTCTTCCACAACATTTTTTATTTTTTAAAAGTATTAATCTAGATAACATATGTAAATAATGTTCATATGAGAGATAATAATTTTTTAATATTATTTATTTGTCCATTAAAATCATCATACTTCCCAAGAGGAAAACCTAATTCATAAGGGACGCTTAGATATCTTTTTATTTTTAATTTTTTAGTTATTTCATCAATGATACTAATTGTTGAACAAATTAAATTATTTTCTTCACAAATTTTTTGAACCAAACCAACTGTTTGATGACACATTGGTCATACAGGAACAAAAATAACAATATCCACATTATCATTTTTGAAAATATCAATGATCTTAGGCACACTATGTTTTAGTAATTTTTTTTTATTAATGTTAGATCCCATTAAAGATATATGCCTATCACTAACTGACCCTATATATCCTTGTTTTTCAAGCTCTTTAAGATGAGTAATTGGTAGAGCCGAAAATGGATTTTTTTTAATTCCTGAATGATCAAAGCTATTACTTGTATGATATTCTTTTAATTTACTAGAATCAACATCTTTAGAAATCACTCTATATGACCAATCACCAAATTTTATATTATGATTAAATGGTTCATGCTCATCATCTACAACTAATCCAGCTGAAGAAACTATAGCTACTTTACAATCACTTATTTTCTTATCTAATTTTTTTGATTGACTTGGATTACAATCATTCCAAGGATAGTACTTTAAAAATTTTTTGACTGCAAATGATAAATGTGATAACTTTTTTATATTTTCAACTTTTGACATAATAAAAATTTACATTTGAATTATTTTGAATAATATATTTTTTTATAAGCTAATCATTATTTAATTCAGCTAAAATATTATACCCTACAAATTTAGGAATTCCATTAATATACATTTCTTTAATTAAATTTATATCAAATCCTGACTCCTGTAACTCTTTCTTTGTATCACAATTAAGATTACATCCACCTGCTACAAATTTCCAAAATGGATTTATGATATTTTGAAAACGATTAACCTTATAATCAGGTGATTTGATATGTTCAATTATTAATAATTTTCCATTTTTTTTAAGTACTCTTTTAATCTCTTTTAATACTAATTTAGAATTAAATATTGAACAAAGGGTATATGTACATACTACTGTATCTACAGAGTTACTATCCAATGGAATATTTTCAGCAAATGTCGTCAAAAACTCAACATGAATCTTAGATTTTTTTATTTTAGAAAATGCTATTTTTTGCATTTCAATCGAAGGCTCTAAGGCAATTATTTTATTAATGTTCTGTTTATTATAAAATGGTAAATTCAAACCAGATCCAAATCCAATTTCTAAAACTTCGCCTTTNGCTTTTGATATTATTTTACTTCTTTGTTTCATGATTCGCTTTGAACTACATGCAAAGTGAAGTAAATAAGATTGTATAAATTTAGTTAACTGCATTTAAAATTATTTAGCTATTAAAAAGTCTAATGCACTTTCAAATCTTAAAGACCAATACTTTTCCTCATGAGAATGACCATCAAACTTTAAAGTTTTAAAAGTTTTTTTATTATCTTTAAAAATTTTATCTATTTTTTTTTGTGGCTGACTATAATATTGATCTAAACTCTCAGTACCAAAATCAAAATATAATCTATGATCATCTAAATTATCAATATTTGAATCTATATATTTTATTAAACCTTTAACCAAATCTTTATCTTCGGTTACTTTCATTCTAAATGGTAATAAAAAATAATCAATAGGTTTTATACCTATCCAATGGACTGAAAAACAACCCGCAAACCCAAATATATCTGGATACTCTATTAAAGCATTCAATGAAAATAATGCGCCCATGCTAGCTCCTAAAATTCCAGTATTACTTTTATCAAGATTTACATTATACTTATTTTCAATAAAAGGTTTTAATTCATTTACAATAAAACTTAAATAATCAAATTTTTTTCTATCTATAAATTTTTTATAAATGAATGTTTTAATATTATTATCAAAATATTCTAAGGATTGTTTAGGAAAATACTCTGCATATCTTATAGTATTATCATAGAAACCATCTCCGGATATATTTGCACTATTTACTGCAATTATAATAATATTACTATTAGTTCCTCTTTTACTAAAAATTTCATCAATTTCCCATTCTTGACTATTCCATGTTTTTGAAGAATCAAACAACGTCTGACCATCTTGTGCAAATATAAAAATTGTTTTATTATCAATTATGAAGTTATTAGGGCTATAAATTTCAACTTTTCTTTTNCCAATAATATCTGAATGAAATTCTAAATGTTCTATACTACCATAAATTACTTTTGAATCTGAAAAAAGAAATGAAAAAATGAAAAAAATAAATAGAAAAATATTTTTAATATTCATTAAATAATCTAAAACAAAAAAGTATCAATAAATAGACATTCTAATTAAAAAGAATTTGTACTTGAGTGTATTAAAATAAATATTAATTAGCTAAAATAATATTTACAACTTGAACAATATCAAGTACATTTAATTCACCATCAGTATTTAAATCAGCATTTGTATTATATTCAGAGTTCATTACAAGACTAACTATTAAAACTATATCTTGGACATTAATTAGATTGTCTTCATTAATATCTCCAATTATAGAACCTTGACAATCTAAGTTTGTATAAAACTGCGTAGCACTAATTGGTATATTTAATAAATTATCACAATAGTCTAAATCATTTAACAAATTATATTTTAACCATTCAACAGCTTTTTCTCCTAACTCTCCAGATCCTGAATTGGGGCTCAAACCAGTTTCATGACTACCACCTTCAATTTCAAATAACATTTTAGCTGTTGATTCTGGAGTATATTCATAGTGAACTGCTGCATCTATATCTGTTGGATTTTCAATATCACCTTCACTTGATATGATTAATACAGGCACAGAATGGCTTAAATGCTCTGGAACAAGACAATAATATTCGTAATTTGGATTTGTACAATTCTCATAATCTTGTATCACTAAACCTGGATTAAGCGCAATAACTGCTTTTAAACTTGAATCAATCGTTGCTGCATACTGTGCTGAACCTCCACCAATTGACCAACCGCTAGTTGCAAAATTATAAATATCAACTTTGTTTAAAATAGGTGAACCATCTCTATTATTTTCTTGTTTTAAAACTTCTATTGCATCTAAAAGACTATATGCTAAATCGCTCATATCATCATTAAAATAATCATTTATTCCAATAGTCATTGCAATAAATCCATGTGAAGCATAATATTGTCCCCATTGATGTAATGTTTGTTCGGAAGAAAATGCGCCTGGAACAATCACAATACTGCTGTATGGTGGTTGACTATCAGTTGGATAAAATACTGTAGATCCTAAATAACTCTCACTTCCCAATAATCCATTAGACTCATTAAATGAAGCAAATTGGTAAGGACCATAATTAGTATTAGAATCTCCATTACTTATATCTTCACATTGACTTACTACTTCATTCCATTCACAAAACTGAGAGTATTGAATACAAAGATCGTAATTAAGGTCAGAACATTCTGAAAAAATTAAATTTATTAATAATAAAACTAGAATATATATTTTTTTCATGAAAATCAGCTTATATTATCAAAAATAGAATCAACATCTACTGCTAGACGAACACAATTAGTTGTTACTCCCCCAAGATCGTGTGAAGTAATGGATATATTAATACTACACCAGCCTATATATATATCAGGATGATGATTATTTTTTTCAGCTAATAATGCAATTTTATTAACAAAATNAATACCATTTAAATAGGTTTTAAATGAGTAATTTTTAGTTATTTTCTTACTTTTATATTCCCATCCATAATTTGATAATGATTTATTTATTTCATCAGGCGATATGAGCATAATTATAGATTCCTTGTAAATTATTTAAATATTAATTAAATCAAATCTATCTAATTGCATTACTTTATTCCAAGCATTAATAAAGTCATTAATAAATTTTAATTCAGCATCATCACTAGCATAAACTTCTGAGATAGCTCTAAGTTCTGAATTTGAACCAAAAATTAAATCTACTCTGGAGGCTTTCCACTTTTCATATCCATTTGTTCTATCTATTCCAATAAACGTTTCATTATCTTCTGATATCGATTCCCATTTCGTAGACATATCAAGAAGATTTATAAAAAAATCATTACTTAATAAACCTGGACTATCAGTAAAAACACCCATAGATGACTTATCATAATTTGTATCTAAAACTCTAAGACCTCCAATCAATACTGTCATTTCAGGAACAGTTAGATTTAATAATTGAGCCTTATCAACTAATAATTCTTCAGTTGTAAAAAAAGTACTTTTCTTTTTATAATTTCTAAAACCATCTGCAAAAGGCTCTAGAACCTTAAAAGAATTTGCATCAGTATTTTCCTTACTAGCATCCATTCTACCAGGGGTAAAAGGTACTTCAACTTTAAATCCATTATTTTGAGCTGCTTTCTCAATTGAAGCGCAACCTGCTAATACGATTAAATCAGNCATTGATACCATTTTACTTTCAGATTTATTTTTTAAATCTGAATTAAATTGAGATTGAATTTCTTCAAGCGTTTTAAGAACTGATTTTAAGTTTTTAGGATTATTAACATCCCAACTAACTTGTGGTTCCAAGCGAATTCTAGCTCCATTAGCACCACCTCTATTATCACTTGATCTAAAAGTACTAGCTGAAGCCCAAGATACACTTATAAAATCACCTGTACTATGATTAGAATTTAAAATACTTTCTTTTAATTCTTTTATATCATTTTTATTAATTAATCTGTGATTTAAAGTAGGAATTGGATCCTGCCATAAAAAATCTTCTTCTGGAATTTCAGGTCCTAAGTATGTTGTTTTTGGTCCCATATCTCTATGAGTTAACTTAAACCAAGCATTTGCAAAAGCTTCATCAAAATCTTCTGGATTTTCAATAAATCTTTTAGATATTTTCGCATATTCTGGATCAAATTTTAATGATAAATCAGTAGTTAGCATTGTTGGCTTATGTTTTTTATTTGAATCAAATGCATCTGGAAAAAATGCACTAGCATCCTTAGCAACCCACTGATGAGCACCAGCTGGACTTTTTGTAAGTTCCCATTCAAAATCAAATAAAATATTTAAATAAGTATGATTCCATGTGGTTGGAGTTGCAGTCCAAATAACCTCTAATCCAGAAGTAATAGCATCTTTCCCAACCCCTGATTTATAATTACTTTTCCAACCAAAACCTTGCTCTTCAATATTTGATGATTCAGGATTTTCACCTACATGATCAGTAGTTCCTGCACCATGGGTTTTACCAAGCGTATGTCCACCAGCAATTAATGCTACAGTTTCTTCATCATTCATTCCCATTCTACCAAATGTTTCTCTAATATCCNTTGCAGCAGCTAATGGATCAGGATTACCATTAGGTCCTTCTGGATTCACATAAATTAAACCCATTTGGACTGCTGCTAATGGCATCTCTAATTCACGATCACCATGATATCTTTCATCTGCAAGCCATTCTCTTTCAGGTCCCCAATATATATTATTTGCTGGTTCCCATACATCTGCTCTACCCCCAGCAAAACCTGCTGTTTCAAATCCCGTTGATTCTAATGCAACATTTCCTGCTAAAATCATTAAATCTGCCCAAGAAATTTGGTTACCATATTTTTTCTTAATTGGCCATAATAATCTTCGAGCTTTATCCAAATTCGCATTATCAGGAAAACTATTTTGAGGAGCAAATCTTAATTGTCCTTCTTTAGTACCCCCTCTACCATCTCCTGTTCTATACGTNCCTGCGCTATGCCAAGCCATTCTAATCATCAAGCCTGCATAATGTCCATAATCTGCAGGCCACCAGTCTTGGGAGTCTGTCATAATATTAGTTAAATCACTTTTTAATGCATCATAATCAAGTTTAGAAAAACTGTTTCTATAATTAAAATTTTGATTCATTGGATCAGATTTATATGATTTTTGTCTTAATGGAGATAAATCTAATTGATTAGGCCACCAATCTCTATTTGTCATAAATTTTTTAGCACCTTTACCAGTAATTGGGCAGACACCACCCTCTGACATATTTGCTTCATCATTACATTTTGTACAAGAAAATATATTAAGTGTAAAAATAGTTATTAAAAGTAGTTTTATTAAATTTTTCATAGATAAATCCTCAATTATTTTGTTTTAAATGCTAAGTTTTATATTCAATAATATTATTAACAAATTTAATGTAAAACCGATGAAAAAAAAACTCTAAAAAGAAAAATTCTAATTTAATTTGTAAACAAAAAGTTTAAAGCTATACTTAAAAATCAAAATAGAATGTATTAGAAAATAAAAAATTACAATTAATTACATTTTTAATAACATTTTCATATTTAAGTTTTAATTATTTTTAAAATCAAAAAGAGGTATTTATGAAGAAAGTCTTAGTAACTGGAATATCTGGTTATATAGGTAACCATTGTGCAGTAGAACTATTAAAAAATGGATATTCAGTTAGGGGTTCTTTACGTGATTTATCAAAATCTAAAATAACAGTCGATGCAATTAAGAAAGAAGTTAATCCAAAAGATAATTTAGAATTTTGTGAACTTGACCTACTGAAAGATGATGGATGGGATAAAGCAATGGAAGGATGTCAATATGTTCTTCATGTAGCATCACCATATATTAATTATGAGCCTAAAGATGAAAATCTATATATAAAACCAGCAATTGAAGGTACAGATAGGGCTTTAAAATCAGCTAAAAAAGCAGGAGTTAAACGTATTGTTATCACTTCATCACTAGTATCTATGATGGGAGATGCTAATAAATCTATTAATATAAATCATAAATCATGGACTAATGTCAAAGCTAAAAATGTAAGTGCATATATGAAAAGTAAAACATTAGCAGAAAAAAGTGCCTGGGAATTTATTAAAAACCAAAAAAATACTTCTAAAATGGAACTAGTTGTAATAAATCCTGGTCCAGTTTTTGGACCAACACTTTCTGGAGATTTAAATGGTGCTTCAATGATTTTATTTAAAAAAATGATTGAGGGGAAAATGCCTTTGGTTCCTAAAGCAGCTCTTAATATGTCTGATGTTAGAGATATTGCTAAAATTCATGTGTTATCACTTGAAAATAAAAAAGCTAATGGAAAAAGATTTATTGTTACGACTGAAAAACCTTATAAATTCCAGGATTTAGCTCAAATTTTAAAGTCTAATGGTTATAATAAAGTAAGTACAATACAAGCTCCGAATTTTTTATTAAATTTTTTAAGTAACTTTGATAGAGAAGCTAGAAGCATGCGAGGAGTTGTAGGAAAAACCTACAGCGCTGATGTCAGTTCTACAGAGACAATTTTCAATTGGAAACCTATTGAAATAGAAAAAACAGTTCTAGATACAGCAGCAAGTATTAAGGATGCTTTAAAAAAATAGACTTTGCTTATTTATAAAAAACATTATTACTATCTTGATTTGTCATAATAATTGTTACTATACCTAATATTTCAATAATTTCTTTTTTAGANATATTAAAATCATCATCTATAATAATTTAGTTATTTCCAATTGCAAATTTTTTATATTTTTTTCCATGAACAGGACCAGCATCAGCCCATCTCCATTTACCAAACCCTGTTTCATTATAATCATCAAAGGCTTCTTGTATTTCCTTTCTAGAATTCATAACAAATGGTCCATATTTGACAACAGGTTCTTTAATTTGTTTAGCTTGTAAAAGTAAAATATTATTTTCATCATTTAATGAAGAAATTTCAACAGAATCAAAACTATTAATTTGGATCATGCTCATTTTATCAATTTTTTGTTTATTAATTGATATTTCACCTCCACTGTAGAAATATAAAGTCCTAACTACACCATTTTCTACGCTAGGTAATATAAATTTTGCTTTATCACTCATCTTAATTTTCCATATATTAACATGATTTTTCACATCAAATGCCCATGAATTTTGGGGAGGTGTTGGAGCATTACTTTTTTCAAATGAACCAGCTATAACTTGAATTTCAGTTTTCAATTTATTAGAATCATATTTTATAACCTTAGGTATTTCCTTTTCCCAAAACATAGAAAAATTTGGAGCAACTCTTTTATTAGTTGATTTTAAATTAATCCATATTTGGAAAAAATCTATTGGATTTTTATCTTTCTCGTTAAGCAAAGGAAACATTTCAGAATGTTGGATTCCATCTCCTGCTGTAAGCCACTGAACATCTCCATCTCCATATCTAGCTGAAAATCCTAATGAATCAGAATGATCTATTAAACCCTTATCAACAATTGTTATGGTTTCAAAACCTCTATGTGGATGTCTAGGAAACCCTGGAATCTTATCGCCATGATACATACTCCAACCATTTAAGTTTGAAAAATCATTACCTATATTTCTTTCACTTAAATCATAATCTGGTCCCATATGGTTATTTGCTTGAGGGTAATTATCCTTATGATGAACACAAAATAAAAAAGGATCATCAGTAGGCCATGGTCCAGTTATCGGTAATTTTGAAATTGTTAACATTTTTTTCTTNTCTCCAAAAAAAATTGTATTTGCAAAAGAATAACTTATTATTCCTAAAAAGCCAAAAAATAAATAAGTGATTTTTTTTACAAACTNAGCTCTTGATATAATTTTTAAGTGATTCATAAAATTTATAAATTTTTATTTTTTTCAAATGAGTTATCTTATAATTACATTTACTATAGCTATGATATCTATAATATTAATAATCCCATCATTATTATAATCAGCAGTAGTGTTATATTCACTATTGTCTAAAATAATATTCACTATTGTTATAATATCTAAAATATTTATAAATCCATCGTTATTTATATCACCCAATATATTTTCAATATCACCTTCATCCCAAAATATATCGTCTAATGCAAATTCACATGAAATTCCATTAACTTCTAAAATAACAAATTCATAACTCAACATTCTTAAGTCTATTAATTCACCTCTAATATCACTAATTGGAATTGAAGCTTGACCCCAGCTACCATTTCTTACAAGGCCATATGTTGTTTGATTTGCAGGAAAATCTACAAATGATTGGTTACCCCAAGCATCAATTATACCTATTTGAAATGAAACATTTTGAGGAATTTTTATCCTGAATTTTAAAAAACCTTCTGAAAAATTACTTAAGTTTGTCGGCTGTATTGACATTATACCAGCACCAAACCATCCTTGTCCAGCTGTAGACCATGATATACCATTTTCTCCTTCAAATGGAGGAATTGAACCATCAGTTAGAGTTCCTTCCCAAACATATATATNTGAATCTACTTCAGGTATTAAAGTATTACTAGTAGGAGTATTATCAGTAAACAAACCTAATGACTCNCCTTGTATATCTGGAGGACCTAAATGCACATTGCCTTGGTTATTCCATTCATAAACTTTAATATAATCAATATACATATTAGCTGGCATAGGCATAGAAATAGGAAGTCCATTTCCTCCAAGATAATTAGCATCTGTAAACAATCCTCCCACAGCTAAATTTGCTATCAAATAAAAAGGATTTTGAAATTCTTCTGATTCTTCATTAATTTGCATAGGATTTTCATATAAATCATATTCGATTTCATCATCTATAATTGTAAATCTAATACTCTCATTGTCCCAATAGATACGATATATAACAAATCTATCATCTAGAGAGTTTTCGTAATTATAATAAGGTCTGCAACTATCATCATCTGGATCCCATGAAATACTTGCAGCTCCTGATGGATTATCTGGAGTTACAGCATCATCTGAATAAAATATTGCATTAGCTCCCACAACTTGATTAACGTTAGAATTATTTAACCCATTACCTCCATTGTGATTATCATGCAAGTCTCTAAACGATTGTCTTGAGCCCATCTCCATCATATCTANTTCACCATTTCTAGGCCAAGTATAATTTGAAGTACCTAATAACCAAACAGCTGGCCATCCTCCTAAATCTAAATCTGGAACCCTAACTCGAGATTCAATAACACCATATTTAATAGAAATATTAGATTTTGAAATTACTTTTCCAGAAGTGTAAGATAATGGATTCCCCCATTGATCAGTAATATCAGGATCAGTTTCATTTCTAGCAATAATATGAAGAGCATTATTATTAGGTTCATCAGGTATTGGTGAAATACTTACATTTTCTTCCTTATAAAATTCTAGTTCACCATTACCCCATCCCCATGAGCCATTCCCAGTAATTTTTATCCAGTTATCTAAATTATTAAAGTTTTCTTCCCAAATCAAATCTCCAATNTGAGAAAAGGTTTGACTAAAAAGAAAAGTAAATATTAAGTAATTTTTCATTTTTAAAATTTAAAAATAAAAGAATCTCTATAAAAGAGACTTTTAATTTTGTGTTGAGGTAAAAGGATTCGAACCTGCGACCTCCTACTTCCAAAGTAGGATAGCTAAATTTATAATTATCTTTCTAATAGTTGTTCTATAAACTTTAATGTTGAGCTATCAATAGAATCATTACTATATCTGTCAACTTCTCTAGTTTGCATTGATTGATTATTTAATACAATATTTACAATCTGTATTATATCTAAAACATTTACAATTTCATCTAAGTTTATATCAGCATAACTATTATACT
>PAHD01000041.1 GCA_002704685.1 Fidelibacterota bacterium
AAGATTGTGCAGGTGATTGGGGTGGTAGCGCAGTAGAAGATGAATGTGGTACATGTGATACTGACTCAACAAATGATTGTACTCAAGATTGTGCTTTAGTTTGGGGTGGAACATCAATAATAGATGATTGTGGCGTATGTGATGATAATCCAAGTAATAATAATACAACCTGTATCCAGGATTGTAACCAGGTCTGGGGTGGCACTGCAGTATTAGATGACTGTGGTATATGTGATGATATTCCATTTAATAATAATACAACTTGTTCGCAGGATTGCGCTCTAGTTTGGGGTGGTACTGCAATGACCGATGATTGTGGTGTATGTGATGATAATTCAGCAAACGATAATTCAACATGTACTCAGGATTGTGCTCTAGTTTGGGGAGGTACTGCAATGANCGATGATTGTGGTGTATGTGATGATAATTCAGCAAACGATAATTCNACATGTACTCAGGATTGTGCTCTAGTTTGGGGAGGTACTGCATTTGAGGATGATTGTGGAGTATGTGATAATAATCCTGATAATGATAATTCATCATGTGAACTGGATTGTGACTTTGTTTGGGGTGGAAATGCAGTTCTAGATGATTGTGGTGTATGTGATGATGATTTAACAAATGACAATACAACATGTACTCAGGATTGTGCTTTAGTATGGGGCGGTAGTTCATATGAAGATAATTGTGGTGTATGCGATAATATATCAAGTAATGATAATTCAACTTGTGTTCAAGATTGTGCTTTAGTATGGGGTGGAACTGCATATGAAGATGACTGTGGTGTGTGTGATGATAATCCAAATAATGATTGCGTATTTGAAGCTTCTGCATGGTATTATGAAGGGCAGGGTGGATGGACTACGGTTGATGGTAATTTAGTTCCATTTAATTCATCTTATTATGAAAATACTGCTTCTGTTGTTTATGTTATAATGGATAGTGGTAATGTTCTTGGTGATGAAGGAGATTTATTAGGTGCATTTTATGATAATGAGTTAAGAGGTATTGCATCTGCAGAAACATTGCCGACTAACCCCGCTTTTGGCCAGTGGTCTGGTGAAAAAGTATTTTTATTATATGCATTTGGTAATACACAAGATACAGGAGAATCATATTCACTAAGATATTTTGATTCTTCTGAGTCTTCTGACTTTGAATTATCTGAAACGTTGTTATTTTCGCCAGATGCTGTTTATGGATCAGTGTTTGATCCTGTAGTAATAAGTTCAAGTCTTGCTGTAAATATTAATCTTCCTGCAGGGTCTTGGACATGGTTTTCTGTTGATGCATTAACAAATGATATGTCTGTTTCGAATATATTGTCTTCAATAGATGTTGCTGATGCATATATTAAGAGTACAAGTGGATTTTCTACTTATTTTAGTGGTTTTGGATGGTATGGTTCTGTTAATTCAATTAATATTGGGGATGGTTATATGTTAAACCTTCCTGGGAACGAGGATAAAGTGTTATCATACTCAGGTTCTGAGGTATCTCCAGCAGATTATCCAATCAATGTATCTGCTGGCTGGAATTGGATTGGAACTGTTGTTCCATCAAACTTGGATATATCTTTTGCACTAACAACTTTAAGTCCAATATTAATTGAAAATGATTATATTAAAAGTTCTTCTTCGTTTTCAACATATTATTCTGGTTTTGGTTGGTATGGTGGAATCACATCAATTGATAGAAATAATATGTATAAATTAAAAGTTTCTAATGATGGAACAATTGTATATCCTTCTGGTCAAGCCTTAAGTAGGATTTCAACTGCATACTCAAATGTTATTAGTGAAACCTTTGATTACAGTGTTTATGAACACAGTGGTTCTATTGTAGCAGATATAGTTATTGATGGAGTTGAAGTAAATGAAAAAGATATTTTAACCGCTTATGTTGATGGTGAGGTTAGAGGTAAGATAAGCCCTCAATTGTTCCCATTAACAAATGAGTATTTATTTGGGATGATGGTTTATGGTGATGAAAATTCAGATAATATTGAATTTGAATACTTTAATTACTTAACTGGAAGAACATATACTCTTGATCATGATTTGCTTGGTTTTGAAGTTGATATGATTGTAGGTGATTATTTATCTCCATATGCAATGGGTGATTCTGTTGATAATATGCCTTCAAGTTATGTTTTAGGTAAAGCATATCCAAACCCATTTAATCCAACAACTACTATTGATTATAGTTTAAGTAACCCAGCTTATGTTGATATTGTTGTATATGATATTACTGGAAAAGTAGTTACAAGCTTAATTTCTAGTTATAAGTCTGAAGGTTTACATAGTATTATGTGGGATGCGTCAAGTATGCCAAGTGGTATATATTTTGTTCACTTAAATGTAGAAGGAAATATTGACACTCAAAAAATAATGTTAGTTAAATAGTTTTTTAAAAAGGAAACCCCCCACTCAAGTGGGAAAAAGAGTGAGGGGTGGCGGATTTACGACTAAGAATAATCGCTTTTTATGAAATTATAGTATTTATTAATAAAACAACATCAGTTACATTGAGTGTACTATCTGAATTGATATCAGCAATAGCTGAATATTGGTTTGTCAAAATTAAATTAATGATTAGTACAACATCTGATACATTTAATGCACTATCAAAATTAAGATCCCCGTAGGTTGTACAAATTGAGCAGCATTCATTTTCTGAAGGAGATAAATATAAACCATTGCTACAAGGTATTCCTGTTTGCTCAGGGCAATCAATTATTAACTCGTTCCATGTTCCATTAATGCACTGAGAAGGATTACATGGGTTGTCATTTAGGGTATCACCTTCGTTGCATTCTGGTTGACTTGGAATATTATTTATTAAATTAATAATGATAGATTCTAAATTACTGGGCAAACCGCTAGAAATATTTTGTTCTAAAACTAAATTACCTTCATGATCTAAAATATAAAAATCTCTTTGGTTAGCACCCCAGCTACTAAATGTTGAGTTGCTAGGCTCATCGTGACATATTGAAGAAAATTGGTTAGAATTTGCCCAATTTCCTACATAGTTAGATTGAGAGCCATAGCCAATACCAAATAATTTAACTTGTGTGTAATTATTATTGATGAGACTTTCGTACACATTATTAAGCTGCGCGAACCGCGAGCCACATAGTCCTCACGTGAAGCTACCAAAGTAATGCATTGTTATTTGATTATCAAAGTAACTAGGGCCTACAAATTGTTGGTAGTAATCTGAAGAACTGTTTTCATCTTGAAGACTGTAGTTGTACTGACTAAATGCTAGACTAAAAATACTAAGTAATAAAATTTTCATAAATCCTCTTAAGTTTAAATTAATTGCACGATTTGCACGTTTTAATTTAAGTGGTAATAGCAAATCAATACAAGAATTTTTTTAAAAAAATAGAAAATCGAGGGAATTTTATTGTTAATTATCTAAAATTAGATTAATTAGAGTAATAATATCTGTAATATTTACCATATTATCATTATTTAGATCATACAAATTATTATATGTTTGATTTGATAAGATAGTATTTACTAAAAGTATGATATCTGTAACATTAACAAAATTATCAAAATTAATATCGCCATCCATACTTTCTTCACAATTTGCAGTTTGCGTATTTACTTGGTAATATTCTATATCATTTGATGAGAATAGATTATCTTGAAAATCAAAAATATCGGTACAATCATCTTTTAAAGTATAATCAAGCCAGAAATTCAAGAAATAGTAGGTAATCGCTTGTTGTTCTTGTCTTGTTAATGAAATACCGCTAGATGATACATTTTCTCCAAAATCGCAAGTAAAGCTTGGATTTGAAAAATAACAATGTCCACCACCTAAAATTGAAATAAATGTTTTAAAATCAGAATTAAGATTCTCATATATAGGAATATGATGAACATTAGGTGGTGTTACTCCATCTTGGCTTCCAGAAAAAATTAAAGATGGTATTGTTATATTTGCCGCTGATGTAATAGAGGAAACTCCATTTGTTGTTGATTCAGCTGGAGCTAATCCAATAATAGTTTTAAGTTGGTTGTTTCCATTTGTACAAAGTGAATCAGCAGCTAAGAAAGAAGCTCCACCTCCCATAGAGTGTCCCATTAAAGCAGTATTATTTGCAACTACATTATAAATAGGAGATAAATTATTAAAGCCTTCATCTTGAATTTTAGTTACTAAAAATTGAAGATCCCAACCAAATTGCTGATGATCTGTTGAAAAAAAACTTACTTCTGTTCTAGGAAAAACCATTATATAACCATTTGGTACAAATTCTTCCCATAAATTTTGATAGACATCCCAGTCTTGAACAAATCCGTGTCCAAAAATAATTACTGGAAATTCACCTTCTGCTGCTGTTGTATTATCTCCATTATTTATTGCAGGATAATAGATTTCAGTTTGAATATTCCTATTAAATCTATTGGGGTCTTGGAAAGTGTTATTGTAATGTCCTGTTTGATATTGAGGAAGTAAGAAAGAAAAAAATATTAAATGAAGATATTTCATAATTAAAAAGTCTAATAAATCTATTTTTTCTTTCTTCTATCACCTCTTCTTCTATCTTTAAATTTAATGGCTGTATTTTCACACCTTCTATCTTTTTTTCTATTATCCTTTTCCAAATTAGCTTGTTTTAAATTTTCATTCATAGGTTTTGGTATTCTTTTTGGATTTGAAGAGCCGAGTTTATTTGTCATTATATATATCCTTTATGAGTCTAATTTATAATTTTTTTTATGTAAAGGAAATAAAAAAACTTCCCTTTTTAGATAGTTTATCATTTATATGATTTTAGATTAATGTATTTCATAAATAAATTTCATTTACAACAGTAAATAAACCATTAAAAGAACTATTTCCACTTATAGTATCATAAGTAACACTGTAAACAATATTTTCAGATATATCAAAAACTTTTAACGACATTATATTTCCAGATACTGCACCAGGTAAAATAGGTCCATCAAATGGAGATAAATCAACAGATGTAATTGTTGCTATCTCTAATTGTTGCCCATTCCATATACCAGTTCCAACTAATATTTCTCCAGTATTTCCATTGATATCTATAATTCCATTTGAATCAAAAATACCCAATTCGTCTCCAATTTCTAAAGATGAAATTGTTTCTTGGAAGATAAATAATGTTGATTCACCTGTTGTTTCAATATCAAGGTTAAAAAATAATTCTAAACAAGTTGAACCATCACCGTTACATACACCACAGTCATCTACAAAAGAAGTATCACTACTATTGTCATTACAATCATTTTCAATATCAATTGAAGCAGGATTATTATCACATCCAATGAATAATAGTATAANTATTAATAAGTATTTCATAAAAGAATTTAAAACAGTTAAGTAAAAATTTAAAGCAGAATGAAATGAGTTAGAGTGTTCTGCTTTTTATTTTGAGTTAAAATATTTAATGATAGAAAAGTTCTAGTTTTAAATTTTACTAATGTTTGTTAGATCATTCCCTGATGGTTGTTGGTATATTTTTAAATCAAATTGATCTAAAGCACTAATTAGATGATCGAAAATATCAGATTGAATTTCTTCATAATCAATCCAATTGGTATTATTTGTAAAGACATATATTTCTAAAGGTAATCCTTTGGATGTTGGAGATAATTGTCTTACTAAAAAAGTCATATCNTCATGGATATCTTTATTGTTTCTCAAATAAGCTTTAATATATGCTCTATATGTACCAATATTAGTTAATGNCCTTCCATTTATTATAGATTCTTTATTTATGTTTGNATTATGATNTCTAAGGNTTGATAGTTTTTTATCTATATATTCTGANATAATAGTTATTGATTTAAAATTATTAATTAATTCATTATTACAAAATTTTATACTATTCATATCAATATTTATTGACCTTTTAATTCTTCTACCACCACTATCACTCATACCCCTCCAATTTTTAAATGAAGAATCAATAAGTTTATGTGTTGGTATTATAGAAATAGTCTTATCCCAGTTTTGAATTTTTATTGTATGAAGAGCAATATCAATTACATCTCCATCAGCACCAAANTGNGGGGCTTCAACCCAATCTCCAATTTTAAAGAGATCATTTGAGTTTATTTGGATACTTGAAACAAAAGAAAGAATTGTATCTTTAAATATTAACATTAATACAGCTGTTAATGCACCTAATCCACTAAGAAGATAAAGAGGAGATTGACCACTGATAATAGAAATAACTATAATAATGCTTAAAAGATTTATGATTAATCTTATAATTTGAAAGTAGCTTTTTAAATTTATATTATTTGAAAATCTACTACGATTATAAATATCACTAAAAACATTTAATAAAGAATTAAAAGATAGGATTACAACAATTGCTATTAAAGATAAGAGTAATCTATTAATAATTAAATAATTTCCTATAAATGAGTTGAATAAATTGTATAAAATAAATAGGGGAACAATGTATGATATCCTATTTAAGAATCCAGTTTCAATTAGAATATCATCAAGCTTTGTAGATGTTTTTTCAAATAATCGAGATATAGCTTTTAGTATTACATATCTGATTANAATATATGAAAAAAAACTAAGCAGTAGTGCAACGCCTAATAAGATATATTTATTTTCTTGAATATTTAGAATATAATTATTTAAAATTTCCATTTACATTCCTAAAAGTTNGTTTAATAATAATAATTGAATCTCAATTTAAAACTTATTTAATCAATATTAAAGTACAATGGTATTATAATGGCCAAAAATATAATATTAATGGAGTACCAATTATTACGATAAGTATTTCTAAAGGTAAACCCATTTTCCAGTAATCAGAAAATTTATATCCACCAGGTCCTAAAATAAGAGCATTGCATTGATGTCCTATTGGAGTAAGAAAAGCGCATGAAGCTCCTACTGCAACTGCCATTAAAAATGGATCNATATTTACTCCTAGAGAAATCGCAATCCCTGAAGCGATTGGTGCCATAATTAGAGCGGTAGCAGCATTATTAATAANATCTGAAAGACACATAGTTATAACCATNATTAAGGCTAAAATCAACCAATGAGGAAGGCTCTGAGTCATAGTTACCATATTATTAGCTAAAAGTTGAGAAGTNCCAGTTGTTTCAAGAGCATTACTGACAGGAATCATAGATCCTAATAAAACAATAATAGGCCAATCTATTTTATCATATAATTGACGAACTGGAAGAATTCCTGTAAAAATATATAATAAAATAGCAATAATGAATGACAAAGTAGTAGGTANTATACCGACTATACTTANTATTANAGAAGAAAAGAAAATTAAGAGAGATAGTGCAACCTTTGAAAAAAGACCTATTTCAATATCTCTTTGTTCAAGAGGAAGAAGTTGCAATGAATGAATACTATCTTTGAGATTGTCCGAGTTGCCTTGNAGTAGTAGTACATCTCCAATAGAAAATACTATTTTATCTAATCGTTTATGAATTGGTTTATCTTGTCTAGCAACAGCCATCAAAACNAGAGAGTTTGAAGTTTTTCTTCTTAAATATTGGCGAGTTCTATTCAATAGTGGAGAGTCNGGTGTCACTACTACTTCTTTGAAAATTGTATTCTCATCTTTTAGCTTATCAATACGTTGTCTCATTTTTTTTGTAAGTCTTATACTATATTCATCCATCATTAATTTTAAATCAACAGGATCTGCCTTAACTAAGAATCTATCTCCTGCTTTTATAGAAGTATTATTTTGTAAAATAGAAAACTTTTCATTTTTATCAATATAGCCAAATATTTCCAGNCTATTTTCTGTGTACTTCTCAATATCTTTAATTTTCATATTAATAAGTTTGCAATTTTCAGGGATTCTGATTTCAGTAACATAATCATCAATTGAGAAATTTGATCCAGAATTAGGTTTTTTATGAGAAGTTTTAGGTATTAATCTCCAACCAATAANAGTTATAAAAATAACGCCAAAAAAAGCAATTAATAGCCCAACAGGACTAAAGTCTAGCATACCAAAAGAGCTTGGANTAAAATTTTCAATATTAATATTTTGTTCATTAAAGTATTGTGCAGCTTGAGAATCTGAATTTTGNATTGCTTCTATTTTAAGATTTGTTTGATNTGTTTTTCTAAATGCTGCTATGATAATATTAGGNGGTGTTCCTATCATTGTTATCATACCACCTANAATACTTGCAAAAGCTAATGGCATTAAAATAATACTAGGTGAACGATTTTGTTTTGTTGCGGTTTTAAGAGCNACCGGAAGCATTAATGCAAGCGCTCCTACATTATTCATTATAGCAGAACAAATAGTAGCTACTCCACTTAAGCTTGCAATGTGAGTTAGTTGGTTATGTGATAGAATCGATATCTTTCTAGATATAAAGTCAACAACACCAGAGTTTCTTAATGCTTGACTAATAATAAGTACTAACGCAACTGTGATTACAGCTGGATGACCAAATCCTATAAAAAGATTTGAAGAATTAAGAATTAGATTTGATTTTTCCCCTCCAAGAAATAAGTCAGTTATAAATAAAGTAGATAAAGAAATAATAGAAACAATGTCATATCTAAACTTTCCCCATATAAATAAANAGAAAGTAAATATTATAATACAGAATATNGCTATTTGATCTGTTGTCATANAGGTGAAATTTAATACACTTATANAAAAATTTAAAGCNGAATNAATGGGGTACTAATTTTGGGGTANTAATTTGNATATANATTNATAAATATTANATACANAATGATAAGTAGNATAGGNNAGTNGAGGTAATAAAAAACCCCCTTTTATTGAGGGGGTTTCTTCTTTCTNCGAGCGGAGAGTATGAGATTTGAACTCATGCATGATTTTTACACCATGACGGATTAGCAATCCGTTATATTATCCGATAGATAAAAGAATA
>PAHD01000042.1 GCA_002704685.1 Fidelibacterota bacterium
CCAACAAAAAGATTTGATAAGAAAAAAGGCTGGACATTCCATGGTCATGAAGAAATTGGTAGAAGAATGCTTATAAAGGTTGCAAGGAGAATGAAACTTTCAAATGAACTAAGAGATTATCTAATGATTCTTACAAAGCTTCATTTACGGCCAATAGCACTTGCTAAAAAAGAGATATCAGATAGTGCTGTTAGAAGGGTTATGTTTGAGGCTGGAGATTTTATCGATGATTTAATGATTCTTTGTAGAGCTGATATAACCACAAAAAATCCTCATAAAATAAAAAAATATATGAATAATTTTGAGCGGGTTGATATGTTAATGAAAAATGTTAAGATGAAAGATGAAATGAAAGCATTCCAATCTCCTGTAAAAGGAAACGAAATCATGGAAACTTTTTCTTTATCTGAAGGTAAAATAGTGGGTAAAATCAAAAAAGCTATTGAAGATGCAATCTTAGATGAAAAAATACCTAATACTTATGATGATGCACACGCATATATGATGGAAATAAAAGATCAGTTTATTAAGAATTAGTTTAAAATCATACCAACTAATAATACAATATCACTAACGTTAATCGTTCCATCCTGATTTATATCACCAAACTCTAATTGACACTCATCTGGACTTAAAGTACCCAACACAATACCAACTGAAACTACAACATCAGACACATTAATTGCTTGGTCGGCGTTTACATCTCCTTCAGAAAAACCTGAACAGGCTGAACCCATTGTAATTTGAGTTATATAAGGAATTTTATTGTAACCTGTGACAGTTAATGTAACCTCGGTAAAATTTGATAAGTTTTGCTCAGCAACTATAACACAGGAACTTGAATTATTTAAATAACATGAACCTAAGTAATCACCGTTGAAGGATAGAGCTCCAACGATATGATCATTATTACCATTTACTGTAATTTCTAATGCTGGTTCTGTTGCATCCATCGAATCATCATGGGTAACATTTAATGAACTAGGAGTGTTTGTTCTAACTTCCACACTTGGATCACCAAATAAAGTCCAATGGTCAGTTTCATCATCACCACTTGAACCATACTCATCATTCATTTTGAGACATCCATTCCAAGATATACCACCAAAAGAATATTTTCTATTGTTAGCGTAGCTTTCAACTAAAATATCTACCATTTCATCCTGAGCCTCCATAGGTGGTGCCCACGATTGATAAACAGTTGACATGAATGTTGCAATAGCTCCAGTTGGATTAGAACCACTTGTTGCTCTAATAAATTGTTCACCAAGGCATGTACCATCTCCAAAATCACCACTTTTGCACCCAACTGTACATATAAATGGTAACTCACTTGAATTTGTTAACTGATTAACATCCGATGTATTAAAGTTTGAAGTTACCCATACATCAGTATCACCATGTCCAGTATAATGAATAATACCTAATCCATTATTAATTGAATTTCTAACCATTGAGTCAGAAGGATTTCCATTTGAATCCTGCCCACCTTGCGAACCTTCGTACATTTCTTCAACCGAAGTATAGTAATAGTCCATCAAATCATCCCTCATATTTTGAGCATGCTGCCAATCACCTTCTCCTCCATCATGACCACTGCCTTGGCCTTCATTGGAAGCTATCATTAAACCTCTACGATACCAATTACCATTCTGATCAGGGGTTTTTTCATAATCAATAGTTCTTTGAACAGCAGTTAAAACGTGAGATGGACTTTCAGCAGAAAATCTACCAACAAATATTTCAGGATATGAGTCATTTCCGGATAAATATCCGTAGCATATATCACACTCACCATCGCTCCAACCAGAGCCAACAGTAAATGTAGGTATTTGATTTTTATCACCAACTAAGAGAACATATACTAAATCATTATTATTATAAAAATTATCAATATAGTTTTTAATTGCATTTGCACTGTTTCCAGCTGTAGACTTAGGTACGATAGTAGTTTTAATACCTTTTTGATTTTTCCAATCTACAAAATCAGACATTTCATCACAAAAGTCATCGTAACAGATGATAAGCATTTCACCTTCTTCTGATACAGGGGTATACCTGTAATCAAAATCAAAGTTTAAAAATCGATTAGCATACATATAAGAAAAATCTTTGGTTAATTTTTTCTCTTTTAAAATAGATCTATAAAATTGATTCTCAGTATTATTGCCATCAAAAGTTAGTTTTAAAGTTACTTTAGTATAAACGTTCATGATTTTTGTTGCAGGATTGTACTGAAAAGGATTTAATTGTACAACTTGACCTCTAAAATCACGTAGAATATAAGGATCATTAACCTGGTATAGATGCCCAGGGAAAAATCCATTTTTAGTGTAAATATCACCTTTCACATAAGGCAGACTATCTATATCGATATTCCTTGTAATATTGCCTTTTGAAGGTATAATATTCATATTTTCATAACTTTCATACTCGCTAGATATCAACTCAACAGAGATAGATGAAAAGTCGGGTATTACAAATGAACGATTAATATGCGGTAACTGAGGTTTATTTTTTTCGATAAATCTTGGCTCGTCCTCAATAATTATTTCATTAAATATTTCATTTTTAAAGCTAACCAAGTTTGATGAGAAATCATCAATTTCATATTCAACTATAACAAAGTCTTTATTATTCTCAACAATATTAATTTTCACTCCTGAGAATAAAAGTGAAAAGCATAAAATAAATAATATTTTAAAATTTATATTGTACATATATATACTCCAAAAACTGCACTTAATTATTAAAAAAATCTTTAACGAATGTATTAAGAATGTATCAAGTTAACCACTTATAAATTATTTCAATGTGTAACAAAAAAGGCCTCTTCACAGAGGCCTTTTTTCTATAATTATTAAAATTATATTTTACTTTAGAAGCATTAACTTTTGAGTAGAAACTTCGTTTGCTGTAATAGCCCTTACAAGATAAACACCACTTGCAAGATGGCTAGCATTAAAGTTTACCATATGTCCAGGTGTAGCTTCCATATAACCATCAACTAATGTCGCAACCTGTTGACCTAAAATATTATATACATTCACTGATACAAAACCTGCTTCAGGAACTACAATATTCAATTGTGTTGAAGGGTTAAAAGGATTAGGACCTGCTACTTCAACAGAAAAACTTGCAAGCTCAACTGTTTCTTCTACAGTAACATCACCAGACTGATTAACAACGTGAACAGATTCAATAATTAAATCTCCTTCAAATGTTGCAATATCAGTTATTGAATGAGAACCATCTGATACAAGAATCAATGTAGTTTGATTATCTATAGTTTTATATTCAGATACAAATGCATCAGAAAGCTCAATCTCAAATCCAGGATCATGAGATATTGTCATTTGGACACCTTGAATAAAACCATCAGATTCTAATTTTAATGAGCTACTACTAATTAATAAAACTGCATCTGTAGCATCATTAGACGATATCGTTCTAGCATTCAAAATTACATTAACAATAGCAACAACATCACTAACATTAGTAAATCCATCACCATTCATATCAGCACATGAAGCATCAAGACCTGAACCTAATATTGCATTTACAAGGAAAACAATATCAGATATATTAACCAGTCCATCTTGAGTAACATCACCAGTTATCGGACATGCAGGTGACTCTAAACATAACGCGTCTGTCATAGGTGATTCATAAACTGGACTTGAATCATAAGCACTAACAGCATAACAACCAATTGGATCAGTAGCAACCTGGAAAGTAGTACCTGCAGTTGTAGACCCTATATTAGCCCATGCACCTGTTGCATCTTGTTTATAGATATTAAATCCAGCTGCAGCTCTTACATTTTCTAAATTAGGATTATTACCAGAAGCAACTTTCAATCTATAATCAGAAATAAGCTGATATCCATCAGATACAGTATTATCATCCTTAAAGCTTTCAAGATTAGCTGATTGGTCATCATGAATCATTGGATTTTCATTAACAAGCAATCTAAGCTTCTCATTTAATTTCATCCATCTATCTGATGAAGGACTGTGAACTTTTTGTTCAGCAGCTATAAGAGCTATTTTACTTGCAATAGCTTCATTAATTTTATCATCATCAGCACTTGCTAAAGATGATGCACAATCTCCGCCATCCCAGCTAAGCTCTTCACAATTAAATATAGAATCACACCATCCATCATTAGCCCATGCGTTTTGTTGATCTACTGAAGAACAATTACCACTGCAATTTACGACACCAACACAATCTTCGTAGCCGTAATAGAAACTACCATTCGTATCATAGCCATAGTAATAACACGATGCTGTACAACTAGAACCTAAAGCAGGGCCAGAAGGTGCACAATCTGTTCCATCACCGTTTGTACAATCAGTACCACCAGAATAGAACGTTGATCCATAAGTAACATCACCAATTGTAAGTGTTGCACCATCCCATCCATCACCATAAGAATCTGTTAATACAACTCTCCATGATGCAGGCAGTACATGACAAGCTTCATAAACATCACCTGCTCCTGATACAACGGCAGTATCAGTTGTATTGTCAATAATTTCAAATGAATGCTCACTAGCACAACAAGATCCAGCGTTCATAGTTACTTTTGTTTCACCATCAGCACAAGCTAGAGGCGGAGCTTCATAGCATAATGCAGTAGAATCATCAGACTGAGTTAAACCATTAGCTTCACAACATGCCTCTTGATCCCAATCAAAATATGCACAATTAAATCCAGATGTACAGTATCCACCACCTAGATAATAGTTATCTGTACAATTAAGATTACAATCAATAGTTCCTGGGTAATCATACCAATAACCAGGAATGACACATGCATCACCTACTACTGGATCTGGAACATCGCATGTTCCACCTGTAGCATTATCTGCTGAATTTGGATTTATACAATCATCACAATCACCGCCATAAAAAGCGCATGAGTAAGCTCCATCAACACAGTCACCTGGACAGCAATCACCACCATCATATGCACAATCTGCATTATTATTTGATGAATCACAGTATCCATCGCTTATCCAAGAAAGAGTTCCACCACAAAACTCAACTTCCGCATCACAATCTTCACTAGATGAAGTTGCAGAATCTGAAGCAACAACCACGTCATCCACAATAAATTCAAAATCATATCTAGTATTAGGATCTAATCCAGTAACATTGTAAGGAGGTAATGTTGAACTAGTGTCAAAAATCAATGTAGCACCATCCATCGTGATAGATCCAGAACACCCGTTATTCCAGAAAATCTGAATTGAATTTGAATAATTCACACATTGACCAACAAGTACACCAAACTGATAATCATCGTTACATGTTGGTATTCCATTTCCGCATGCTGTAGATGGATCATAACAAGCATCCCAACATCCATCATTATTCGAATCATTTTGCGCACCATCACCATCACAATCATATTGCGTAGTACCTGTTGGTGCTGAATCTGTTACACATGTATCCTCACAGCAATCACCGCCATCCCAGCCACAATCTGGATTATTATTGATAGTATCACAATATCCATCAGAAATGTAGGCTAAATTTCCTGCACACGATGCATATGGATCATATTCAAATGTTGGATATTGCCATGATAAATTAACAAACTCATAATCATCAAAAACTTGAGGACCAGCAACAAGAGTAAAATCTGATGGAACTGGAAGAACAGGAGTTGTTCCAGTTACACTTGTAGCCCAATCACCTTGACCTTGGTTTGTTACTGTAGCAACAGAAAACTCTCTATCAAAGCCATAATCATAGCCCGAAGAAAAATATCCACTAGCAGCAGCATTACTTGATAACACAACCCAACCAATTGGGTCTCTCGTTTCTAGAGGCTCAAACATACCTTGAATCTCAGCAAACTGAGGTGTTTGTTTTTCTTTAAATGTTAAAAGCGTATTATTAAACTGATCCTGTTTAGCATTTGCTTTCTTAAATTCATCAGAATTTATATCAACAGAACCTTTATACTGTTCTATTGTAGAAATAATTTTAGTATAATGATCAATTCTTGATTCAATCGTTTCATAATTTATATCATAATCATTATCTTGACCAGCCATTGAAGGAGTACAATCACCTCCATCCCAGCTAAGNTCTGCNCAATCAAAGATAGAATCACAGTATCCATCATTAGACCATGAGTATTGTGTTCCTGTATCAGTACAATCGCCTGAACAATCAACTACACCGGAACAATTATAATAGTAGCCACCANACCACCAACTATAATAGTAACATGAGGCTGTGCATGAATCACCAACAACAAGGGCAGGAGTACAGCTTGAACCATCACTATTAGTACATTCTAAATCACCACTTGTAAATGATGATCCATAAGTTGTATCACCAATAGTAATTGTAGCACCATCCCATCCATCACCATAAGAATCCATCATCTCAACTCTCCAAGATGCAGGTAGAGTAACACATCCCTCATAAGCATCCCCAGATCCAAATAATAAAATAGAGTCGTCGCTATTATCTTGAATTTCAAATGAATGCTCACCAGAACAACAGTATCCTGAGTTCATAGTTACTAGTGTTTCACCAGCTGAACAAGTTAAAGGTGGCTCTTCATAGCATAAAGCTGTAGAATCATCAGTCTGCCATGCGCCATTATATTCACAACAATCTTCTCCATCCCAATCTAAAACTTCACAATTTAAAGAAAGTGAACAACCACCATTTCCTAACCAAGATTGAGCAGAGCAGTTTAAATCACAATCAATAACACCTGCACTACCATAATAATCACANTCATCACCTGTTACAGGTTGAGGAGTTTCATCCCACCACGCTAAAACATATCTTTCAGCATTAGGAACTTCATCCCATGAAACTCTAAATCCGATAGATTCAGGATAATCATCAGGCTGATCTTCACCACTTACTGTTAAGCCTGAAGGTGCAGTTGCAGGAAATAAACAAGTTCCATTATCCCAATCAGCATCAGCATTAAAATTATCAGCAGTTGCAACGTTACAACCACCATCACCATCTAAAGAGAATGAGGTTGTAAGACATTCATTAGAATTTAAATATGCATAAATCGTATAATCTTCTGAACCAATACTTAAAGAAGCACCATTCCAACCATCTCCATAAGTGTCACAAATAGATACTTCATAAACAACATCTGTTAAGAAGCAGCCATCTGCAGGCATAGAGTATCCAGGAGTACCGCCATCTGCATCAGATGCTAAAGGCTCTGTTGCACCTGGAGCAGTAACAGACCAAGATGTCTCACTATCCCATGAACCAGAATTCCAACCAAAATCTAATACTTGAGCAGATCCACCGCAAATACCATTACAGTCTGTTCCAGCACCATCAACTCCAGTGAAGGATAAAGCTGAATCACACAAACCATTACAGTCAACACCACCAGATACACAACAAGATCCATCAGCAGTAGCCGTAGAACCTGGACCGTCACAAACATTATTACAATCATGGACATTTGATGTACAAGCATCATCAGCATCTGTGTCATTTAATGACCACTCAAGAGCATATGAATCTGGAGTTCCAGGAACATCTTGTCCACCTCCACAACCACAACACATGCTTGCTGAGTCAAAATCTGAATCATCATAATTACCACACCAAGAAGTGTAGTAAGCATAATAATCACAACCATACCAATAAGCATCATAAGCACCATTGTCTGTATCTGAACATGAATCTGGTGTACCAGGAACTACAGAGTGAGGAACTGTAGGTTCAGTACAACCTCCGTTGACATTAGCACAATCATCTGTTGGTAAGCAATATAAAACTGAGTCAGTTCCATTTTCACCTAAACCATCACCATCACTATCAATATAGTAAGCAAGTGGTGCATCATTAAAACAACCACATCCTAAATTATCTTCATTTGGAAACTCACCAAATGTATCCAATGAACCATTTAAAGTTGGGAACGTACTAGAATCAGCAACACTTCCTGAAGCAGTAGCATTAAAACTAGCAGAAGAAATACTAACAGAACCAGTAGCTGAACCATCATCAGCAACATCAGATAAAGCTAAAGTTATAGCAACCGAACCAGTGTATGTTACACTAGATAAATCACAGTCAGCTGTAAACGCCAAATTATCATCTGGAGCACCAGAACCATCATAGTTAGAACAATTTCCTAATGACCAAGAGCCATCATCTGCAGATGCAGTCAAACTCCAATCATCTCCAGCAGTATTTGGCTCAAGTGTAAATGAACCCGCTGAAAATACTGTACTTCCACCAGAACAAACACCACAATCATCGACAAAAGCACTTCCACCACATTCTGCGTTACAGTCAGTACCTATGTTATCAACACCCGTACCAACTAAACCAAATACACTTGGAAATCCATCTGCAGCATCAGTAGCTGAAGATAAAGTTCCTGATATACCAGTATCACCATAACCTGATATTAAAGATGTTGTTGACAAATTAAACTGAGTTCCTCCTGATAAACTTATATTAAATAAAAATCCAGCAGGTGTAGAAGCAGAACCTGAAAATATATTTTGATCAGTTGTTACTGCTGTAGAACCTTCAAATACACTACTACTTAATACACAATCATAGTTAGTAACAACGTTTTGTACAAATGCATTCACATCTGTTACAGTGCTAGAAGAGACACTACAATCTGACAATGACCAACTATTATCATCTGCAGAACCACTTAAAGATACACCTGGCACTTCAAGTAATGTTCCATCAGATAGTGAACCAGAACATTGACCAGCACAATCGTAGTTTGCATCTCCGCCACCACAAAAACCGCAGTTATCAGNAACTAAGCATGAACCATCATCCGAATCATAGTTAATTTGACCTGCTAAGTTTTCGTCTAAATTATCATCTGCATCATAATTACATGATACCGGATCAGTACATCCAGATAAACACGTCTCATTACAACTACCATAACATGCAGATACTGTTTGAGAAGTATTAATATCATCAGCAGTAATTGTTAATAAACGATTTGCATAGCTATAATAATCAGTTACCGTAGCACAAGATCCATTTAAATATTCATAGTAATCACCCCATTGATCTGAACCTTGTACTGTTGTTCCAAAATCAAGAAGATTTTCCTGAGATGAAGCATCAGCATTTCCAAATAACTTATACTCTAAATCACCCTGATCTAAGTATAAAGTTAGAGAATATACACCATCACCATCAGCATCACTATAAATATCAAAAGTTGGATTCCATCCATTGTATGGACCAAACATACCAATTAAATCAACATTTTCAGCCTCTGCTGAACCATTTGTATCAACTTCAAAATTTACCTCTGCAAGACCACATACTTGTCCACCGTTTTGTGGGCAGTTCCACCAACCTTCCCACCAAAGTGCAACAGTACCATCTTGCCATAAACATCCTTGTCCACCCCAATCATCACATGAGTCATAAGTACATAATCCAACAGTAGCATCTGTGTCATCACAGTCGCCTGTGATTCCATCTGTTGTAGGCTCTAGTCCATCACCATCATCATCTGCATCAACATCATCACAAAGTCCATCGCTATCTAAATCAGAAGCAGCTGAAGCAGCAAATGCATCAACGCTTCCACTTAATGTTGGGAAAGTAGCTGAGTCTGCAACACTTCCAGTAGCAACCACATTAAAATCAGCAGATGATAATGTAATTGAACCAGTTGCAGAACCATCATCTGCAATATCAGATACGCCTAGAGTTAGAGAGACACCACCAACATAAGAAGCACTGATAACTTCACAGTCAGCTGTAAATGTTAAAGGACCTTCGTCAGGCCCACCAACAACACCACCACCACCTAATGCAAAGTTTGAACAGTTACCAATTGACCACCAACCAGCAGAAGATTCATCAGCTGTGGAAGCTTGTAATGTCCAATCAGTCATGTCGTCATTTGGTGTTAAAGCAAATGTTCCTGCAGAAAATGATCCAAAACAATCACCACCACAATCCAAGCTTGCATCAGCACCACCACAAACTCCACACGAGTCTAAAGTAAAGCAGTCACCTGGAACACCAGCTCCAGGGTTATAGTTACATGCTGTAGAATCCATACATCCAACCACGCAACTTGAACCATCACCATCACAAACATCACATGAATCAACAACAGCGCCACCTAAAGAAGCAGCACTAGTTGAACCAACTAATGTTAAAGCTGTACTATTATCAGCATCAGTAGAACCATCAAGAGTAACACTAAAACCACTACCTGTTAGTGAAATAGAGCCTGTTCCTGTAGCTTGGTCACTTACTGATAATGACATAGAAACTGCACCAACCCAAAAATCACTTGTTAAATCACAGTCAGCAGAAAAAGTTAGTTCAGAACCGCTGCTTGCATTAAAATTTGTACAATTTGATACTGACCAATTAGAACCAGATGCTGTTAAAGCATAAAGCTCATTTTCATTTGCAGTATCATCACTAGCATAAGAAATATCTAACTGGAATACTCCATCTGATAATGTTCCAGAACAAACACCAAGACAATCTTGAGATGCATTACCACCGTTACATAAGCCGCAACCATCTAATGATGCAGTTCCACCCCACTGACCTGCACAATCTTGCACACAATCATTTGAAGGGTCAAAATCACAATTACCACACTCATCAGCTAAAGCGCCACCAACTGTTGCAGCAGAAGTATCACCTGTAAGTGTATTACCAGTACTGTTAACTAAATCAACAGTTCCATCAAGAGTAGCAGAAAAACCAGTGCCTGATAAATTAATACTACCAAGGCCTGCAGCTAGATCACTAACAGATAAAGTTAAAGATACTCCACCAGCCCAAAAATTACTTGTTAAATCACAGTCAGCAGAAAATGATACAGCTGTATCCATACTTCCATCACCGCTATAATTTGAACAGTTAGAAACAGACCAATTAGAACCAGAAGCACTTAATGCATAAACTTCTTCTTGTGTATTACCATCAGCGTAAGAAATATCAAGTGTAAATGTTCCTTGTTCTAAAGTACCTGAGCATGTACCAGCGCAATCTTGTGATGCATCAGCACCATTACAAATTCCACATGAATCATATGAACCAACACAATCATCAACATCATCACATAAATTATCAGAATCAGTATCAGCAGCACATGATCCACCACAAACTCCAAGAGCATCATTGTAAGAGCAACTTCCATCATTTAAAGTAGCTGAAGAATCATATCCAGCACACGCTGTAGAATCAGTACAACCAGGAAATGCTTGTGACCAAGCTAATTGGAAACCACCATAATTTACACTGCTATCTGATTCAAACAGAACTGTTGCAGTTGAAGAAGATGAAGCCCATGTTGTTACATCAGAAGTAACACGTGTACAATCTCCAGATCCATACCATGGAGAATAATTTGGAGATGAATCACCATCACATAGCCATAAAGTATCACAACAATTTTCTAAATCTAAAGATACAACATCTATTGATACAACACCTGTGCCAACATCGATTAAATAAACATCATTAGAGTAGTCTGAGTAATCTGATGTTGGACCACCATCATCGTAAAGTACTCCAGAGGTAGCACCCGCTGGAGATGGGCCGTTCTCAATATTCTCTGAACTACAAACAAAATCAGTATCTAAAGTTGTTCCGCCACAAACACCAGTACAGTCTGCAATCGCAGAACCACCACAATCACCATTACAATCCGCTGGGTAACCTTCAAAGCAACTTCCTGAACAATAAGCATTTGCTGGAGCATAATAACAATCACCAATACCACCACCATTACAAGCAGCAGCATCATCACACTCTGTTAAAACCAAAGACTCAACTTCCCAACAAGGTGATGAAGAATCATCTGATTCACAGCCAGAAGATGGACCATAGTATGTAGCAAGCGTAGCGCCACCAACAGAGACTGTCATCGAACCACCGTTCCAACCATCTCCATATGTATCGCCCAACCAAACTTCATATGTACCTGTTCCAAGATCATATGTAGCTGAAGAGCACCCAAAATTATCTAGAGCACCTAAACCCCATGATATTTCAGAACAATAGCTACTTCCTGAAACTGAAAATGTTATAAGAGTTCTGTACTCTTCACTACCCTCTTCACCTTCTGGGATAGTAACTGATAAAATCCTGGAATCACCTGCTGTAACTCCATTAATTTCAGCAGACATTCTTGCAGTCAAGCTATCTCTGCCTTTTTGTAAATATTCGCTTTCTTGTACTGCAATGTCTCTAGCATCATTTGCCAAAGCAAAACCTGCTAAACAAAAACACCACACCATAATGATTAATTTATTAACGTTAGATTTCATTACTCCTCCTCGAGTTTTCTTAAGTTTAAGTTAATTTTTATTTCAAAATCTTATTATTACAAAATTATACACTGCATCAAATTTGTAGATTTTTTTTTAATAATTATGTGATATCTATCACTTAAAAAATCGCAAAAATGAAAGCTGTTTATGTATATAAATCCGCACTTTCCCCATGTAAATAGGGGTATCAATATAATAAAATTTTTTTTAATATCCACTTTTTTTTTCAATTATTGTTAAAATATGTAACTATTTTATTAAAAAACAAATAGTTTGATTTTTATATACTTAAGTTTATAATATGAAAATAATAATAATATTTATATTAACACTTTTATTTGCAGAGCCTAATTATGTTGTGGTTATTAACAATAATCCAACACCAGGTAAAATCTTTGTTCATTCTATGGGAGCATACATGTCTATAATCGATTCAGATTTAGATTTATATTGGACTATTAATAATAACAACAAGGGAATGGATTTCAAACTTAACAACTCTAAGCTATCATATTTCCATAAACCATTTTATGATCTAAATGAATCGTTTTGGATTATAGCAGATGAAACAATGACTGAGATAGATACTGTTATGTGTACAGAGGGTTACACTGATTATCACGATTTTATTATAACAGACAACAACACATACATCACACAAGCATATTCTGATGAAATCTTCGATTTATCTCACATTGGATTAAGTCAATTTGAATTAATAAGAGGTGTTTTAAGAATTCAAGAATTTGATTTAAATGATAATTTAATTTTTGATTGGAATGCATTAGATCACTTGGATATATACGACTATGATTTATTTCAAAGCTTCCAAATGCCAGGATCTATTGAATGGATGCATGGTAATAGTATTGATATTGATTTTGATAATAATTTAATCATATCAAATAGACGAAGTAGTGAAATAATTAAAATAGATCGAGATTCAGGAGAAATTATTTGGATTTGGGGTGGTCCTTCAAACGAATTTGTAATAATTAATGATCCATTAAATGGTGTAAAATACCAACATGATGTAACAAGATTAGAAAATGGGAACTTGCTCATTTTCGATAATCGATACAATCATCAAGAAACTTCAAGAGTAGTAGAATACAGCGTGGATGAAATTAATAAAACCGCCACTCTTATTTGGGAGTATGAAAATCCCTATGGCTATCA
>PAHD01000043.1 GCA_002704685.1 Fidelibacterota bacterium
AATAAGGATATTCAAAGTATAAAATTAAAAAAATCCATTGATATTATGGGAAGTACTATTGCAAAACATCAAGGTGTTAAAATCGCTTTTTCATTAGAAACAGAAAACGGTAAAAAAAATGCAATTAATAAAATGAAATCTAAAGGCTCTGATTATATAATTTTAAATTACGCAAATGAAGAAGGAGCTGGATTTAACGAGGATACAAATCATATTTATCTTTTTTCAAAAAATGGAGGAAGTAAAGAGTTTGAAAAAAATACAAAATATAAAATTGCTAAACAATTAATAGAATACATTTATAAAAATGAAAAATAATACAAAAAAAGTTGAATGTGCTGGTGGGATTATATTTAATCAAAAAAATGAAGTTGCAATTGTTAATCAAAATCATGATTCATGGTCTTTACCCAAAGGTCACATAGATGAAGGAGAGACTCCCATAGATGCAGCTATTAGAGAAATTTATGAAGAAACTGGAATCATTAATCCAAAATTAGTTAAAAAAATTGGCCATTATGATAGATACCGTATAGGTCTAGATGGAAGAGATGATTTATCTGAACTAAAAACAATTCATATATTTTTATTTAAATCAGAACAAGAAAAATTAAAACCTCTGGATAAAAATAACCCGGAAGCAAAATGGGTAGATATTCATGAGGTTGAAAATTACTTAACACATAAAGAAGATATTAAATTTTTTAAAGAAAATATCAGATTAGTCATTAACTAATATCTTTAACATAACTGGTCTATGGTCAGAAACATATCCATCATAAGCACTTAAACCACCATTTAAAGAACCATCAACAAGAACTGTTTGAGTATCAAGAATATATGCAAATAACTCATTTGTAATTAAAATATGGTCTAAATGACTTGGCCAAGATGGAAAAGACCAAAAATAATTTGATGATTGAGCAATACTATAATCTGTAAAATAAAAATTGTTCATATCAGATAAAAAAGGTTGAAAAACATTATTATCATCAATAAGCAAATCATTAAAATCTCCTAAAACAACAACTCTCATATCATCTAAGAATGTATTTATATATGAATATAATAACGAGGATGCTTGCAATCTTCTTTCTTCAGATCCGCTACAACATTTATAATGGACATTAATTAAAATAAAATCAATATCTTTATATTTTATTTCTAGTACATATGGTTCTCTATATGCAAAATAATATGAATTATCATTCAGAATTGTATATGGACTTGAAACTAACTCAACATTTTCAGTATTAATAATATATGCTAACTCTTGATTATCAGAATTAATTCCTCCAGATCTATAACCTTCCCAATGATTTCCTAAAGAATCTATAATATTATTAAAAGATTGCATATCCGTTATTTCTTGCATCGCAATAATATCAACATTTAATGAATCAATGATTTGCTTAACATACAGATTAGTTAAATTGTTTTTTGGAAAATTTTCAATATTCCAAGTTATTAAATCCAAAGTTTGATTAGTTCCTGTAATATTTAAAGATGAATTAAAAATTGAATCACTAGGATTAAAAAAATAGTCCTCTTCTTTAGAACACGATATAAACAATAAACATAATAATTGAAATATAATTTTTATATTTGACATAATAAATATCTCTAAATTTATTAAAAAATGTCTAAAAAAGTTATATTAATTACAGGCTCTAACGGTGAAATAGGAAGTTCATTAATCAATAAACTTTCACAAAATAATTATATTATTTCTTTAGATTTATATCATAAAAATAATAAAAGATTAAATATAAAAAATATTAGGGGTAGCATATTAGATAAAAATTTACTTAATGACGTTAATGAAAAGTATAATATATCTGAAATATATCATTTAGCAGCTATACTTAGTACAAAAGCACAAGAAAATCCTGTATTAGCTAATGAAGTAAACTATAACGGAACAATTAATTTACTAGAAATAGCAAAATCACAGGCTTTAAAATTAAATAAACCTATTAAGTTTTTTTTCCCTAGCTCTATAGCGGTTTACAATATGGATAATAAAAATCTAGACAATCTTATTAATGAAGATTTTTTATCAATTGAACCTTTAACAGAATATGGTAAAGCAAAATTAAAATGTGAAAAGATTAGTATTAATAATTATTTAAATAATAATATAGATTTTAGATGTATCAGATTTCCAGGAATAATTTCAGCTTCTACAAAACCTTCAGGTGGTACAAGTGATTATGCTCCAGATATGATTCATGCATCATTTTTAAATAAAGACTATAATTGTTTTGTAAATAATAAAACAATTTTACCATTTATGACTATGCCTGATGCTGTTAATTCAATAATTAAACTAATGGATTCATCAGAAGAAAAAATAAAAAGTAGAATATATAATGTAACATCATTTAGCGTAACAGTATTAAAATTAGAAAATAAAATTAAAGAGTTTTATCCAGATTTTAAGCTAAGTTATAAGATTAATAAACAAAGGCAAAAAATTGTAGATAGTTGGCCAAATTTTATTGATGATTCAAATGCAAGACTAGAATGGAAATTCTCATGTAAATATAATCTTGAAAATTTTTTAACAAGATATATGATTCCTAATTTAAAAAAATATTATAAATATGAATGAATTAAACAAAATACTACAAAAAGAGCTTGATCTAATAAAAAAAAATGGATTATACAAATCTGAAAGAATAATTCATTCACCTCAAGACTCAGAAATAAGAATTAATAATAATAAGAAAGTTCTAAATTTTTGTGCCAATAATTATTTGGGCCTTTCAAATCATCCAGATATTCTTAATGAATCTATCAATGGTATTAAAAAATATGGATTTGGACTAAGTTCTGTAAGATTTATTTGTGGAACTCAATCAATTCACGAACAACTAGAAAAACAAATTTCAAATTTTTTAAATAAAGAAAATACTATTTTGTATACTTCATGTTACGATGCTAATGGGGGTTTATTTGAAACATTATTTAATGAAAAGGATGCAATAATTTCTGACCAATTAAATCACGCCTCAATTATTGATGGAGTAAGGTTATGTAAAGCAAATAGATTTAGATATTCAAACTCAAATATGCATGAATTAGAATCAATTCTAAAGAAAACTCAAAATTTTGAACATCGAATCATTACTACTGATGGTGTTTTTTCAATGGATGGATTTATTGCAAAACTAGATAGAATTACAGATCTTGCAGAAAAATATAATGCTATAGTTCATGTTGACGATTCACATGCAACAGGATTTATTGGACCTAACGGTAAAGGTTCAGCTGATTATCATAATGTACTAAACAAAGTTGATATTATTACCTCGACACTAGGTAAAGCATTAGGAGGAGCTTCAGGTGGTTTTACATCTGCTTCAAATGAAATAATAAATACTCTAAGACAAAAATCAAGACCATATTTATTTAGTAATTCTCTAGCACCAAATATAGTCTGTGCATCTTTAAAAGCTTTAGAAATAATACAAAATAATAGAAATTTTCAAAAAAATCTTGATAAGAATACTAGCTTTTTTAGAAAAGAAATAAAAAATATTGGCTTTGAAATTAAAGAAGGTACACATCCAATTATTCCAATCATGATTAAAGATGCAAAGATTGCACAAAATTTTGCAAAGGAAATGTTAGAATATGGTATATATGTAATTGCATTTTCTTATCCCGTAGTACCAAAAAATGAATCCAGAATTAGAGTACAAATAAGTTCTGCTCATACAGAGCAACAGATAAAATTTGCAATTGATGCTTTCAAAAAGTGCGGTAAAAAGTATAAATTAATTTAAAGATTTAGAGTAATTCCGTACACATATCCTGAAGGTCCTAAATTTAAAAAACCAATATCAACTCTTTTATTAGTATTTGTAAATAAAGTAAAACCAAGTGAAACTCCATAAAGATAATCTTTAAAATTATCATAAAGTTTTAAATTTTTAAAATGTGTACTACTACTTAAACGAAATTTAAAAACCTTGCTAATATTTTTACTCAGTGAAATAATATGAATAGGCGATGATGTAAAATTATTATAAACCAAATCATAACCCAAATGAAAACTTTTAATTGATATATTATTTAAGCCTAATTGTAATTTATATGGATTAATACTTTCACTTGCTGTATATGGTTTCAGTAATATACTTAAATTTTCTAATGAAAAATTTAAATTAAAATTGTTTAATTCAATTTTTTTCTCAAAATTAATCAAAAGTGCATTTGATGTGTAATTTTCTATCTTACTGTAAACAAATCCTAATGATGTACTTAAATATTTATCAAATTTTGATATCTTATATTTCAAATAATATTCATAAGAATTAAATGAATTAATTACATTATTATCAATTGAATCTTCAATTAAACCAAAATTTAAAAATGAAAAACTATACTTTTGATATTTAAAGTTTAAGAAGTTTATGTCTGCTGGATATTGAAGATAACTAATGCTATAATTATCATTTTCAAAATAATCTAAATTAGAAGAAAAACTGTCATTAGTTGATAATAATAATGAGTTTTCAGGAATATTTATAATTTGATACTCAGATTGAGAAAACAAAAAATTAAATATTAATATTAATGCAAATTTACTTTTCAGCAGCTATTTTAACTTTAATTTTTGGTTTTAAATCTTCATCTAGATGAATATGAACAAAATGGTTCCCAATTTCTTTTAGAGATTCTTCTAAAATTATTTCCTTTTTATCAATTGAATATCCTTTTTTATCTAACTCATCAGATATCATTTGTGAGGTAACTGATCCAAATAACTTATCATTATCACCAGCTTTTAACTCAAATTTTAAAGTAAGTTTATCAAGCTGATTAGATAATAGCTCCATATTTTTTCTATTTTTTGCTTCCTTAATTTTTTGACTTTCAATCCAATTATTATAATATTGGACATTATCATCTGTTGCTATTGAGGCTATTTTATTAGGTATTAAAAAATTTCTTGCATAACCAGCTTTAACATTAACAATTTCCCCAATTTGGCCTAAATTTTCATATGTTTGTAATAATATAATTTTCATTTTATCTCCTAACTATATCTAGGATCAACAGCAAATGGTAATAATGCTAGAATCCTTGCTTTTTTAATCTCAGCTGTAATTAATCTCTGATATTTTGCTGAAACACCTGTTACATGTGAAGGTATAATTTTACCCTGATCAGTAATAAATTTTTTCAAAAATCTATACTGCTTATAATCAATTTGTTTAATTAATTCTTTATCCTCTTTAAAAGGACAAACTCTTGATTGTGCTAATATTGCCATTACTAATATNCTCCCTTATTAAATTTTACTTTTCTTCAGAATTATCTTCTGAATTATCTTCTGNATTATCTTTTTCTTCAATATCTTTCTCNACAACTTTCTCTTCAAGTTCTTCTTCTACATCTTTTTTTNCTTCAACTTTTTCTTCTACNTCTTTNTCCACTTCAACTTTTTCTTCTACNTCTTNTTCCNCTACATCTTCTTCCACTACATTTTCTTTATCTGCAGCTACTTCAGTAACTTTTTTTTCTATAACATCNTCTTTAGAACTATNATCATCATTTTNTTTCTTTTCTAATAATTCTTTTTTAGNTTCTTTATCCCTAGAGTTTTTCTTAGATTCTTTTTTATTTTTTTCATCTAATATATCANAAGATTCAATTCTNGTTATTAAATGACGTAAAATATTAGAATTCAATTCACAATCGATATTTATTTCTTTAACATCTTTACCTTCCAATAAGAATTGACANAATAAATATGTACCATATTTTTGTTTATCAATAGCATATGCTAATTTTTTCTTACCCCAATTATCATCATATAAAACTTTACCCTTAAATGATGCTATCTTGTCATGAATTTTATTTTTTATATCACTTAATCTTCCCTCTTGGAGGGCNGGATGTATGATGTAAACTATTTCATAATTGTTCATTAAAACTATCTCCTTTTTAAAATTCTTAAAATAAAAATGGTGCCATTACTAAAGANACAACTGACATCAATTTGATTAATATATTTAAAGATGGTCCAGAAGTATCTTTAAAAGGATCTCCAACTGTATCNCCAACTACCGCAGCTTTGTGAGGTTCTGATCCTTTGCCATAATTTTCACCATTTATTGTTACACCTTCTTCAATCATTTTTTTAGCATTATCCCAAGCTCCGCCTGCATTAGATTGGAAAATAGCCATTAATACACCACATACTGTCACTCCTGCAAGTAAACCTCCTAGTGATTCTGGTCCAAAAAATCCCCCAACTAANACTGGGGTCAGGATTGCTAATAATCCAGGTAACATCATTTCTTTAATTGCAGATTGAGTTGATATCTCAACACATTTTCCATGTTCGGCTTTATCTAAGCCAGCATTGTAAGTTTTTTTATCTGCCTCAGACCATTTTGATTCATCACCTTTATTCAAAACTTTTAATGCAGCTTTTAATTCTGGAATATCTTTAAATTGTCTTCTAACTTCTTCAATCATTGACATCGCAGCTCTTCCAACAGCTCCCATAGCCATAGAAGAGAAAACAAATGGAAGCATTCCACCAACAAACAAACCTCCCATAACCCAAGGATTTGTAATATCGATTAATAATGGTTGNCCTGTTTTCATTTCAACAACAGCTCTNAAAGAAGCAAACAANGCTAAAGTTGTTAATGCTGCAGANCCAATTGCAAATCCTTTACCAATAGCAGCTGTAGTATTTCCTACTGCATCTANCTTATCTGTTCTTTCTCTAACTTCTGCTGGNAGTTCAGCCATCTCAGCAATACCACCTGCATTATCTGATATAGGTCCATATGCATCAACAGCTAATTGAATTCCTGTATTTGCAAGCATTCCTANTGCTGCCATTGCTATACCATAAAGCCCAGCAAAAGAATAGGCACCAATAATTGCAGCTGCAATAATTAATGTTGGAATTGCTGTTGACTGCATACCAACTCCAAGCCCTGCAATTATATTTGTAGCNGCACCTGTAACAGATTGATNTGAAACTGANTTAACAGGNTTAGTACCAGTTCCNGTNTAATGCTCAGTAATTAAACCTATTCCTAACCCAGATGCTAAACCAATTAATGTTGCATAAAAAATACCTAATGCAGAATCCGTTGGATTTAAAAGCAATGTTTTANAATCCATAGTTGGGTATTCAAAAGATGTAATAGTACATGTAATTAAACAATACATNACAANAACCATAACNGCTGAAGAACCAAACTCNCCAATATTTAAAGCTTTTTGAGGACTNCCACCTTCTTTAACAGAAACCATAAATGTTCCTAAAATAGATACNAANATACCTGAACCTGCAATGTATAATGGAAGCATTACAAATTCAATTCCNAATGAATAACCAAGAACCATAGATCCAATAATAGCNCCAACATATGATTCAAAAAGATCTGCTCCCATNCCTGCAACATCCCCTACATTATCNCCTACATTATCAGCAATAGTAGCTGGATTTAATGGATGATCTTCAGGTATACCTGCTTCTACTTTTCCTACTAAATCTGCTCCAACATCTGCAGCTTTTGTATANATTCCACCACCGACTCTTGCAAANAANGCTATTGATGATGCTCCTAGTGAAAACCCTGTTAATGCTTGAATTAATTTAGATGTATCAGNAAATAAACCTAAACTATCATAAATAATAAATAATCCAGAAACNCCTAAAACTCCTAAACCAACAACACTTAATCCCATTACNGACCCACCAGTAAAAGCAACATTTAAAGCTTTTGCAAGTCCAGTTTGAGCTGCATTAGTTGTTCTATTATTTGCTTTTGTTGCAACTTTCATTCCTAAAAATCCTGCTAATGCTGAAGCTAGAGCACCTACTAAAAAAGAAACAGCTATTAACCAAGAATCACCCTGACTGTTTGCAGCAAAAGCAAGTAAACAAGCTACTACTAATACAAAAACTGACAAAATACGATATTCTGCTTTTAAAAAAGCCATTGCTCCTTCAGATATACTTTTACCAATTTTTTTCATCCTATCTGAACCTTCATCTTGCTTGTTAATCCAGCTAGTTTTAATAAATGCAAAAAGCATTGCTAATAAACCTGAACCAAAAACATAAAATAATTTATTTTCCATTATCATCATTCCTTTTATTATAAGTATTCATCGCTGAAGTAATATCATGGCTCAAATAGTAATCAACACTTTCTGATGCATGATTAATAACTTCATTTACTAAATCTAAATATTTTTTTGAAAAAGGTTTTAGTACGTAATGTTCTGACGGTCTCATTTTTGTNTCGGTTGCTATACCAATTTTCAATCTATCAAACTCACTACTTTTAAGATGGTAAATAACAGATTTAATTCCATTATGACCCCCGTCAGATCCACTTGCTCTAAATCTAATTTGACCTAAATTGATATCAATATCATCATATATAACAATCATATCACTAATATTTTTATAATAACTCATAAAGTGTTTTATTGCTACACCACTATTATTCATAAAGGATGTAGGTTTTAGAAACATATAATCATTATCCTGAGCAAATAAATATTCACCTTTTCCTAATTTATATTTTAAAGAGCGTTGTTTAACTAACCTATCAACTATCCAAAAACCAAAATTATGCTTAGTTAAACGATAATTGTCTCCTGGATTACCAAGACCAACAATTAATTTCATTTTTATCCTTCATCAGAATCATTACTTGAATCATCATCTTTAGGTTTTTCATCAGAAGATTGTTCAACCGGATCGGCCAATCCTTCTGTTTCACCTTCTTCTAAATCTGGTTGAGCTTCTTCTTCTTTCATGGCCTGAGTAACAGAAGCAATAACTTGTTCTGTATCTGATTTTATTACCAATTTTTCATCTAATTGTAAATCGCTAACTTTAAAACTATCTCCAAGACCTAAATTAGATATATCCACAGATAAATTTTCAGGAATATCAGAAGGTAAACATTCAATCTCTATTTCATTTAAAGATTGTACTAAAACACCACCTTCACTTGCAACACCCTTAGCATTTCCTTCTAAAATTAACTGAACTTGAATTGCAACAGCTTTATCCATATTAACCCCATATAAATCAACATGTAAAATCTCATCTGTAACAGGATGATATTGGACAGTTTTAAATATCACTGTTTGTTTTTTACTTCCAACAGCAATATTAAAAATACGTGCTCCAGATTTTTTTGCTTCACTTAAAGTCTTGTTTCCCATATAAAATGGTATACTTTCTTTAGAATTATAAGAATAAAATATTCCAGGAATATTTCCATCTCTTCTTAACTGTTTCAAAGAACTTTTAGAAAGATTATCTCTTTTAAAAATATCTAGCTTAAATTCATCTGCCATTTTTTATCCTTTCGCTTCACGGAACATCGAGCTTAAAGATGTTCCATCTATAATTCGTTTTATTGCTTCACCAAATACATTGGCAACACTTATAACTTCTAATTTATCAAATATTTTATCATCTGTAATTTCAATAGTATCACAAACTATTACTTTATCAATTTTTGAATTCATCAATCTATCAACTGCAGGTCCAGATAAAACAGGATGTGTCGCAATTGCTGTAACAGATATCGCTCCATTATCCATGGCTGCGTCTGCAGCATTACAAATTGTTCCAGCAGTATCAATCATATCATCAATAATTAAAACTTTTTTACTTTTTAAATCACCTACCAAATTAGCTACAACTGCTTGATTAGCCTTAGGTCTTCTTTTATCAATCAAAGCAAAGCTTATACCTAATGACTTAGCATATGCTTGACTCATTTTAGCACTACCTACATCCGGTGCTAGCACTACTCCTGTTTCTTCATCTAAATTCATTTTTTTTAATTGGTCAAATAATGCCATTCTTGAATATAAATGGTCAAATGGAACATTAACAAAACCTTGAATTTGTGAAGAATGTAAATCCATCGAAACAATTCTATCAGCACCTAATCCAACAGTCATGTCAAGAATAACTCTTGAAGAAATAGGAACTCTGGGCCTATCTTTTCTATCTTGACGACCATATCCAAAATAAGGTATCACTATTGTGACTGTTTTTGCTGAAGCTCTTTTAGCCGCATCAAGAATTAACATTAATTCTAAAATATTTTCAGCTGGGGGATTAGTTGATTGAATGATAAAAACATTTTCATTTCTAATGTTTTCATCAAAAGCAATAGATAATTCCCCATCACTAAATTGGCTTATATTAAGCTTGCCTAAATCTACATCTAAATAATTGCAAATTTTTTCAGCTAATTGCCTATTTGAATTTCCACTAAATATTTTCATGCTGGGGGACAGGGAGTCGAACCCCGATCCCATGGACCAAAACCATGTGTCCTACCATTGAACGATCCCCCAATTATTTTCTTTGGATAGGGGAGACTATGAGGGTATTATAATGATTTAAAAACTGCTTTGTTTTGTTTAAAGCACTTTTATCATTGTATACACCAAACATAGTCGAGCCACTACCCGACAAACCTGAATAAAGAGCTCCATTTTCATATAATAGATTCTTTATTTCAAAAATTTCTGGATATGTTGATCCTACAATATCTTCAAAATCATTTTCAAATAACTTCCACTTGACATTACTGTCCAGGGGCGGAAATTTAGTACTATAATTCTTATACTGCAACTTTTTTTTAATATTTTTATAAGCCCATGATGTATCAATAGAAAATTTAGGAAAAACTAAAAATATATATAATTCATCTTTTATTGAAAACATATGAGGTTTAATTTTTTCTCCTCTACCAAAAACAAATTTTAAACCTCCTTCTATAAAAAATGGAATATCGCTACCAATTTTTAGACCAATGTCCATTAAATTCTTATTAGTTAATTTTAAATTATTTAATTTATTCAATGCTTTAAGTGTTGAAGCAGCATTACTACTTCCTCCACCCATACCGCCTCCAATAGGAATATTTTTATCAACAATAATTTCATAATGCTGTTTAAAATGAAATTTTTCACTTAATACTTTATAAGCTTGAGCAATCGTATTACTATGATCGAGAGGTATATTTTTATTGATACAACTTAGTTTAAATGAATTAGATGGAACAAATTGTAATATATCGCACAAGTCAACTTCAATAAAAATAGAATTAATATTATGAAAATTATCGGGCCTTAGATTAAGTACTTTTAATCCTAGATTAATTTTTGAATAAGATTTTATTTGGTATGTTTTTTCCAACTATCTCTTAAATTAACAATTTGATTGAAAACTAAGTTATCTTTATCTGAATCTTTATCCATTTTAAAATAACCTTTCCTAACAAATTGATAGTATTCACTTTTTAAGGAGTTAATCATCGATGATTCTAACTTCACATTATTAATATGTTTTAAGGAATTTTGATTTAAATTATTTATAAAATCATTTTTTTGATCACTATCATATGGATTCATTTTATTAAATAATTTATCATAAACTTTTACTTTAGCATTTATTGAATGTCTTGCTGAAACCCAATGAATAGTTCCTTTTACCTTTCTTCCATCTTCTGACCAACCACCTCTAGTTTTTGAATCATACCTACAGTGTATCTTTTTTACTACCCCAGAACTATCTTTTTCAACGTGAGTGCATGTAATATAATAAGCATGTAATAATCTGACTTCCTTACCTATTGATAGGCGAAAATATTTTCTTGGAGCATCCTCCATAAAATCATCTTTTTCAATATAAAGTTCTTTGCTAAAAGAAACTTTTCTAAATCCTAAACTATCATCTTCGGGATTATTTTTTGCTTCTACTTCTTCAAATTTATTTTCATCATAATTATCAATAATTAATTTTACTGGATCTAATACAGCCATAATTCTTTTAGAATTTTTATTTAAATATTTTCTAACAAAATATTCTAAATGCTCAATAGATGCATAACCATCGTTTTTTCCAACACCTAAACTATAAATAAATTCCTTAATAGCATCTGGAGGATAGCCTTTTCTTCTCAAGCCTGAAATTGTTGGCATCCTAGGATCATCCCAATTACTTACATGATTTTCATCAACTAATAATTTTAAATGTCTTTTGCTCATAATTGTATATTCAAGATTAAGTCTTGAAAATTCTATTTGCTGCGGATGATATATTTTAAGTTGTTTTAGAAACCAATCATACAAAGGTCTATGATCTTCAAATTCCAATGTACATATTGAATGAGTTATATTTTCAATAGAATCTTCTAACCCATGTGCCCAGTCATACATTGGGTAAATACACCATTTATTTTTTGTTCTATGATGATGAGCATGTAATATTCTATATAAAACAGGGTCTCTCATATTCATGTTTGGTGAATGCATATCAATTTTAGCTCTTAGTACTTTTTCACCATCTTTATATTTTCCATCTTTCATGTTTTGAAATAATATTAAATTTTCTTCTATAGTTCTATCGCGGAAAGGACTATTTGTACCATGCTCAGTTAATGTACCTCTAAATTCTTTTATTGTTTTTGCATCCTGATCATCAACATAAGCTTTACCCAATTTTATTAGTTGAACGGCATAGTCATACATCATATCGAAATAATCAGATGCGTATAAAGGCTCATCAAATTTAAAGCCTAGCCATCTTACATCTTTTACAATTGAATTTACATATTCAATATTTTCTTTCTCAGGATTTGTATCATCAAATCTTAAATTACAAATACCATCATATTTTAGAGCTATACCAAAATTCAAACAAATTGATTTAGCATGCCCTATATGTAAATAACCATTAGGTTCAGGTGGAAATCGCGTTATAATTATTTTATGTTTGCCTGATTCTAAGTCTTTATCAATTGTATCTGTTATAAAATTATTTATTAATTCTTTATAATTCATTTACAAAATCTTTCAATTCTTCTAATNGACTCTTTGATACCAAGTATATCAATTATTGTAAAAATATCAGCTCCNTGNGTTTNGCTNGTNAGAGCAATTCTNAAAGGGATGAATAAATTTTTACCTGAAATATTTAAATCTTTTTTTGAAGNATNAACAATATCNTTNATAATATCTTTATCAATTNTTTTTATGCTACTTAATTTTTNAACCCAAANTCTAAATAGTTTAGAAAATTCAAANTTNTTTAAATCTTGATTTTCATCNTAGATATAAAAACCTCTAATTTCATTTATTATTTGATCAAGNGTATTTATACGATTTTTACAAAACTTNGATAANTTTTTCAANTCNATTNTAGAATCATGAATATCAATTAGCTTTAATTTACTTTTAATAATTTNAATCATNTCACTATCATCNATTTTTTTTATATATTCNCTATTCATCCAAATNANTTTTTCTCTATCAAAAATTGCTCCNGATTTATTAACTCTATCTATAGAAAAATNTTNNACCAANTCTTCTANTAANAANANCTCGTTATCATTTTCNGGATGCCAGCCTAATAANGCNACAAAATTNATTAANGCTTCNTTNAAATAACCTTTATTAATAAAATCTTCTACNGCAACATCNCCTTGNCTTTTGGAAAGCTTACTTTTATCTTCATTTAAAAGTANAGGGAGATGACANAATTNAGGNAGCTTCCANTTAAATGCATTATATAATNNAACATGTTTTGGAAGAGANGAAATCCANTCTTCNCCTCTNANNACNTGAGTTATTTTCATTAAATGATCATCTATAACATTAGCAAANTGATAAGTAGGAAAACCATCTGACTTNATAATTATAGGATCNTCTATTAAATTCAAATCAAACTCTATATCGCCTCTGATCATATCATTAATNTTTAAACTAGAATTTTTATTAATTTTTAATTTTATCACATATTTTNTAGAATTCATTTTTGATAANGCTATTTCATTATCAANCTCTGGAATTAAATCTCCANNAACATCAAAACATACATATGCAAANTTATTTTTCAATAGTTGCATANAGTATTTTTTGTAAATATTCAANCTTTTNGATTGTACGTAAGGACCATTTTCATCTTCTCTNNCTGGTCCAATATCNTANTTAAATCCAAANNTACTTAATATATNAACTAAATTGTCTGCAGCATTTTNAACNTATCTATTCTGATCTGTATCTTCAATACGTAAAATAAATTTTCCATTATTTTGTTTGGCAAATAAATAATTATACAAGGCTGTTCGCAAACCTCCNACATGAAGAAATCCAGTAGGNCTTGGGGCAAATCTAGTTCTAATATTCATTATTTACCAATTAATAGTATNGTAGCTGTNGACATAATACCTTCTTTTTTACCNATGAAACCCAACTTATCAGCNGTNGTTGCTTTAACAGAAATATTATCAATATCAATATTAATAATTTTTGATAAATTTTCTCTTATTGAAAAAANATATGAATTAATATGGGGCTTTTGAAGGACAACATTAATATCAATATTANTTATAAAAAATCCTAAATCAATCATTAAATTCAAAGTTTCTTCTAAAAAAAATATACTAGAAATATTTTTATATTTTTCATCNNTTGATGGGAAAAATGTTCCAATATCACCTTTTGCTAAGGCTCCTAAAATAGCATCAACAATTGCATGAATAACAATGTCACCATCACTATGACCAACAATTCCCAATTCAGAATCTATTTTTACTCCACCTAAATAAAGAGATTCTCCAATTTTTAATTGATGGATATCAATTCCATGGCCAACTTTTATATTCATCACATTAGAAGCATCGAATCACCGTAAGAATAAAACTTATATTTCTTTTTAATAGCCTCTTGATAAGCTTTCATAATAGTATCTTTGTGAGAAAATGCTGATACTAACATCATTAGAGTAGATTTTGGTTGATGAAAATTAGTAATTAAACGATCACACATTTTAAAATGATATGGTGGATAAATAAATTTATCTGTCCANCCACTTTTAGCTGTTATTTGNAATCCAGAAACTACAACAGTTTCTAANGCTCGTACTGATGAAGTTCCNACAACCCATATTTTTTTCTTTTTTTGTCTCGCAACATTAATCGTTTCAGCNGTTTCTTGAGANACCTCATAATATTCTGAATCCATGTTGTGTCTTGTTAAATCTTCAACTAAAATAGGTTTAAATGTTCCAAGCCCAATNTGTAAAGTGATATATGTTATNTTAACACCTTTCTTTTCTAATTTTTTTAANATTTCTTTAGTAAAATGTATNCCNGCTGTAGGAGCAGCAACCGAGCCTNTTTCTGATGCATATACAGTTTGGTAATCTTTTTTATCACTATCTTTACTNGGTCGCTTAATATAAGGTGGTAAAGGAGCATTTCCNTATTTATCAATAAAAGGATATAAGTTTTCATTTTNCTTAAACTCAAATCTAAGNACTCTTCCACCAGATACTGTGTTATCAATAACATCNCATCCAATTTTATCATTAAAAAATAGTTTATTACCTATTCTAACTTTCCTTGCAGGCTTCACCATTGCTTCCCATAAATCTNTATCTANTTCACGAAGTAANAANACTTCAACCTTTGATGATGATTTTTCTTTTGAAGCATATAATCGTGCAGAAAATACTTTTGTATTATTTAATACTAATACATCCCCTTTNTTAAATAAATCAGTAATATCTTTNAATTTCTTATGCTGTATATCACCACTTTTTTTATCTAANATCATTAACTTACATTCATCTCTTTTTTTTGCAGGATGCTGACCAATACACTTTTCAGGAACTTCTAAATCAAANTCAGATAATCGTGGTGGTCTTTCAACATTTCCAAAAAACATAATTTTCCTTTCTATTTAAATAAATTTTTTTGATCGTTCTTATCNATTTTNAAATAATCATACGCTTTGTCCAAAGCAATACGTCCTCTTAAAGTTCTTTGAAGATAACCTTCTTTAATTAAATAAGGCTCATAAACTTCTTCAACAGTTCTTGGATTTTCTGATATTGCAACACCTATTGAGTCTAATCCAACCGGACCACCATTGAAATTTTTTACTAGTGCTTCTAAAATCTTATAATCCATTGAATCTAAACCATTTTTATCAATACCTAAATGATCTAATGATTCTGANGCAACTAATTTAGTGATTACACCATCTGATTTCACCTCAGCAAAATCTCGNGCTCTTTTTAAAATTCTNTTTGCAATTCTTGGAGTACCTCTAGACCTTCTTGCAATTTCATANGCACCATCTTTATCAATTNTAATNTTCAATAATTTAGATGANCTCATAATTATTTTGACAATATCATCATGATTATAAAAGTTTAATCTTAAAATCACACCAAAACGCTCTCTTAAAGGNGATGTCAAGTTNCCTAATTTAGTTGTTGCNCCNACTAAAGTAAAATGATTTAAATTTAATTGAACACTTCTAGCNTTNGGACCTTTATCAATCATAATATCNATGATATAGTCTTCCATTGCAGAATATAAATATTCTTCGACTACTGTNTTTAAACGATGAATTTCATCGATAAATAATACATCAAATTCATCAAGATTAGTTAAAATACCTGCTAAATCTCCTGCTTTATCCATAATAGGACCAGATGTCATTTTTATATTAGCGTTTAATTCTTTAGAGATGATATTAGCCAATGTAGTTTTGCCTAATCCTGGAGGGCCAAATAATAAAACATGATCCAAGGCATCTTTNCTTTTTTTTGCTGCCTGAATNTAAATTTTTAAATTNTCAATTATTTCTGATTGTCCAACAAANTCATCGAATGATAGTGGNCTTAAATTGCTATCATTTTTATGGTCTTCCTCTTGTTTTTTGGGAGATGTTATATTTTTATTTTCGCTAAATGAATTAATCATAAAATTGTTATTTAATTTAATAATTTTTAAGTTATAAAAACCTNATTAAAATATTTGAATCAATTTTTATATGTTTATTAATATAATATAAACTAATTTTTATNAATATAATTAGGAACTATATNTACNATTATAACTATAAGTATAGATGAAAAAAATAATTTTAATATTAATATATTTTACTTGTTTTGATATTGTAATATCACANGAAACAATTCTTCAAAAAAAGAATTTAGCTAAATCTTATATTGAAGCTGAACTCTATGAGGATGCCATTGTTGTTTATAAAAACATTTTAAATTTTCAAAAAAAAATACTTGGGAATGAAAATATTGAACTTGTTAATACTCTTTTTACTTTATCTGATTTNTATTTATTNGAAGATAANAAAGATTCATCTAAAATTTACTTAAATAAAGCATTNAAAATNCAATACTTCAATTTTATAATTAATCAAAAAAAATATTTAGGTACTTATAATAANCTTAAAAGCATTTATGTATTAGAGGATGATTCAACTAAAATCAATACACTAGATAGCTTAATTAGTATTCTGGAGACAATTGAAAATGATTCAATTTATATTAATGCTGACACNTCATTTNTATTTCCTGAAATTATAAGTAANATACCAAATGAAATCGATTCAACATCTCTAGTATCTGAGTATACAAAAAATGATCAGGCTATAGAATTATTTAATAATGCTTTATCTTACATNGANACTGGTCTATTTACTGANGCAGTTAAATCTCTTAATAGTGCAATTGAACTTAAAGCTGGCATAATTGATCTAGACTATTTAATAAAAACAAATTTTGGTGATTCTCTACAATTAAAAAATCTTTACGAAAATTTTGCAACAATTTCTGAATATGATTCAACNATNTATAGACAAAATCTTTTTCTAGGAATTTTATCCAAACGAATGAANNAATCAAATTTAANAACTATTAATTANATGAAANAATATGTAGATGANTATCCGAANGATAAAAGAGGATTTTTATTTTTAGCAAATTTATATNTNGAATTTGAAGATTATATATCTGCTATGCATTATTATCACAGATTACTTCTTATCGATNAGAATCANTTTGATGCAAACTTTAATATTGGTGAAATACTTGTTAAATTAAAAGATTATAAAAATGCAATTCTTATGCTCAATAANGCATATGATTTANATAATAATCATTTTGANTCAAAAAATNTATTAGGNTTTTGTNATTATAATTTNGNAGAATANAAAAAATCTATNNATGAATTGACTCAAGCNCTATTACTAAACTCAAAAAATTCAGAAACATATTATTACCTTGGNAAATCATATAAATCAATCGATAAAAACAAGCAAGCTCTTGAAGCATTAAATNTGTCAATAAAACTTGATCCATTTAATGGCTATGCNCATTTTGAATTAGGTAAAATATATGAACAAATTTTAAAAGTTAATTTAGCAATNGANGAGTATAGATTAGCTTATAAATATATTGATAGCCATGAACTAAATTATAAATATGGGAAAATATTATTTAAGGAACAAGAATACAGAAAAGCGCTTTTACCACTACGAAAATTTATTATTTTTGAACCANATAACATTGAAATTTTAGAAATTTTAGGTGAAATCTTTATGTATGAAAAAAGATTTACAGAATCTATCGATACTTATAACAGATTAATNGAAAAATTTCCTGATAACGAAANCTACTATTCAAAAATTGNAGAATCATTTTATAAATTAAATAATTTTNCAGNTGCTCAAAAATATTATGAAAAAGTATTATCATTTAATGAAGATAATACTGAGNTNTTATTCAAACTNGGATCTATATCAAATTTATTATANGATTATAAAAAATCTGAAANATACTTAATTGAANCAATTTATTGTGGNTTTACATCTAAAGANATTCTATTTGAATTAGGTATAGCATATGGAGGNCAGCAAAAATATCTTCAAGCATTAATATGCTTAAAAGANGCNCTNAATTATTCGCTTGATGATCCAATACTTCACTATCAATTNGGAATCATTTATAATGAAATGGAAATATATGATTTAGCTATNNNTGAATTTCAACAATATATTGATAAGATTCAAGATGANCCAATAAGCTATCGACTNNTTGGAGATTGTTATGCAAATCTAAAGCAATTCGAGCAATCAATTATAAATTATCGAAAAGCTTTAGAATTATATGATTATGAGGATGTTAAAACAATATATAGTNTAGGATTATCATATTTTGAAATATCAGANAATATTAATGCAGCAAAATATTTCAAATCAATTCTAAAAATCAACTACGATTATTCAAAAGCTCATCACATGCTTGTTAAAACATATATTAATCTTGGTAAATTTAGAGAGGCTAAAAAAGAATGTGACATTCTTTTTATGCTTGATACTTCTTTATATAATTCATTAGAATATTGTAAAAATTAATTTTTTTTTATTAAATTAACGACCTNAATTAATAACCTTAAATAGGATTTATATGAAAATTTTAATACCCCCGAGCGAGGGAAAAGCAAAAATACAAAAACCTCAAGATATATTATTTAAGGATACAAATTTTNTTTTTGAAAAATATGTAAANCAAGTTGTAAGNCTCCTCAATCTTATAGATAATGAAGATTTAAGNTCAATCTATGGTACCTCACAAGAAAANTCTGAATTGTTTCACAGNCAAAATGAAGATATTTTTAAAAGTAGGTGTGCTTATGCTATAGAAAGATATACAGGCGTTGTTTATGAACATTTAGATTGGTCAACATTAAATGAATCAGGTAAAAAATATATGGCGGATAATGTATTAATTTTCAGTGGTTTATTTGGAATGACGACTCCTCTTACTTTAATACCTGATTATAAGTTAAAAATGAATGTTTTATCACTTCAATATCATTGGGGACCAGTTTTAACTGAAGCATTAAAAGATGAGGATGTGATTTTTGATTTACTTCCTCAAGTTTATAGAAAAGCTTATAAACCTGGTAAAAATGTTATAAATGTTGATTTTAAAGTTGAGAAAAAGGGTAAAAAAACTGCTGCTGGTCACTTTGGAAAAGCAGTGAAAGGTAAGTTTATAAGATTTCTTGCTGAAAATTCTATTACAGATACAAAAGATTTTTCAGGGTTTAATTATGATGGGTTTAAATGGGTTGATAACGANCACTTTGTTAAAGTAATCAATGATTAAAGTAAAAAAACTAGTTAAAAACTANGGNNCTTTTGANGCGGTAAAATCAATAGATTTNTCTATTGANCATGGAGAAGTTGTTGGATTTTTAGGNGCTAATGGTGCTGGTAAATCTACNACCCTAAAAATATTAACAGGNTATTTGACNCCAACATCAGGNTCNGTATTAATCAATNACTTNAATATAGAAACTCATNCTCATGAAATAAAAAAAATGATAGGATANCTACCTGAAAGCAATCCGCTTTATTATGATATGTTTGTTTATGATTTATTNAAATTNACTGCAAANACCAGGGGTATCTATGATANTGAATTCAAAAATGCATTTGATAAAGTTATTNCTCAATGTGGNCTAAAAGAGGTNGTACANAAAAAAGTTGGTGAATGTTCAAAGGGTTATAAACAACGTGTTGGATTAGCATGTGCAATGATACATGACCCAAAAATNTTAATTTTAGATGAACCTGTNACAGGTCTTGATCCAAATCAAATTATAGAAATTAGACAATTAATTAAAAANTTAGGTAAAGAAAAATTAGTATTAATGTCTAGCCATATTCTTCAAGAAATTGAAGCNACTGTTGACCGAATTATNATAATTGATCATGGTAATATTGTTGCAGATGGAACAACTAAAAAATTAATGAATCAATTTATGGGTAATGTAAAATTATCTCTTGAGGTTGTAGGTTTTACAGATACTAAAATAAAAAAGTTCAAAGAAGCATTTAATAAAGTGAAAATTAAGAAAACTAAAGATTCACATAAGGTAACTATTGAATATAAGAAAAAAAATGATCCAAGATTAGATATCTTTAATTTTATAGTTAAAAATAAATTATCTCTTTTAGAAATGAATCCACAAACAGCAAACTTAGAAGATATTTTTAGAAAATTAACAAATTAAAATAATGAAGAAAAACAACATATATAATATATTTAAAAAAGAATTTGATAGTTATTTTTCAAGCCCTATGGCTTATATATTCTTAGTAGTATTTTCACTTGTTAATGGTTACTTTTTTTCAAATACATTTTTTCTAATCGGCCAATCAGATTTAAGAGCTCTTTTCAATATNGTNCCAATGGTATATTTATTTTTTATACCAGCAATCACAATGGGATTAATTGCAAAAGAAAAAANCTTAGGAACTATGGAAGTTATGAGNACTTTACCAATTAAAGAGTATGAGTTTGTAATTGGTAAATATTTAGCAGCTCTTTCATTAATTGTTATTGGACTATTATTTACTGTTGTACATTTTTTTACACTGGTAAGTTTTGGAACAAATATAGATTATGGAGCTTTATTTACTGGCTACCTTGGATTATTTTTTGCTGGTGCAGTTTATGCCTCTATAGGGACATTTGCAAGCAGCTTATTTGATAATCAAGTTGTAGCATTTATTATCGGTGTATTTATTGTTTTAATGTTTTTTCTGTTTGATAAACTTTTAATTTTTGTTCCATCGTTTATGGCTGGATTTATTCAATACCTTAGTGTTGATTATCATATTTCAAATATTTCAAGAGGCGTAATTGATTCAAGAAATTTAGTTTATTTTATTTCGATAATTAGTTCATTTTTATTTGTAACCACTCAAGTACTAAATAGCAGAAAGTGGAAATAATGAATTTGAACAATAAAAAATCAACCTTAATTTTTTCAGCTATAATTTTAACAGCAGTTATTTTTATTAATTTAATTGGAAGAAACTGGTTTTTAAGATTTGATTTNACAGATAATAAGATGTACTCATTATCATCATCAAGTAAATCTGTTGTTCAAAAAATTGATGATTTATTTACTATAAAAGTCTATTTTTCAGCTGATCTTCCTGCGCAATATTCGAATAACAAACGTTATCTTCAAGATATTTTAGAAGAATATACAGCCTACAGTTCAGGTAACCTTCGCTTTGAATTTTATAGCCCTGAAAATGAAGAACAAATAGCAGAGGATGCACAAAAGTATGGTATTCANCCTGTACAATTNCANGTTATAGAAAATGATAAAGTNGAAATNAAAAAAGTATATATGGGNCTTGTTTTACTNTATGAAGATAAAAGAGAAGTTATTCCTGTAATTCAAACAAGTACAGGNCTAGANTATGATATTACTACAAAAATTAAAAGTATGGTNNAAGNNCANAAAAGTACAATTGGAATCGTTTCATTAGCAGATGAAATTACAAATGANAACNTNACACGTTTTTTAAATGAAAGNTATGCAACTAGACCAAANTTAAATCTTTCAAATGCTGTNCCTGAAAATATANATATATTNCTATTTAATGGTATTAGTGATTCTTTAGATANTNCACAAGAATCAAATTTAAGAAGNTTTATATCAAGAGGTGGAAATGTATTTTTTGCTCAAAATAGAATTAGNGTTGATATTCAAACTCAGCAAGCAAATCCAGTGCAATCAAATATATTTAGTATATTAGATTCTTATGGATTAAGTATTAAAGAAAATTTAGTCTTAGATAAAACCTGCAATCAGGTTAATGTTCAGCAACAAATGGGACCATTTAGAATGGCTGTCCCAATGGATTATCCATTCTTACCTATTCTAAAAAAATTCAATTCGTCCGAAGTTACAGTTAATGGTCTTGAATCAATTTCATTAATATTTACAAGTGAAATTCAATCAGATTCTGTTTATTCTGATAATCTTGTAGATTTTACACCATTACTTTATACTTCAGATCGTTCAGCAACTATGAGCGAATTTTATAATTTAAATCCAGATCCTAAAAATAATCCAATTTTTAATCAGTTAACAGAAACATCAAAAGTAGTTGGTGCAAGAACAATCGTTGCAGATAAAGAAACAGGGATTGAAAGTAATTTAACCCTTGTAGGTGATTCTCAATTATTTTCAGATCAAGGCGGTGGCGGTTCACAAAATAATATAATATTTGTTATGAATACTATTGACTATATGCTAGGAGATAGTGAACTAATTGCACTTAGATCCAGAGAAGTTCTTGATAGACCACTGATAGGAGATGCAGAAGGTGTTTCAAATCAAACACGATTAACATGGAAAATAATTAATATGCTACTTCCAACTTTATTAATTATTACTTTAGGTATATTTTCTAGAAGAAAACAAAATAGTAAATCTAAAATACTAGAGGCAATCTATGAAAAATAGAATGTATATATCAATTGGGGTGCTAGCTGTTTTGATTTTATTTTATATACTTAATATTAATCAACAAAAAAATTATCAAAGTACATCTAGTCAAATTTTTGATTTCAATCAAACTCAAGTAAACAGCTTTTTAATTAAATCAGAATCAGCAACTATTAAAATTCAAAGAGTTGATACATCTTGGACAATTGCAAATAATGATTCATTAGTATTAAAAGAGAATATTTTAAATACATTTTTTGATAAAATTTTTACTCTAGAGTCTGAAACAATAATGACAAAAAATTTAGAAAAATGGTCTAAATATAATATTGATGATATACTAGGAACTCACTTAACATTTTATGATTTTAATAATGATGTTATAGAAACATTTGTTTTTGGAAAATCATCTTCAGATTTCTCAAGATGCTATATTAGAATTGGTGATAAACCTGAAGTTTATCTGGTAAATCAAAATATCATGTTCAACCTACAGACTAGACTTGAATATTGGGGTGAAAAAATTACTGAAGAAGCACTTTAGTTACTTTTTAATCCTTTCAAATATTCCTAGTTTTTTATTCTTTCTAACATTATCCCACTTAAAATATCTACCATTCATTGTTATATAAATTCCGGGGTCTATAACTTGGATAAAAGATAGTGCACTTCCTAAATTAAAGAGACCATCTGAACTACCAAACTTAATAGGAATCATTGCACCTGTTAAAATAATCGTTTTATTTTTAATCGATTTTGCTAAAAGTTTTGCTGTATCAACCATGGTATCTGTTCCATGAGTTATTATGATACGATTAGTTTTTTCTTCTTTACATTTTTGAACAACAATTTTTTTCGATTCAATAGTCATATCTAAACTATCAACCATCATTAGTGTTTCAATTTGAACATCCAGCTGAGAACGCCCAAGTTCTAATAGTTCTGCAAGATGAGTCTTTTTAAAAAAAAGTTTTCCATTTATCTCATTATACTCTTTATCAAAAGTCCCACCAGTAGCAAAGATTTTAATATATTTATCTTCAGACATTTTTTTATATTTTAATTCATAAATTTATTAAAAATATAATATAATTTAAGACTATGTCTATAAAAAAATTAGTAGAAGTTTGGGATGGTAAAAATATCATTGAAAATAATATCAATTTTCTAAAACAAAAAACAAAAGAGATTCATTTACCTATTA
>PAHD01000044.1 GCA_002704685.1 Fidelibacterota bacterium
AATAATTTCTCCTGCAATACATATACCTCACAAAAATATTTTAAAAGAAAATAATTATATATGCAGGAACTCTAAATTTATTAAAATAAGGAAGATAATGATAAAATATTTGATAAAAATTAATAAAATTACTTCCTAGAGAAATCAAAATAGATAAAACAATTGTCAACAAAAAAAATAATTTAAATTCTTTTTCAATCTTTGATTTTAATAAACCAATAAAAGCTAAAAAAATAATAAAAATTGATATGTAATTAGGATAATCAGTAAAAGGAAAATCACCAAAGTATAAAGGACCTCCAAATCCTAAAGAATAAGGAAAAATAAAAGTAAACATTTCTTTTAAGCTTAATGACCATTGAGTTGCATACTCAATTCCTGCTCCCCCACCAATATTTGAACCTCTAATTGATTTTGAACTATATTTTAATATTGGTAAATAGATTGATAGTGATAAACAAAGTCCTAAAATTAAGGAAACTATTAATCCGATTTTAAGTTTTATAAATTTATATACATCTTTTACTTCATTTTTAAAAAAATAGAAAATATTTATCACAAAGAATAAACCTATCATCATCCATGTGTAGTAAGCTATTTGTACATGACCTCTTTGCAACTGAAAACCAATTAAAATTGAAAATAATAAGTAATTAAGTATCTTAGGTATTTTATAAATTTTAAATAAGTAAAGAATAATCCATGGAATGTATGATGCTGACATCATTTGACTACCATGTCCATAAGCAAACATTACTATCATATATGGCATTAATAAAAATAATATAGAACCAAATAAAGCAGTATATTTTTCCTGTTTAAAAAATAAAATCAATTTATAAAAGCCTAAGGCTCCAAATATTAAATGAAAAATAAAATACCAATTCCATGATAATCCTAGATTATTAAGTATAACCATTAAATGATGAGGATAATAATAATTTGAAATACTTAAAAATGAGTGTATAGTTGGTATACCACCTAGAATCCAAGGAAACCACAAGGGAAACTCATTATATGAATCTACATATAATTTAATTGCATTTTTTACAGCAATAGGTGATAAAGAATCTCCACTTGTAAATAAATATGCACCATTAATTAACTTATAAAATAAAAACGATGCTATAATTAAAAAAATAGATAGAACTATAATATAGTCTTTAAATCTCATGAAATTATTAATTTTATTAATGTGAAAAGAAGTCTAATAGGTAATAATATTATATTTATCAAAAAGTACAAAATAAAAACGAGAAAATTATTACTGAAATATAAAAATTTAATTGAAGAAACTAATTTGTAATATAATTTAAGAATACTAAACCTTCCTCCCATTGAACTTGATATTTTGTGACTTATAATACTATCATGAACAAATATACATTTAGTATTATTATTCTTTGCTCTTAAACACAATTCTACATCCTCATAGTAAAAATTAAAAGACTCATTAAAACCTTTTAAAGAATCAACCAAAGATTTACTAATTAACATTGCACACCCTGAAACAAAATCAGTTGTAGTTGTTTTATATTCAGTTCTTCTTTCGTCTGAATTAAGACCAATATGATATGTAAGTTTTGTAAATGGGCTTTGCCTACCCCCTGCATACCATATTAAATTATTATTACTATTTAATATTTTGGGTGAAAATATATTATTAGAACCAAATTGATTTATAGAAATATGAAGCCTCTCTAATGTGTCCTTATAAATTATTGTATCATTGTTAAGCAAAAAATAATAGTCATCGTTATCATTTTTTAATTTTTTAAAAGCGTAATTATATCCTCTTGAATAACCAAGATTTTTATCAATTTTAATAATATTAATTTTATTAGAAATTTTATTTAAATCTTTTAATGAACCATCTGATGAACCATTATCTATAACAGTAATTTTATAATTTTTATAGCTTGAGGTTAATATAGATTTCAAACAATCATTTAATACTTTTTTTCCATTCCAATTCAAAATTAAAATATTTATTAGAGGATATTTTTTCATTTAAGTAATTCCTCAAAGTATTTACTAAAATTATCAAATGAATATCTGTCTTTATATTCATTAATATATTTTTTAGATTGATCAAAATTATGATTTTGATAAATTTCAGACAAAATTGCAGATAAATCGTTGCTATTATTATTTTTAAAAAAATATCCAGTTTGTTTTTTCAATTACATGATCAGTAAAACTTGGTAAATTAGAACAAACAACTATTTTATTAAAATGGTAAGCCATAGGAATTATTCCACTTTGAGAAATTTTTTTATATGGTAACACAACAAGATCCGACGCGGAGAAATATAAATTAATTTCATCATTCGGTATATATTTTTCATGCCAAATAACCATATCAGAAAGATTATTATTATTTATTAAATCTTTAATTTTATTTGTTTTTATATATGATTCACCAGCAATCAATAACTTAATATCAAGATTTTTTAAATTTTTTAAAGCATTTATTAAAATATCTAAACCTTTATAATCTCTAATGAATCCAAAAAATAACAATAATAATTTTGGTGGATTTTTAATTTTCAATTTTTCACATGCATCTTTTTTTGAAATACTTGATTTTAAATTTTCTTTTAAAGGTAAAAAACTTTTTACAATTTTTGAATTATTACCAACTAATTTTTTTAGCTTAAACTCAGAATCATCTGACATAACTAGAAAGTTATTGATATTCAAAAAGAATTTTTTTATAAAATATTTTTCAATAAAAAAAGTTTCGTGAGGGAATATATTATCACAAATACAAGATATTTTAATGTTATTTTTTTTACTTTTAATTCTCCAATTAATAAATAAATACAGTGGTATAAAGAAAGGATTCCAGTAACGAAATATCACATGAGAAAAATTATTTTTTAAAATATAATTTGAAACCTTAAACCATGAAATAGGATTTAATATATCAATATAATACTTAATATTCCTATTGTCTATTTTCATTGAAAAATCATACTGAGAATCACTTGGATATAAAAATTTCGGATACAACCTACTAAAACTTAAAATACTAACTTCATACTTATCTCTAACATTAGTATATATAATTTCTGATTCTTTTGAAATTCCTCCTTTAATAGGAGGATAAGGAGTTATGATTGCTATTTTCATTCTTCAAAATTGAAGTATCTAGCAATATCTATATTTTTATTTTTATTTATGTTAACAATAAGTTCACAAACAAGACCAATTGAAAAAAATTGTACACCAATTATAAGCAATAAAAGGCCTAAAAAGAAAAGAGGATTTTTAAATGGGGTAATCCAAATACCATTGAACCAGTTTATTGTTAAATAAATATTAATCATCACTCCAACTAAAAATAATAATAAACCAAGTGAACCAAATAAATGTAATGGCCTTGTTAAATATTTCTTAAAAAACATTAATGTAATTAAATCAAAAAAACCATGAAAAATTCTTGATTTTGTATATTTAGAATTACCATGTTCTCTTTTTCTATGATTAACAATAAGCTCACTTACTTTAAAACCATTATTCTTAACAAGAATAGGTATAAATCTATGTAACCCACCATAAATATTTATCATCTTAACTGCTTCAACAGGGTAGGCTTTAAATCCACAATTGAAATCATGTATTCTAATGCCGGTTAAAAATCTTAAAACAAAATTAAAAATTTTTGATTGTATTCTCTTAGACAATGAATCTAATCTATTTTTTTTCCAACCTGATACTAGACCATTTGTTTGTCTAACCTTGTCAATAAATGAATCTATTTCTTTAGGATCATCTTGTAGATCTGCATCTAAAGTTAATACTACATTTCCACTGCACTTTTTAAAACCTGCGTTTAGTGCTTCTGACTTACCTTTATTTGTTAAAAAATCAATTAACTTTACATTTGAATCATTACTAATTAAATCTAAAATTACATTTTTAGAATTATCCTTACTACCATCATTTATGAAAATAATCTCCCAATCATATTTATTATTAACATTTTCTTTAATTTCTAAATATAATTGTTTTATTGAATCCTGCTCTTCAAATACAGGAACTATTATAGATATATCTTTTTTTGTTTTCATTTTAGAAGTTATAAAAAAAGGGTATAAATACCCTTTTTTAAAAATTTTTGAAGCTTGAAATTATTTAGATGCTATAAAATCTTTAATAGTAGCTTCAGGAGTTTTTCCTTCTGGTACAGGTAGAATATCTTCAAAAAATCTAACAGAACCAGTTTTTTCAGAGATAACTGATCTTACTAATTTAATTCTATTTTTACTTGCTGCTTTTTTACCTGTTTTATCACTAAATGATTGTTTTTTCGCCATAATAAACTAACCTTAAATTAAACTTTTATTAAATCGTGCATAAGTTAACACTTTTTTACTTGTCATTTCCAAGCAATAATACAGGATTATCAACATTTAACGAATCTGAATCATTAATTGCTATTGAATCATCAAAATTATTAGTATTTACTAAATTATTTTGTTCATTAAGATTTGAAAATTTGAAAAATGAAAAAGATAAAATAACAATAAGTGATGCACCAGATAATAAAGCAATACTATCAGATTTTGAAAAAATATTTTTTAAAGAATTATAGAATGTATTAAGAATATTACTATTTTCATATTCATCAATTCTTTTATTAAGATTATAAACAAAATCAGATGGCCCTTCAATATTTTCTAATTTTTTTAAGGCTAATGTATCGTATTTTATATCGTTAACAATTTTTTTAAATTCTAAATCCTGATTCATATATGATTCAAACTCTATTTTATCATCATTACTTAGTGTATTTTCAATATAATCAGTAATTTTTTCTAAATATTTATTATCAATCATTTATAGCTTTTAACTCCATAGTTTATTAAAATCTCTCTAAGTTTCAACTTACCTCTATTTAATCTAGATTTAACTGTTCCAAGAGGTAGTTGTAGTATTTTACTTATGACATCATAAGAAAGTTCCTGAATTTCTCGTAAAATTATAATTATTTTATAATCATGTTCTAATTCAGATAATGCTTTTTGCAAAAGATTTGATTCATCATTTGAAGATTTTTCAATATTATCCTCATCAGTAAAAATATTTTCACTTGTACCATCTTCATTAATATCAGAAATTGAGGATGTCTTTCTTCTTTTTAATTTTCTTAGCTCAGTTTTAGCAAGATTTGATGCAATCGTAAATAACCAAGTTGAAAATTTAAATGTATCTTTATAAGAATCTTTTTTAAGATAGACTTTAAAAAAAGCTTCTTGTGCAAGATCTTCAGCTGCATCCATATCATGCATATATCTATATAAAAAACTTATTATTTTATCTCTGTATCTATTAACAAGCTCGGTATAAGAGTTTCTATCTCCATTTTGGAACTGTTTTATTAATAATTCATCTGTTTTACGATTTGATGTCATGATGACCTTTACATATTTTTACCAACAATGAATTAATAACTATTTGATTATTTACGCTTGTTGTTTTGAACAAAATATCAATATCTCTAAGAGCTAATATAATATTCATTATTTCACTTTCATTATAATTTTTTTTATAGCTAGATAATCTAGAACTTAAGATTTTATTTAATCTACTATATCCATTATTGGTTGAAATGATTTCAATAAAAAGATTATACATTTGCATAATAATAGGAACAGTTGAAACACCATTCATATATAAGTTATTAAAAACACTTATAGACTCAGATAAATTTTTTTGTCCAATAGCATTAAGCAAATGCCAAGTTTTTATATGTTTGCTTTGATAATCTGATTGAATTACTTTTGAATCTATATTTTTATTATCACTTATCAAATAATATTTCTCTACCTCATTAATAATTGTTGAAATATCATTACTAAAATTATTTACTAAATAATCAAGTAAACTATAATCAATATTAATATTTTCAGCTTTAAAATAGTAATTAACCCATTCTTTAATTTTTTGGTTATTGATAGGTGTTCTAGTATCAACCAAGCCAGTAATTTCTGATACCTTTTTAGCAAATTTATTTTTTATCATAAAATCATCTACAACAAATATTAATATATTATTATCATCAACATTTTTTAGATATTCAAATAAATTACTCTGGTCTTTCATTGGAATCTTATTAAAGTTTTTTATTACTGATATTGTATTATTAGCAAATAAAGATACACTATTAATATTATTAAACAACATTTCAACATCATTTGTTTCATTTAAATAATAATATTTTATCTCAAAATTATTTTTCAAATGATCTTTTAATTTTGAAATAAATATATTNTGTAAAAAATAATCATCTCCTAAAAGAAAATAGGCAGATTTATTACCATCCTTATAAAGTGCTCTTAAAGCTTTCCCTACACTAGTTTGCATAATAAAGAACCAAAGTAATNATAAAACAATAAATNGAAAAATACCAAAATTTTCCNTCATCAATTATTTTTTTNAAAATAAACAAAANACTGTANCCAATTAGAAAAGAAGATAGTATACCAGCTAATANCTCNAACAAAAAATTAGTATCAAGTAGTAAAAGCTCAATATTATTAAAAATTAAATANGTTGAAGAAAAAATTAAAATTGGTATTGCNAGCATAAATGAAAACTGCATTGCTTTTTTAAAGGATAAGCCAAGTAATAATGCCATAAAAATTGTTAAACCCGAACGTGATAAACCAGGAAGTATAGCTGTTGCCTGAGCTAGGCCTATTAATAATGCAGCTAAATATGAAATTTTTGTGCCCTTNTTATTAATAAAATATTTTGTTNAAAAAATTAAAATTGTNAGNAAAATATAACATATGATTAAATAATCCATTGAGTTTATATCAAAAAAATATTCTTTTATTTTGTCTTCAAATAATAACCCAANAATACTTGCAGGAATAGAACCTAAAATAATTATTAATAANTAATTNAAATCNCCATTGATAGTTTCTTTAATTTTNTCNNAAATGAATTTTTTCCAAAAAAATAATATTGATAATAGTGTTCCTAAATGAAGAGCTACCTCNATAANNAATCCTCCATCAGNTATACCAAATAACTTTCTTAANAATAATAAATGNCCAGAGCTACTTATTGGNAAAAACTCAGTTAAGCCTTGNACAANACCTAATAATATATATTCTAAATAATTCATTATTTAACTACNATACATGACAACATTCTTCCAGATGATTCTTTATCTCTTCTATAACTATGNAAAGTACTATCACCAAAAGTACAACTATTATCAATTTTTATTTTATTANNTTCTACTCCNTTTTTAACTAAATCAACCNTAATAGATTTATTTAAATCTAAATANTATGAATTGTTTTTTTTAANAATAGAACCTTTGAAATCATCAACCATCTCCTTGCCAACCTCATAACAACATGGCTTTATAGATGGACCCATAATAAAATTCAAATTATTTAAATCTGATCCTAAATCAATAAACTTATCGATCGCTTTTAAGTGTATTTTTTTCTTTGCGCCCCTCCATCCTGCATGAACAATACCATAATTATTATTTACATCATCATAGATAAAAATAGGAACACAATCAGCTGTTTTTATAAATAAAATTAAGTTTTTATCACCACTTTTAATAATACCATCTGCATCTCCATGATTACCTGGTTTATTAACCACTAAAACCTTATCTGAGTGAATTTGATTTACGTCCGTTAAAAGCTGAGTATTGATATTTTCTTTTTTAAGTAAATCTATTAAAATATCACGGCTAGATTCTGACTTACTAAAACAGGTAGTGAACATTAAGTATTTTTCAGTTGAGTAACTGATATTATTACTTTTCATATAAATCTGTTTTAATTATATCTCCACTCTCGTTATAGTAAATCCACTCACCAACTTTTTCTCCAGCTTTATAACTACCTATGGATTTAGGCATTCTACTTGGGAAATATTCTATCCACTTACCAACTCTAAGATTATTTGATAGGGTACCTTCAATATACATAATTCCGTTGTTAAAATATTCGATATACTTACCATCAAATATAATCTCATTATTGTATGTTGTCAAAAATGTCTCCATTTTTTTATAACCATTTTCATACCAATAGAAACATAGTTTATTTGGATTTATTTCACCATTCAAATAGAAAACAACACTCTGTTTATTCCCATTTTTAAAATAAGTTTTCCATTTATTACTTTTTAAATAATCTTGATATGACCCTCTAGTAAGTATTTCACCACTAGGATAGTAAGAAATAAAATCACCGTTTCCATTATTATCATAATCTATAGTACTAATAATCTTTCCATCTTCATGATATTTTGTCCATTTACTAAAAACCTTACCAGCCTTATAAATACCATCTTCTTTTAAACTCCCACTATCATAGTATGATTTATACAATCCATTTAACGTGTATTTATCAGGATGACCATCAGCATAAAATTCACTTGATAAAAAATTATTTTCTGATAAAGTACTATCCTGACTAGCTGCGTACATTCTTATCGGTTTATTTGAATCTAAACTACCATCACTTAAAAAATATTCTCTAATTAAAAGTCCTTTTTGATTACGCTCTGTCCATCTACCATTTTTTCTATCATTTGAATAATACCCATCTTCAAAAACTATTTTAGAGTTAGCTAAATCATAATACGATTTATACATTCCATTACCATCAATAAAATCAATTGTACTTTTAATATTTCCACTTCCATAGT
>PAHD01000045.1 GCA_002704685.1 Fidelibacterota bacterium
AAATTTTTTAAAAAACAATTCTTTATAATTTGATACTAAACTATTTTTTGTGATTCTATCCAAGAAATATCTTCCTTTGTGTTTAATCCAACAAGATGCATCCAGTCTTTAATAATAATAGAATTAATACTTTTATTATTTTTTATTAAATGATTCAAAATATCTGTCAGATATATTTCACTATTTTTATTATCAGGTTTCAAATATTTAAGAAATTTTAATAAAATTTTTGATTTAAATAAATAATGTGAACAAAATAGTTCGTTAACTTGAAATTCTGAATCATTAGTATCTTTTTCTTCAACAAATTTGGTAATAGATTTATTTTTTCTGATAACTCTTGCATATGGAAATTTTTTTTCATTGAAAATTCCACTTAGAATTGTACAATCTGAATTATTATATGAATGAGAATTAATCATCTTAGATATAATATTACCTCCAACAAAAGGACTATCGCCGACAAAAATAAAGATATTACTATAATTTTTTATAATTTCAATTGCTTGTATTACTGCATGACCAGTACCCTTGGGATTATTTTGATAAACAAATCGAACATCATTATGGTAGTTTTTAAAATTTTTTTTATCTCTTGGATTAATTATAAGGCATATATCAATATTGTTTTTTTTAAAAGATTCTATAATCCATGAAATAATTGGTTTACCATATACTAGACTTAAAGGTTTTGGAATTTCAGAGCTCATTCTTGTACCCCTACCAGCAGCAAGAACTAATGCTAGTGATTTATTTTGATTCATTTATAATTTTAATAAATTCTTTAGAGCCTTCTCTTAATTTTCTTTCTTGAGTTTTAAAATCAACTTCATATAATCCAAATTTCATATCATATCCTTCAGCCCATTCAAAATTATCCATCAATGACCAATAAAAATATCCTCTTACATCTATATCATCTTCAATTGCTTTATTCACTGCATAAATATAACGCTTAATAAATAATCCTCTCCTATCATCTTTGCTATCAGCGATACCATTTTCTGTAATGATAATTGGCTTATTAATTGATTTAACTCTACGAATAGCTCTATATAAACCTTCAGGATAGATTGTATAAGGCATATCAGTCATTATATCATTTTCGGGATAAGTATTTGTAAAAAATTCATGCTTATCAAATTGAAATTTCAAATGAACATGTGAATAGTAATTAAGCCCAAAAAAATCTGTTGCACCAACTGCATCTTTATTCGTGTAATCAATGTTAATTAAAAAAGGAATATTAATTTTTATTTTACCGTATTTTAAATAAGATAAAGACATCTTATTATAAACTGTATCTGTTATTCTACAGGCTAACCAATCTAATAAATGCCATCTTCTAGATGGATCAAATTGCATTACATTTTTTACAATTCCTATTTTACAATTCTTACCATTAGGTAAACTTTTAATCTTATGATATACTTTAGTGTGTGCAATTAATAAATTTTTCTGTACTTCAGCCGATAATTGAGCATCTTTTTTACCAGGAGGAAAAATACCTGAAAAATAGCCCATAACAGAATAAACTTCTGGCTCATTTATTGTACACCAATTACTCACTTTATCACTGTAACGATTAAAAACTAGCTCGCAAAAATTAATAAAAAAGTCAATATTTTTTTCTTTCTCAAAAGACCCTANTTCATCAAACCAGGTAGGNTTTGTGAANTGATGAAGAGTTACATANGGGACTATATTNTTTTCTAACAAAAAATCAATAACTTCTGAATAATGATTTAAAGCATCTTCATTAAATTTATTTTTCTCAGTTTCAATTTTACTCCATTCTAAAGATAATCTGTAATGAGATACTCCTAACTCTTTTAAAAGCGCAACATCATCTTTAAATCTATTCCAATGATCACATGCTAATCCAGCTTTCTGATTATCTTTAATTCTTGGNTNACCATCAGAATTAAAATTATTTTCCCAATTATNCCAATTATTATTTTTACAATTNCCTTCAACTTGATGAGAAGCTGTTGCAGTTCCCCAAAAAAAATTTTTNGGGAAATTTAATTTCTTATCTTTTTCCAAATTCCAGTTCCATCTTAATTCAGGATAACTTATCCTTAAAAAAACTATAATAGAAAAATAGAACATAACTAAATAAATAAAATATATCATATCTGATCCTTTGAATACGTTTTTATCATTAATAAAATACTTAAACCACAAAAAAACCAAATTCCATTTGCTAAATTAAACCCCCATTGTCTTCCAAATTGCAATATAAAAAAACTAATAATAAATGGCCCAAAACCTCTTCCAAGTCCATCTGCAAGATTATAAATTGAGAAAGCCATACCTCTCGTATTTGGATGATTAACATTCATTAAAACTGCTTTCATATTTGGAGCTGTAATTGTAATAAAAAATCCTGAAAAAATTCCAAGTANNAGNGGATATATTACACTTGTATTAGATTCAACTGGACTCAAATTAATTAAAAAAGCTGTAGGTACCATACCAATAAATGTACATACTGCAGATAGCAAAGGNTGNTATTTAGGATTAATATTATATAATTTATTACCAATCAGTCCACCAGCAAAACCCCCTATCATAGCAGATAGACCTATAACAAAAACTACCAAGGATGCCATTTGAACACTATATCCTATATCTTGAGCTAAATAATCTGTTAAATAAACAAAAAAAACNGACCAAGGTACTGTNCCAGCTATTCCTTGTAAAAAAACTAATATNTTTGTTTTTTTAGAAATCAACTGTTTAATAATAGATGAATTTATTTTTGTTATATCATTGATNTTTCCATCAGATTTNCCTCTTGCAGGTTCTGTTGCAAATATTGCATATAATAATAAAAAAATAAAATTTGGTACAGAAACAATGATAAACGATATTTTCCAACCATATTCAGGACCTGTAAGACCAGCTAGTAATTGTCCACCTCCTATACCAAGACCAACGACTAATCCTAAATAACCAGTTGCAGCTGACCTCATATTTGATGGGAAATAATCAGCTAACAATGAATATGTTATAGGTATAATAGCTCCAATACCAATTCCTGTNAATGCTCTTAACCAAAAAAATTGTTGATAATTTTCAACAAAACCAGTTAAAAAGCATGGGATTTCACCAAATAACATTGAAATTATTAAAAGTTTTTTCCTNGAAGCTATATCAGTAAAATATCCAAAAAATAAAGTGAAAAATCCACCAATAAGCCAAAATACTAATGAAATTTCTCCACCAAGCTTGACATCTCTTTCTAAATCATTAAAACCAAATTCTGCNGCGATCTGGGATAAATTAGGACCCATTAAATTTTGATCTGCAAATAAGAAAAAAGATAAAATAAATAGCAAAGATAAACTCAAATAATCTCTTCTATCTAATTGAGAACTCATTGTTACCATTGTTTATTTGACATACCTTTTTTTATTACATAGCTAGAAAATGCTAAAGACCACCTAGTTGGTATAATTAATGTAATAAATCTAAAAAATTTATTTATCTTTCCATTTACAATTAAAAACTTACCTTTTTCATAAGCTCTTAAGGATTGATTAACAACTTGTTGAGATGTCATTAAATAACCTGCAACAGGAATAGAATTCATTTGAGCTCTTTTATTAAAATTTGTTTTTGTATATCCAGGNCAAACACCTAAAACTTTTATGCCAGACTTTCTATATTCNTCATANAGNCTTACTGTAAAAGAAGTAACAAAAGCCTTTGTAGCAGCATAAATACTAAAAAAAGGCATAGGCTGAAATGATGCCAGTGAAGATATATTAATTATACCTCCGCTTTTTTTAGTGACCATATCTTTCAAAAATAAATGGGTTAAGTTTACTAATGAATANACATTCAAATTCATCATCTCATCATAATTTTTCATAGATGANTCTAAAAATAAACCTGAAAATCCATAACCTGCATTATTAATTACAATATCAACTTCAATTTTTTTATCTTTTATTTGATCATACAAAGATTGAGCAAATTCTTTTTTAGATAAATCTCCTGGAATTGAAATTGCATTATTCATTTGAGAAGTCATNTCTGCTAATTTATCTTTGCTTCTAGCTGTTAATATTAATTTTGCTCCCAATTTATCAAGAGTTAAAGCAAAAGCTTCNCCTATACCTGATGAAGCACCAGTAATTAAAATTGTCTTATCATTATAATAATTCATTTTTTCCTCAAAATTAGATTATTTTTATTTTTTAATTGTTCATAAATTTAGATATGAAAACTAGTAAATTTAACTCCTTTAGCGAATTCTATCCATTTTATTTATCAGAACATAAAAAAAAATTAACAAAAATTTATCATGTAATAGGTTCAATATTAGTTATTTCAATTATTTTATTATCAATTTTTAGTAGAAATTATAACTATTTATATTTAACACCATTAGCAGGATATNGTTTTGCATGGTTTAGTCATTTCTTTATAGAAAAAAATAAACCAGCTACTTTCAAATATCCATTATATAGTTTTATAGGTGATTGGATAATGTTTAAGGANATATTAACAGGAAGAATAAAATTATGAGAAAACTAATATTATTACCATTTATTTTNCTTTTAAGTTCATGTGCTNTAGTNTTNAANTTTNAAGANTTACCANCTCCTNNTGGNAGANTATNTAATTGGCACTGATNTNTTNGATTGGGANGATACATNTAGNGATGAATGGTTTACNNNANATNAAATTGATNCTAGAAAAATANCNGTTCAAATNTGGTATCCAGCCATCNGAAAAANNNGACTCNNTNTATCCNTANNTNGANTATCCTGAANTTAGAATNNANGCAATTNCNGAANNNATNGANNAANCNAAANNNTTTGTNANACCNGNANNNAANNTNAAAGGNAANTCATATTATAAAGCAAAACCTATAAATAAAAAATTTCCNTTANTNNTNTTNTCNCANGGNNTTGGTGGNTANAAAACNCAAAATTNNATNGCANTNGAAGCACTTGTNAGTAANGGATATATNGTNATANCNNCTGANCATACANATGATGCAAATATTACAATNTTTAANGATGGAACNNNNGTNGANNATNATTNTGATATTANNANATNNTGTTNCNNNTGAANAATTTTGGNNNNTAAGGNTTCCACAANTNAATACTAGAGCTNCAGATATAAGTTTTATNATTGATAAATTACANNNNATGAAAAATNNTCNANTNTANAANTCAATANANTTTAATAANATAGGTGTATTTNGNNATGTCANNNGGNGGNGCAACNNCAGTTNTNNCATCTTGGAANGATACNNGAATNTCTGCNTGNTTAAATCTAGANGGNTGGTTTGTNCCNATNNTTGANGATATNATAAATANTGGNATNAAAATNCCATTTTGNTANATNGGNCAAGAAAGANTGGAGTAATNANGNTNCTCTNAATTATGANAANNTNGATAAATTTTANNNAAANTGNANTTCNGATNNNTATNTACTAAAAATTAAAGNAANNCNGNACATGNTGANTNTNCNGATNNNCCNCATTTTAGTAANATTGGAAGAATGNTNACNTCAGGCAAANATGTNGATNANNAATTTGCTAGANAGANTNNGNTTNTNNNTNGTTGGATTTTTTGATGAATATTTGAAGGATATAAATTATAATTGGACAGAAGTTATAGTAAATAATTATGAAACATCTATTCAATTTAAGTAAATATATATTTTATATTTTTTTAAGTTTATTTTTATCTTGCCAAGATAATTTAACCGATCCTGTTGAATGTGCAGACTATGATTTATTTGAAGATGAATGTGGACAATGTACNCANTGTGATGAATCTTGTGATTGTGATTTAGAAGAATGTGATTGGAACTTATCAAAAGATAGTTGCGGTGTTTGCTTTGGTGATAATACTTCATGCATAGGATGCATGAGTGAGAACGCAACAAATTATAATAGTGAAGCTACTATACCATGTGATAATTGTTGTGTATATTCAAATTTATTTATCGTTTATTCAGACGAAAATGGATTTGAGCCAAACCTACATCAAACAAATATTGATGTTCCCGTTTACTGGCTAAATAATTCAAATCATGAAATTACTATTAAAACAGTTAATACTCCTCAACCTGAATGCATTACAGATCAAAGTTCAATTTACAATAATAATGAATGTTTGTCATATGAAACATCCAATATATGTGAAAATTTAAATAATGGTTGTTTGTGGGAAATACCATTATCTCATGACCAATCCTGGGATAATTTTGAAGTTACAATACCTGCATTTACCGGTACAAATTCTCAAAGTCAATATTACTTTTTTGGTTTTGGATACCCTGCTGGTTATCAATATTTTTATGAATCAGATGATGGAAACATACAATATGGTTTTATTAATGTTACTTCAAATTAAAAATAATGAATAAAGATCTAAGACCTTTTCACTTAGCCTTTCCTGTATTAAATATAAATGAAACAATTCAATGGTATACAAACATATTAGGGTGTAAAATAGGACGCCAAGATAAACGATGGGTTGATTTCAATTTTCATGGCCATCAAATATCAGCTCATTTAGTAGATCAAGAAATAAAATTTAAAAATATTAATATAGTAGATGGTGAAAATATTCCTTGTAGACATTTTGGAATAATTTTAAGTCAAGCTGAATGGAATAAATTATCAAAAGAACTAATACTTAAAAAAATCAATTTTATTATAAAACCTAATACAAGATTTAAAGGTAAAAAAGGTGAGCAGTCCACATTTTTTATTAAAGACCCAAGTGGGAATGTATTAGAATTTAAATCATTTAAAAATGACAAAATGATTTTTGATAATTAATTATTTAATATATCCTGAACAAGGATAATTACATCCTGGATATTAATATTTCCATCATTATTCATATCTCCTGATTCCATATATCCGGTACTTAGTATTAAATTTATTAATAAAATCACATCACTAATATTTATAATATAATCTTGGTTTAAATCACCAATAATAAAATTATNATTGCATACTAAATCATATAAAAATGAACTTGAAAATTCTGATTCAAAATTCATATCAGAATATGGAGAATGCCCTTGATTCTGGTAAGTATGAAGAACGCTATAATTACCAAGTTGAAGCATTGTTTCATGTATTATTAAACTTCCATCTACCAACATATTCAATCCAAATAAAGTAACTAAATCATCATTATATGGGACCACATCATCCAAATTACCATGCATACTTACAATTGGAATATCATTTTCTACAATCCAATCTTTATTACCTACAGCACCTGATAAATTTACTATACCATGAAAGCTAGAATCATAGCCAGAATTACCTGATAATCCTTCTAATCCGCCAATACTATCATAGTCATCATATAAAAAAGTTGGTATTTCATTATATTCATTTAGATATGCAGCATTGATAGCTGTAACAGCACCAGCTGAATAACCACCTGCGTAAACTCTATCTACATCTATTTTATAATCATCAAATAATTCATCATTCATTTTAAAATATCTAATTGCTGCTTTTAAATCATGAATTGCTTTCATTACTGCTTTATACGCGTTTTCCTCATTAGCATTAAAAAGTAATAAATGTTGGGAAAGTCTATAATCTATAGCAACAGCAACATAACCTCTCTTTGCATAATTATTACACAAAGCGACAATATCAGATGATGACTTAGAACCACCAATAAAAGAACCACCAAATAAGAAAAATATTAATGGTCTTTCATTAAAATTATCATTTTCTGGTAAATATATGTCCATATATAAATTTTCTGAATATTCTGATCCTAAAACAGTTTGATTTATATTTTGACCATATTGAACTTCATAAATAATATCGACATTAAATTGTTCAGATAAATATCTATTATCTTGGCAATCTTCTTGTAAGAAACAAATTGAAACGAATGTAATTAATAATATTATTTTCATAAATAAATTTTACTTTAATTTTTTATAAACTGAAATTAAAACTAAGCCTAGACCTGTAATTAATCCTCCAAAAAATATATTTAATGAAATATACTCTGAAAAGATGAAAAATGCAAAAAAAGTTGCAATTATAGGTTCTCCTAATGGAAATGCAGCAACAATTGTAGGTCTAACATATTTCAATGAGTAATAGATAGAATTATGTCCTAGGATTGTAGGAATTACTGCTAAAAATACTAGTCCTAAAAATTCATTTAAATTAAAATTAAATAATGATTGATCAGCTAAAATAGAAATAATAAACAATGTAAACGATGCTGATAAATATAATAATCTTGTATAAACAATTGTACTTTCTTTTTGTCTAACTTTTTCACCAATCATTATAGAAATTGCAATACTAATTGAACATAAGACTGCATAAATATTGCCTATAGTGTATTGAGATTCCAGATTAAATTGATCTCCTAAAATTATAATGGAACCAATTAATGTAAAAAATAATCCAATTAAAACTTTTTTACTATAATATCTCTTTAAAATAAATAATTCAATAAGAAGTGTAAAAAATGGAGCTAAAGTACCTAAAAAAGTTGCGTTAGCAATTTTAGTAATTTTTATTGCTTCAAAAAAGAATGCAAAATGAATTCCTAATAAAATACCTGCGCATATTGCTCTATTAACATTAATTTTAACATTCATATTTCCTTGTGGTTTTATTAAACTAAATAACCACAAAATTATTGCGGCTATAAACATTCTCCAGAAAGAAATTGAAACAGCATTAACACCTTCAAGTGCTCTTCCAATTATAGGAGATGTACTAACAGATAAAAGAGCAATAATAAGTAGTATGGTTATTTTAGTATTCATATTATTCTAAAAATTAAAACATGTTATATTAAAAATGGCATAATATTTAATGATTTATTATATTATTAAATAATAAAATTGGTTAAAAAATATGTTTACTAAATTTTTCAGATTACTTTTTATATTTTTTCTATTAAGTTTTAATCCAATACTACCAGATGAATTTTCTGAAGGTCCATACGGATTAAATTATTTTGATATAGCGGAATCTTTTAGCGTTTCAGATCTAAATGTATCTTTACAGGGCGATGTTAATCTAGATGAAACTATAAACATTCAAGATGTTATTCTTTTGATAGGTCAAGTTTTAGGAAATACTAGTTTAAATGAATTACAAATAGATCAAGCTGATTTAAACAACGATAATGTCATTGATGTTTTAGATATTGTTAATGTTGTATCAAAAATATTATACCCTCAAGAACCTCAATGGAATCTTGAAAATAATTGGACAGGTAACGATTCGTATATTTTTATACATTTTGATGCAAATGTAGGTACATCAAGTGCGTTATGGGGATCAAATACAAGAGAACAATTGTTATCCACATCTCCTGATAACGTTCACTACTTTTTTATTTCTAATAGAGCTCAATACGAATCAGATATATTACAAATGAAAGAAATTTATGATGAAATATTAGATGGATTTACACAAGAACAACAAGATCATTGGAATAAACGTTTACACTTTATAAATGAAAAAACATCAAATCTCAATAATTGGCTATCAAATGTTTTAGATGGTAAATTTGCTTTTGCCATTGATAGTTTCCAAAAGATAAGAGAAATTGGATATCTTGGAAATCCAGCAAATTTTTCTGGTACTTATATTCATTATTTAGCACATGAAGCTCTTTATTTTGATTATGAACGTAATACTTTTGCTGTACCACAGCAAGACTATAATGAGGTAACTATTTTTGAAAGAGAGCATTATACTGGAGGATGGGCTGCAAGTATATCACAGCCTTTTGATATTCCAAATCAGCAAAATTTATCTTCATATAATAAAATGGAAGTTGAATTACTTAGAGGTTGTCCTGATACAAACATGAATTATAGTGATGCTGGCTGTGATGACTATGATCGTATTGCAAGATTATATTTGTGTGATTTAGATGGTTCTAATTGTTATGAAATTGCAAAATGGATAACACCTTTTGATCGTCAACCTCACTCTTTAACAGACATTAGTCCTTTCCTGTCTTTGTTTAGAGAAAATGAAAATCAACAAAAAATATTAAGATTTCAAGAATCTGGATGGCCCAATAGTTTACTTACAATTAAACTAAGGTTTTATATTGGTGAAAATTTAAATGGTTATGCACAACAGACGTACCCATTATGGAATAATACGGTTCAATTTAATCCTGATTACGGAACTAATAGACCGCCTCAAGTTTTTTCTGTTCCAACTAATGCAACAAAAGTTGAATTTGTATCTTATATAACTGGACACGGATGGGGAAGCTCGGGATGTTTTAATTGTTGCGAATTTTGTAATACTAGACATGATTTTTCCATTAATGGAGGTGTTTATGAATTTAATCAATCATTTCCTGATGCCTCATCTAATAATCATTGTATGAATCCTGAAACAATTCAAACAACAGGGGTAATACCAAATCAATATGGAACCTGGGGATATGGTAGAGCTGGCTGGTGTCCAGGAAGAGATGTAAAGCCATATATAATGGACATAACAGATTATGTAATACTTGGTGATGATAATGTAATAGATTATAATGCTTGTAGAGTTAGTGGTAATTCATGTGTTTCTCCACCTACGTGTGCTGGAGATGGATATTGTCCTGAAATTGCAATGTCTTCATATATTATTATTTATTATTAAGTAAAAATTTATTAAATTTAGGTAGCATTTTTTTTAACAAACATGAAAGGAGGTAATCAATTGGACACGACGTATTTAAGTTTTGATTACAACCTTGGAGTTATTTTAAATTTCTAGATTTGTAATCTAAATAACTTAAATCAAGGTTTAGATGACTCTACATCTAAATTAATAAAAAGGGAACTATTTATAGTTCCCTTTTTATTTAAGTTTAAATTTCTTTTAAATAATCTAAACTGAATGGAACTGGCTTAAATCCTAAAGATTCATTGATTTTATACATTGGATTATTTAGTTCGTTATCCGTTCTAACTTCATAAATTCCTTTTTCTATTAACTTTTGAAAAGCTATGATTTTTAAAGCCGTAGCTATACCCATTCTTCTAAATTTTTTAATTACACCAAGAGAACCTGTCCATGCCTTATGTGGCTCTGCTTTTGGATAGTATTCTAGATCAGTTGATGCTAAATATTTATTATTTTTAACGGCAATAATTTCAACTGCATAATAATTTTTTTCATAGTTAGCTTGGTTTTTTAGGAACTTATAAAAAGGTTCCCTTTCTCTTTTAATACCCTTAGGCATAGGAATATCTTGACCATATGTCCAGCATAATTCTTCTAATTTTTGATAATGATTATGTAAATCAAACATTTCATTTTTTGAATCTAAAAATTTTATACCTTTTGATTCTAAATTATCAATAAGATTTTTATATTTTGTAAAATCAATCTTTCTTATATCACATGAGTATTCTCTATTGGTTTGAACTAAATTAAATTTTTCTTTAGTTAATAGTTTTTCATGCTGTTTATAATTTGGATGATCATATATTGTTGTATGAAGTTGATTGCAATTGAAAAATTTTACTCTACTTAACATTTTATTATATAATAATTTTCTATATCCATTATTATTATAGGCAGGATCTAAATGTAATGTATAAAAGCAAGTTCTTTTATTTTCATCTCTACCCTGTGAATAATAAAGAACACCAATTAGTATATCATTATTGTAAAGTAGCAATCTATCTCTAATTAAACTTTTATCTCTAATTTTCCAATCATTTTTATCATCATCTGGATGATTTATAGAATCATGATTTACAAGATTATCTATTCTTGCTAATTCTTTAAATTCTAAATCTGTTTCTGTAAAATTTTTAACTGTTATCATATCTTATAATAGTGATATTTTATATATATTTTTTTAATTTAAGAATATATATATGTTTCCAAAAATAAAATCACAATTTATGTTAGACCCTAAAATTATACATTTAAACCATGGGTCATTTGGAGCAACACCAAAGCCTATATTTAATTCACTTGTAAATTGGCAAAAAAAATTAGAGCTAAATCCATCAAAACACATATATGATACCTTTGATTTTTTAAAAGAATCAAGAAGTTCATTAGCTAGTTACATTAATTGCGATAAAGATGATGTAGTTTTCACGCCAAATCCTTCAACTGCTTTAAATACAATTATTAAAAGTTTAGATCTAAATTCTGGTGATGAAGTATTATCAACAAATCATGAATATGAAACTTTAGATAGAACCTGGAAATATATATCAAAAAATACAGGATCAAAATATATTCAAGTCCCAATTTCATTACCACTAAAATCAGAAAATGATTTTATTGAATGTTTTTTAAAAAAAATAACAAGTAATACCAAAATTATTTTTTTAAGCCAGATAACAAGTTCTACAGGTTTAATTTTTCCAATTGAAAAAATATGTAAAATTGCAAAAGAAAAAAATATTTTATCTATTATTGATGGTGCACATGTTCCTGGACATATTGATCTTGATATTAAAAAATTAAACCCAGATGTTTATACAGGGGCATGCCATAAATGGATGTGTTCTCCAAAAGGAACTGCATTTTTATATGTACATAAAAAATTACAAAATACTGTAAAGCCACTTGTTATTAGTTGGGGCTATGATTCAGACATGCCTAGCCATTCTCAATTTTTAGATTATCTGCAATGGTATGGAACTGATGATATCTCTGCTTACTTAACCATGTCAGATACAATTAGATTTTTAGAAAAAAATAATTGGGAAAATGTATCTAAACAATGTAAAAAATTAAATTTATGGGCAAGAAACGAAATAAATAAATTATTAAAAAAAGAGCCTATATCAGATGAAAGATTTTTAGGCCAAATGAGTAGTATTCCAATAAAATCTAATGATATTTTAGCAGACCAAACAGAGTTTTATTCAAAGTACAGCATACAGATTCCAATATTTAAATGGAATGATAAGGAATTTTTTAGAATTTCTATTCAAGCATATAATACTAAAGAAGATATTTTCAGATTATTAGAAGCTTTGGATGATAAGTATAATTAAAGAATAACTTCTTTCCATTTTCCACTTTTAAGTCTCCATATGGTATATGCAGCAATAAAAGTAAGATGTGATGCAAAACCAATCCACGCACCCCAATAACCCATATTTAAAGTAATTCCTAAAAAATATACCAAAGGTATAAATAATAACCAATGCGATAATATATCAACAAAAGCTAAAACTTTTGTATCTCCAGCACCAGTTAATGCAAACCATAGAGTAAAGCATATGGCATCGATAAACTGAATAAATCCAACAAACCTTAAACCAGGAACAGCTATATTTATTACATTTATATCACTTGTAAAAATTGGTATTATATAATCTGCAAAAC
>PAHD01000046.1 GCA_002704685.1 Fidelibacterota bacterium
CCATTACAAGCACAGCAGTCTGTATCCCAAGTACCATTATAATTTGCTAACATTGAGGAACTATTACAATATTCGGGCTCTGCATCAAAATTTGCACAATCCACAGTTGTACTATAACTTGAAGTTATCTGCCAAGTCCAAACAGTGTTTGGATCTTCACATGTTGTTGTTGTTAAAGAACAAGACTCGCACGCACCAGCAGATAAATTAGAACAAGACCCATCATCATCTGTAGCTGTTGAATCATAAGCACAATCACCAACAGTTGTACATCCTGAAACTTCATTATCATCACAAACTCCATCACCATCAGTATCACCACCATTTGCATCAACTACAGACCATGTGGTTGTAGTTGTCCCTCCTGATGTATTTCCACCACCACAATAACAACAAGCATCATATGCGCTCATACCATAATCACCACCTGAAGCTGTGTAACTACAATAATTTGTAGAACTATTTTCATAATCTGTGCAATCCCAATCAAAACCTGCTTCATTATCTGTCCATCCAGCTACATCTGTACATGAACCACCCGAAGTAGTTGTTGTAGAAGAACACTGCTCACAAGAACCAGCAGATTCGCCAGAGCACATACTATCATCATGAACAGTAGCACTTGAATCATAAGCACAATCACTAGCAGTCATACAACCCTTACAAGAATCATTATTAGAACCATCGTAAGTTCCATCACAATCTGTCCAAAAACTACCAGTTAAAGTATAGTCAGAACAGTTATCAGAGCTAAGTGTAATTGTGTAATTGTTTTGGTCAGCTTGAGCTAGCTGAGAAGGAGAAAGGGCAAAATACCACTGGGCATTATTACCATTATTAGGATCTCTCCCCGCAACAACTGATGTTCCATCATCAAAGCTAATTGTTGCAGATAAATTGGAAATATTCCAATTACCTGAATTCTCATGTGGATAAGATTCAATATTTACATATGTTGCCCCATCATGAGTGTTTGCTGAAAAGCCACCAACATAAGATGTGCAATCCTGCGCATAAGAAACATTCATCATTAGTGTTGCGAATGTTAAAACAAAAAGGTTTCTAAAAAAATTCATAACTCCTCCAAATTACAATTTAAATTATTAACTACTTAAAACTAAACTACAAAAACTAAATTTTCTCTACAGTAAAACAGACAATTTTTGAGTATAATCGTCTGTAAAGCAACAATAATTGCTGCAATTATTTTTACTTTCTCGTCATAGTTCCGCACTAGAACGGAACAAAAGATAAGACTAATTTTAAAATATTACAAGCAGATTCTTTACAACTTGTTACATACAGACAATAACTTTATTAATACTACTTCAATCAAATTTGATTATTATTAGAATTTAATTTAATTGTGAATAGTATTTTCACTCAAAAAGCATGTTAGACATCGCTATAAAAGTAATACTTCTAAATTGTATCACTTGTGATTAATAGCACATTTTTAAAATTTATTTTTTAAGTAAATGCAGAACGATAGCATTTTGCGCATGCATTCTATTTTCTGCCTGCCTAAAAATAATAGAATTTTTATGATCGCAAATATTATCTGTGACCTCTACACCTCGCTCTGCAGGAAGACAATGCATAAAATATGAATCTTTTCCTGTTGCATTAAATAACGCTGAATTAACTTGATAAGGATTAAAGATTTTTCTTCTCTCATCTGCCTCTTCTTTTTGGCCCATCGAAGCCCAAACATCTGTGTAAACTATATCACTATCTCTAACACCTTCATGTGGATCATGAATAATATTAATTTCAGATAATCCCTTGTCTTTTGCTTTTTGAACAAGAGACATATCTGGCTTATAACTTTCAGGACATACCACATTCAGTTTGATAGGCAATATCATAGCAAGCTCTATCCAAGAATGAGTAATATTATTTCCATCACCAACATAAGAGATTGTAAAATCTTTATACCTACCAATTGTTTCATACACAGTAAATAAATCTGCAACTATTTGACAAGGGTGATTAAAATCTGTAAGACCATTTATTACTGGAACAGATGAATGCTCTGCAAGCTCAAGTACATGTTTATGATCAAAAAGTCTAGCCATAATAATATCATTAAATCTACTTACAACTCTTGCAACATCAGCAACTGATTCACGCTTACCTATGCCAATATCATTTGGACCTAAAAAGAGCGCGTGCCCACCCATTCTAAAAAAACCTGTTTCAAATGAAATTCTAGTTCTTGCAGATGGCTTTGCAAAAATCATAGCCATTGTCATCCCTTTTAATGGCGTGTAATCAGCTCTTTGCTTGAATTTATCCTTAATCCATTTTGATTTATCTAAAATTTCTATAAGCTGACTATCTGTAAAATCATCTACATGTAAAAAATTATCTAACATAATATCTCCTTTTAAATTTTTCTTAATCGTGCAACAGGAATTTTTAAAACCTCTCTATACTTTGAGACAGTTCTCCTTGCAATACTATAGCCTTTTTTCTTTAAAACCTCNGTTAATTCTTCATCAGTATACGGGCTATTCTTATCTTCTTTATCTATAATCAATTTCAATTTTTCCTTAAATACAATACTNGAAATAATATCTCCATTTAATAGCTTAATACCCTCTGAAAAGAATGTTTTAAGCTCCTTTGTTCCCCATGGCATTTGAACATATTTTCCATTGGTAACTCTACTAATAGTTGAAATATCCATATCAATATCCTCAGCAATGTTTTTTAATATCATTGGAACAAGAATTCTATCATCGGAATTAAAATAATTATTCTGCTTACTTATAATTGATTTCATAACTTTAATCATTGTAGAATTTCTTTGCTCAATTGCTGAAATAAACCACTTGGCTTTATTAAGCTTTTGCTTTACAAAATTTTTAACACTCTTATCCTTGCTATCAATTAACATATTAGCATACTGCTTGCTCAAACCAATACTTGGGATTCCCGGTTCATTCACTTGAATATCCCATTCACCATTTATATTTTCAATAACAATATCTGGAATAATATGATTGACAATTTCTGTAGAATAATTTACTGCAGGCACAGGGTTTAATACAGAAACCTTTTCAACAGTTTCAAAGATAAGCTCTTTATCGCAATTCATTTTCTTGGCAATTAAATCATACTTATGATTTGAAAATTCATCGAAATAATCATTAATAATCTTTAAGGATTTTAAATCTTCAGGATAATATTTTTTAAGCTGTGCTAAAATACAATCTTGGATTGACTCAGAGCCTATACCAGGTGGATCTAAACTNTGTATTTTATTTTTAACCTTATATATAAAGCTTTCTTCAAAACCTAATCTATCAGCTATTANAATTGGTTCAATTGGCAAAAAGCCCCTGGCATCTAAATTACCAAGAATTTGCTCAGCCACTAAAAATTCATTTTCACTAATATCAATTTCATTTAATTGGCTCATNATATCATCAAAAAGATTTGAAGTGTCAGCTTCAACAACTTTTTCTAAAGTTTCTGATGTNCTGGGCTTATTAGAATACTCATATTCTTCCGGATTTGAAACTAATTCTTCAAAATCAAACTCTTCATTATCTTCAGAGTCTTTGTCATCTAAGCTTTCTTCACTTTCAATAATTTCAAGAGCAGGGTTCTGCTCAAGCTCTTCTAAAATTCTTTTTTCTAAATTAAAAACACTAAGTTGAATGATATTTTGTTCAAGAATTTGCTGAGGATTTAATTTTAGATTTTGCTGTAATTTTTGAACAATTTTTGACATAGATACTAATCTAGTTTAAATTTGGTGCCTAAATATAATTTTTTAACATCTTCATCTTTTGTTAATTCTTTGGTAGTCCCAGACTTTAGTATTTTGCCATTATACAATAGATAAGACCGATCTGTTATAGAAAGTGTTTCCCTTACATTATGATCAGTAATAAGCACACCGATATTTTTATTTTTAAGTGTATTAATAATTCCTTGTATATCCTCAACTGCTATAGGATCAATACCAGCAAATGGTTCATCCAATAAAATAAACGATGGATTTGTTACAAGAGAACGAGCAATTTCTAACCTTCTTCTTTCACCGCCTGACAATGCAAATCCCTTATTATTCCTAATATGACCAATAGAAAATTCCTCAATTAATTTTTCAAGTTTTTCATTTTGTTTCTCAGGATTTAAATCTGTCATTTCAAGAACGAGCTTTAAATTATCCTCAACAGATAATTTAGTAAAAACTGAAGCATCTTGAGCCAAATAGCCTACACCCATTTGAGATCGCTTATACATAGGAAGCTTGGTAACATTATCATTATCTAAAAATATTTCTCCAGACAAAGGTTTAACCATACCTGTTAGCATATAAAATGTTGTTGTTTTACCAGCTCCATTAGGACCTAGAAGACCAACAACTTCTCCGCGCTTTACTTGCACATCGACATCACTCACAACGGTTCTCTCGCCGTATTTTTTAACTAGTTTTTCAGCTTTTAATAAATTATATCCCATCTACTTACTCATACTCCCCTTTGGACTTTGAATTTGTGAATTTGACATATCAAAATTAGACCAAAATCCTGTTCCATACAATGTATCACTNCTATTAGATGTAAAGATTACATCGTTATTTGATTTTACTAAATTAGAACTATTAAATAAAATAATTTCTTCTGTAATTAATTTAAATCCTTTAAGTGATTCTATTAAAACATTTCCAAATGCTTTAATGCTGTCTGAATTAGTATAAACAATTGCACTATCTGAATACATCATACTTGATTTAACTCCCTTTTTATCAAATAGATCAGCATAAATTCTACCAAATAAAGTTGTGTTGCCTCCATTTGCTCTAATAAGTGTATCTGCATGAATCGTCATTACTGAATTTTCATTTTTTGTAATTTCAATTTTTATGGGATTACCGTAAATGACATTATCAATCTCTGACTTAATAGAGCTTCCTGGCTGCACATCTTTCTTACAAGAAAATGATAAAAAAAGTAACCACAATAAAAAAATATATTTATTAAAATTTTTCATTTTTCATTCTCTTTAAGATATCTTCATATCTATTTTGAGACTTAAGTGTTTTTTCAACAAGCTCTGTTAATACTCCCCTACCTCCATACGAATCAGTAATCATATCAGCTTTTTCTTTCACCATTATATGACTATTTGGAACCGCAATAGAAACACCGACTTTTTCGAAAACAGGAATATCAATAAGCGCATCGCCAACATAAGCAATTTCACTTAATTCAACATTAAATTTTTTACAAATTTCAGGAAGTTTATTTTTTTTATCAATAACACCTTGAATACAACAACTAACTCCAAGTTCTTTAGCCCAAATCTCAGTTGATTTTGAATAACGACCAGATAAAAAAGCTAAAGGTAAATCAGCAAATCTAGCAATAGCAGCTCCGGTACCATCATCAATACAAAAAGATTTTAATTCAGTGCTATCAGATGAAATGAAAATCTGGTTATCTGTTAATACTCCATCAACATCAAATAATAATAGCTTTATATTTTCAAGTAATTGAGACAAAACTTACTTCTTTTTAAACGTTACTGTTGAAGCTATAAAATCATTAAAAAGAGGATGAGGATTTAAGATTCTACTTTTTAGCTCAGGATGAAATTGGACCCCTACAAACCAAGGGTGGTTTTTCAATTCAATGATTTCAACTAAATCTAAATCTTTGTTTACACCGCTTACAACTAAACCATTTTTTGCTAACTGTTTTTTAAATTTGTTATTGACTTCATATCTATGTCTATGTCTTTCATTAACTTTAAATTTTTTATAAGCAGACCTTGCTTTTGTTTGAGAAGTCAAATCACAAGGATAACTTCCAAGCCTCATGCTCGCTCCCTTAATTTTAACTGATTTTTGTGTATGCATAATATCAATAACTGGGTTTTTAGTACGATTATTAAACTCGGTACTATTTGCATTTTTTAGATTACAAACATTGCGAGCAAAATCAATAACTGCACATTGGAGACCTAAACAAATACCAAGAAATGGGATTTTATTTTCTCTAGCATATTTAGAAGATAAAATTTTCCCTTCAATTCCCCTGTAACCAAATCCTCCGGGAATAATTATTCCATCGACATTATGGAAACTATTATTTATATTTTTATTTGATTCTAACTTTTCAGTATCAATCCACTTAAGATTAATTTTCGTGTTATTATGAACACCTGCATGAATCAAAGCCTCTAAAATACTTTTATATGCATCTTGTAAACCATTATATTTTCCACAAATTGCGATTGTAATATCATGTTTTGGGTTTTTATAATTATTAATAAATTTATTTAAGAGGGCAATATTACTATGTCTTTTACCTCCTTTTAATTTTAACTCTTTTGAAATTATTTTATCAAAATTCTGTTTATATAAAACTAATGGTATTTCATATATAGTCTCAACATCGGGTGATTCAAATACATGTGACTGTTCAACATTACAAAATAATCCTAGCTTTACCTTTAATTTATCTGTTAAGTGGGCATCGTTCTCTGTTCTACAAACAAGTATATCAGGCTCAATCCCAATTTCTCTAAGACGCATAACACTGTGCTGAGTTGGTTTTGTTTTTATCTCAGCTGCAGCATTAATATATGGAAGCAATGTAGTATGGATTACAAGACTGTTATTTTTCCCTTGTTCCAAAATCAGCTGCCTTATTGCCTCATAAAAAGGCTGCCCCTCAATATCTCCAACTGTTCCACCAACCTCTGTAATAACAATATCATATCTTTTTCTTGGATTTACAGACAAAATTTTCTTTTTTATCTCATCAGTAATATGAGGAATCACTTGTATTGTTTCTCCAAGGTAATCTCCTCTTCTCTCTCTTTCTAAAACATCCCAATAAACTCTTCCAGATGAAGTTGTATTTTTTGAACTTAGATTAACATCTATAAATCTTTCATAGTGGCCTAAATCCAAATCTGTTTCAGATCCATCATCCAACACAAAAACTTCTCCATGTTGATATGGATTCATTGTACCAGGATCTACATTTAAATAAGGATCCAACTTTTGAATCGTAACTTTGTAACCTTTAGACTTTAATAAATAACCAAGAGATGATGCAACAATACCCTTTCCCAAACCAGAAAGAACACCCCCAAATACATAAATATATTTAATTTCTCTTTTATTATTTATCATTTTAATTAATAGTTAGATAATATATAATTTAGTTAATTTTGAAATAGTATAAATACATTAAAAATTATTTTTATATTAAATCATGTCAAAAATATCTGAAATATTATTAAACAGTGAACATTATAAGATATTGAAAATAGCTGGTCAAGTAGGTGATTCTCTTAATGTTAATACGTATTTAGTAGGAGGATACGTAAGAGATATTATTCTTGGCAATCATCTAAAGGACATAGATATAATGGTTGAAGATAAAGTATTTGAATATTCTAAAAAACTTTCAAAAAAATTAAACGTAAATAAAACTGTTGAATTTGAAAAGTTTTTAACTGTTAAAATTCCGTATAAAGAATGTGAAATTGAAGTTGCAAATGCCAGAAAAGAAACCTACGATAAAGACTCAAGAAAACCAAAAACTGTTGAACTTACCACAATTGAAAATGATTTGATAAGAAGAGATTTTAAAATAAACTCTATCGCTTCATCATTAAATGATGAAAATTTTGGGCTCCTAGTTGATCCTTTTAATGGTCTTGTTGATATTAACAATGGACTTATTGATACTCCNACAGATCCAGATACGACATTTATCGATGATCCTTTAAGGATGCTTAGAGCAATTAGATTTGCAGCACAATTAGAATTTAAAATACATCCTAGAATTATGGATAGTATTAAACAAAATAAAGAACGAATAAAAATTATTTCTCAAGAGCGAGTAACAGATGAAATAATAAAAATTCTCAAAACAAACAAGCCAAGTATAGCCTTCTACTTTTTAAAAGAACTAGATTTTTTAAAATTAATTTTCCCTGAACTAGATGTTATGTCTGGTGTTGATATAATTAATAATATGGGTCATAAAGATGTGTTTATTCATACTCTTGAAGTAGTAGATAACGCTGCTAAACTTACAAACAAAATGGAAATAAGATTTGCAGCACTTGTTCATGATATTGCTAAGCCTCCAACAAAAAGATTTGATAAGAAAAAAGGCTGGACATTCCATGGTCATGAAGAAATTGGCAGGAGAATGCTTATAAATGTTGCAAGGAGAATGAAACTTTCAAATGAACTAAGAGATTATCTAATGATTCTTACCAAGCTTCATTTACGACCAATAGCACTTGCTAAAAAAGAG
>PAHD01000007.1 GCA_002704685.1 Fidelibacterota bacterium
AGCATCCTCATCATCACTAATCTGTCCAGTTTCTAAATCATACATTGTTTCAAAACTTACATTTAAACAACCTGAACCATCTCCATCGCAAACTCCACACTCATCTACGACAGCATCACCATCACAGTTCCCATTACAGTCATATATATCGCTTAGGCAATCATCGCAAAGACCACAAGTTACAGGACATACATCATGCACCTGATCATAATCGGGATGTGTAATGCCCATACTACAAGACCAATTGGCAACTGATGCTTCACAGTCAAATCCAAACCACCAAGTAATCCATTCATTATTATCTGACATACCTTGATCTTCACATGAATCAAGACTTTGACCACCATCATCACCACCTGTATCACCACCACCTGAGTGATCACCACCACCTGTTGTTCCACCATCTGAAGAACCGCCATCATCAGCACTACTACAATTACTGTTAAAATATGGATCCCCTGGTGTTCCTGGTGTATAAAAATTATAACCTAAATCATTACATTCTGTTTCACTTAAATCATAATAGACACTATGGGTAGGATCATCTCCAATTCCTGAGCTAAAAAAAGTATAACAATATGATTTCCAACAGCTTCCACAAGAATCTAATGTATAACCAGATGGACAAGAGTCACAATACCCATTATAATATGGGTCACCTGTATCTCCAGGATTTACCCATAAATAATTACACTCTTGTTCAGTTAAATCATATGAAACTTCGTGAGTTCCCATATTATAACAATAGGGTAACCAACAATTTCCACAATCATCTTCAACAAAACTATAGTCTGAATTTGGTGCCACTGTTGGACAAGCAGCATAAATAAAACTAGTTATAAATAATAATTTGATTAAATTTTTCATTCGATATTTTTCCTTTTTACTTTTAAATATTAATTTTGAAACTATATAATTTAAGGTAACACAAAACACAGAGACAAGTACTTTTTCGACTTATTAGTCGAAAAGTGAACTTGCAATTATATAAGCTAATTAAAAATTATTTTTTTAGCTATAAGATATGGTAAAACTATATAAAGTGATACGTCTCTTACCAAATAATAAAGGAAGATTCCTACAACAGCCTTCCAGCCGTATTTTTTATATAATCCAAATATTCTGTTTTTTATTTTTGATATCATTAGTTTTTAGGTTTTAAAAAATTTCTTAACATTTCTTCAAACTCATTATCCTTCAACTCCTCTTCATTACTTATTAAAAGTTGATGGAAGAGGCCACCAATTGCTTTCATAAGTAATTTTGGATTAAGATTAACAAATTCTTTTTTCTCGATACCTTTCTCGATTATACTTTGTAAAATAGCATATAATCTTTCTTGGTATACTTTCCAAGGCTGCTTACTGGGATCATTTATATAATTTGGAGCTGTAAACATAAATCCATATAAAACCTTATCATCTCCAACGATTTTTCCCATTTTTCTTATTATACTTATAAATTTTTTTCTAGGATTAATATTTTCTATTACTTTTGTTTCTATTCCTTCCCATAGTTGTTTCCAGCCATGTTCCATAATATGTATAAAAACATCATCTTTTGAAGTAAAATAGTAATATAGAGTTGCTTTGCCGAAACCTGACTCTTGGGCGATCTCATCCATTGTAGTTTTTTCAATACCTAAATCATTAAAAACTCTAAGAGCGCCTTCAATAATAGCAACTTTTCTTTGATTTCTTTCTTTAATTTTTCTTTCAGATATCATATTTATTAAAACTCTATGGTCGAAAATTAAAACTTAAAGGATATATAATACAATAAATTTCAATCAGCTTGAGTAACAATATGAACAACTATACTTTTAATACTATTAATTAATAATGATTTTGTAAAGGTTAAATCGAAATTCTGTTCTTTTGCTTTTGCATGCAAAGTTTTATTAAACTTTTTATAAATACCAAATACTGGAATTCTATTTTTCTTTTTAATGAGGTTTGCTAAATCTAAGTTTTCCACATCTATATCAACTATTGCTATAGTCAGGTTATCTTTAAATATATTTTTATTTTTTTTTAAGATATCTTCTATTTCAATAAAATTTAATGAAAATCCATACTTATTACACTCTGTAGCAAACTTTGTACAGAAAAAAGGATCATCTGATATAACATTTATTATAAATTCTTCTTTAATCATATTTTTGGAGCAAGCCTCCAATCAAAATCTTTAGTATCTTGAATAGAATTCAAATTATTTAATGATTTACTAACCGATTCAATTAAATATTTAACATTTACATTTTTAAATCCTTTATCATAAGACTTTAGTTTTGGTAAACATTTTTCAAATAATCTCTTAGCACCAATAATATTAAGATTAGTTATGTGAAAATATCCCACCGACATTTGAATTAAGCCTTGAACAAACCTAGCATCATCAAGCTGGTAATCGATCCACAACTCTTCCCAGTATTCATGAGCATCATAGTATTTTTTTTTATTAAAAGCTTTTACACCATTTAAAAAAAGTTCTCTTTTATTTTTTTCCTCGATATTCATTTTTAATATTTTAAATATATTATATACAATAATTTTATAGTTATCATTTAAAGTATTACTTTAAGTAATTGTTTAGCATAGTCCAAATTACTTTATCATACTTTCCATCCGAAACTTTTAATGCAGACCTAAATAAATCTAACACAAAAATTAAATCAGGATTTAGCTTTGATTCATCTAAATCCTTTATGTATAAACTAATCCACTTTCTACCATATTTTAGTTGTTCATCTTTAGTTTTGGTGCTTTTATTTGAACCAGAAAAATCAACAAATGAAACATTAATATCTATATATTCTTTAATTTTTGAGTACCTTATAAGCTGCTCATTATAAATTGAATAATAAATCAATATATCTCTAAAGCTTTTATTAGAAAATTCATATTTATTGAATTTAAACTTTGTTTTAATACCAAGATTAGAAAATGGAGAAATATCATCTTTAGTAATATATTTTACACAAAATATAATGCTTTCATTTAAATTCTTATGATCTACAAATAAGTTCATTTTATAGATACACCAAACTAATTGAAATGCAGGGCTTTTATATTTTATTGAAAACTCTAGTAAAAATTCAATTATATGTTTTCCATCTGAAACTTTTAAAAGCGCAGCGACATTATTTAAAGACTCTTTTATATCTTTATTAATTAATGATTCCTCAAGACTTGCAAATGAAACTGCAGGAGGAGCAGTTAAATTATCTAGCACCCCAAAAGAATCAACATATTCAAAGCTATTTGTATAATTAATACAATAATCAATTAATGAGCTATGATTTATATCTAAGTCAATTCCTATAATTGACTTTACAGAATTAACAATATTTACTGGATGTACACTTATTTCAGAATTCACAAATAATGATTTATAAAAACATTCGGATAATTGATTTTTAACTAATTGAGCATTCATTTTTTTAATGTATATAATATATTAAATTACTTGCAAATTATTANTCTAATTTAAATAATATGATTATAACAAGCATATATACTTATTTTGCAATTATATTTAGAAATAAAATTCCAAATAAAGAATGGTTTTTACCTTCATTTATNCTTGGCTTAACAATCCCAGATTTAGATACTTTTCTANTAAATTTCAATTTATTAAACAACATTAACTACANNAATACTTTNGGACANAGCATTGTATCAATTCTTCTAGTATATCTAATTTTATTAATTATTTATGAAATAAATAAAAAAAGTAAGTATTTAAATCTTGCAAATGGAATAACTCTGGGGATACTNCTTCATATTTCTCTTGATCTAATTATATCTTTAAATTCTATGAATATATTTTGGCCAATTCCTTTTAATTCAATATACCTATATGATAATCTTTTTTTTAGATACTACCTTAAAACATTTATTAACATAGTAACTTTTATGTCATTTAGATATTTTTATTTTCAAACAATCGAATTTATTATTCAGAATAACAATAAANATGGGAAATTAATTCAATTTTTAAATATTATGATGAAATTTCAATTTGCAATAATTATACTTTATTTAATTACAATAATGTTTGAACAAAAGAAATTAACAATATTAGTCTTCAATACTGGCTATTTAATATCAATGANATCTTTATATATTGGTTTATTAAAGGGATGGAAAAGCTTTAAGATTTATAAAGATAATAGTGAAAAAGATATTATTTTTAAAAAAGAAAGAGAAATGATTAATCTTAACTAACTATTTGAAAGCTTGTAATCCAGTGATTTCATGTCCGAGGATTAATGTATGCATTTCATGTGTTCCTTCGTAAGTATAAACACTTTCTATATTCATCATATGTCTCATAATAGGATAATCAGAAGTTACTCCGTTTGCTCCTAAAATTTCTCGGGCCAATTTTGCACATTCTCTTGCTACCCAAACATTGTTTCTTTTAATTAATGATACTTGCGTATGCTTTAATGTTTTGTTATCTTTATTTCTTCCAACTTGCATAGCAATCAATTGCCCTTTAGTGATTTCATTAAACATCCAGACTAATTTTTCTTGGATTAATTGAAAACCAGCAATTGGTTTACCAAATTGCTGTCTATCTTTAGAGTAATTTAAAGCTACCTCATAAAGATTCATTGCAGCCCCAATTGCTCCCCAACCAATACCATACCTAGCCTGATTTAAACATCCTAAAGGTCCTTTTAATCCTTCAACATTAGGTAATAGATTTTCTTCAGGTACAAAAACATTATCTAAAACTAATTCCGATGTAATTGAAGCACGTAAAGACCATTTTCCTTTCATTATTGGAGCAGTGAAACCTTCAAATTCTTTTTCAACTAGGAAACCTTTAACTACACCATTTTCATCTTTAGCCCATACAACAGCTACATCTGCAATAGAACCATTGGTAATCCACATCTTAGAACCATTTAGTACAAAACCNCCATCAACTTTTTTTGCATTTGTTAACATACCTGATGGATTTGATCCAAAATTAGGCTCTGTTAAACCAAAACAACCAATAACTTCTCCTTTAGCCATTTTTGGTAACCATTTTTTCCTCTGTTCTTCTGAACCATAAGCATAAATAGGATACATGACTAATGAACCTTGAACAGAAACAAAAGATCTTACACCTGAATCTGCACGCTCTAATTCTTGGCATATCAAACCATAAGCTGTACTAGACATTCCACCACAACCATATTCAGAAGGTAAATTACAACCTAAAAAACCTTGTTTACTTATCTTGCTGATTAACTCCTNTGGNAATGTACCTTTTTTATAATTTTCTTCAATAATTGGCATAACTTCTTTTNAAACAAATTCACTTGCCATTTTCTGAACCATCATTTCTTCTTCNGTAAAATGCTCAGATATTCCTAAAAAATCCATACAACTTAACTTCATATACTCTCCATGTAAATAATCTATACCCTAAATTTAAACATAAAATTAAACTGAATAAAAGACCTTTAATAATTAATTAAAAAGTCTACAGTTTTATCAATTTTTGATTTGGGGAAATAAATTTTTTGTTCAATTTCTCCTGTAAATGGAATAGGTGTATCNANAGAACCTANCCTCATTATAGGTGCATCTAAATATTCAAAACAATTTTCACTNATAAGAGAAGATATTTCAGAACCAATTCCACCTGTTAAATTATCTTCATGAACTATAAGAACTTTATTTGTTTTTTTAACTGACTTAAAAATACCTTCCTTATCTAGAGGAACTAATGTTCGTAGATCTAGAACCTCTATACTATATTTAGATTTTTTTGAAAATTCCATAATCCAACTAACCGCTAATCCATAGCATACAATAGTTAGATCAGTGCCTTCTTTTAATACTTTAAGCTTTCCAAATTCAATGTTATATATATCTTTAGGAACATAAGACTTTATACTTCTATATAATGCCTTATGTTCAAAAAACATAACTGGATTAGGATCATCAATAGCTGAAACTAATAGCCCTTTTGCATCCTCAGGGTTTGATGGATAAACAATTTTTATACCAGGAATATGGAAGAAAGTTGATTCATTACTTTGGGAATGGAAAGGACCACCTCCTATTCCTGCACCAGTTGGTAAACGTAATGTTACGTTTACTGGTTCACCCCACCTGTAATGTGTTTTAGCTAAATTATTAACTATTTGATTAAATCCATTGCTNACAAAATCAGCAAATTGCAACTCTACAATTGGTTTAAATCCNCCTATAGATAAACCAAGAGCAGCTCCTATTGCAGCTGACTCTATTATNGGAGTATTTCTTACNCTATCATATCCAAACTCNTCTAGAAATCCTTCAGTAACTTTAAANACACCTCCATACTCAGCTATATCCTGACCTAACAATAATACACTTTTATCTTCTTTCATTTTTAAATAAAGTGCATTTTTAATTGAATCAACAAAGCGCATCTCTTCTTTTTTTTCAGATTTATTTTTTATTTGATTAAATTTACTTTTTGCAAAAACATCTTCAACTTCTTTGCTTTCAGATGAATGCGGAGAATCCTTATCTAAAACATTATTTATAACTAAATCTATTTTTGAATTGATTTTATGATTTAATTCTTTAATTTTATCTTTTGTTAAAATATTATCTGATAAAATTTTTTGTTCAAATTTTAAAACAGGATCTTCTTTTTTCCATTTTTCAATAAGATTTTTTGGAACATATTTAACTCCTGAAGCTTCTTCGTGACCTCTAATTCTAAATGTTTTTGCTTCAATTAATATAGGTTGAGGATTATTTCTGATTAGCTTAGAATATTTCTTGATTACACTGAATACATCTAAAACATTATTTCCATCTACAATCTCACCTTTAATTCCATATCCTTTTGCTTTATCAACTAAATCTTTACATTTAAACTGTTCCTCATTAGGAGTTGATAATCCATAACCATTATTTTCAATCAAAAAAATTACTGGCAGTTCCCAAACAGCAGCTAAATTTAGAGACTCATGAAAATCTCCTTCACTAGTAGAACCATCNCCAATAAAAGAAAGAGCAATTTTTTTTNCTTTATTTAACTTTGAAGATAATGCTAAACCATTTGCAACAGGAAGCATAGCAGCAAGATGAGATATCATTCCAATAATATTTTTATCTTTATCACCAAAATGGAATGTTCTATCTCTACCTTTGGTATATCCCCCCTGTTTACCCATCAATTGTGAAAACAATTTTTCTAAATCTAACTCTCTTGTTGTAAAAACACCTAAGTTTCGATGCATTGGCAATATATAATCATCTTTATTCAATGCATAGGTTGCACCAACAGCAATTGCTTCTTGACCGATACCTGAAAACCATTTAGATAACTTTCCTTTTCTTAGCAATAACAACATTTTTTCTTCAATATTTCTAGGAAGCTTTAAATGATAGTATATTTTTTTTAATTCTGATTTAGTAAATCTCATCAATCTATAGACTTTATCGTACTTTCTAAGGTTCCTAATCCTTCAATACTTAACTTAATATTATCACCATTTTTAAGCCAAATATTTGTTTTATTTGTTTGGTTAATTTCTAAGAGACAACCAGTTGCACAGGTTCCAGAACCAATTAAATCACCTGGAAATAACTTTGTNCCATAAGAAGCTCTTTCAATCATTTCNGGNAANGACCATGTAATATTTTTAAAGTTATCATTTGAAACTAAACTATCATTTAAATATGCTTTCATATCAAGATCATATCTTAAATCTTCTATTTTCCCAATANTCTTATCACTTATTTCATCTAAAGTCACTAGATAAGGACCGATTGAGGAGGCAAAATCTTTTCCCTTTGCTGGCCCTAGATTAAGTTTCATTTCTTTCATTTGAACTTGTCTAGAACTCCAATCATTTAAAATAGTAAATCCAGCTACATACTTATATGCNTCTTTAGCCTTTATATTTTCACCAANTTTTGATATAATAATAGCAATTTCTAACTCAAAATCAAGCTTANTAAACTGTTCTCTAAATAAACATATATCNCCCGGACCAACAACTGAGCTATGATTTGAAAAATAAAANACAGGAAACTCATCATATTCTCTTATCATATCTAATCCACGACTTTTTCGTCCTGCTTCAACATGTCTCCTAAAAGCATAAAAATCTCTNAAAGAGTTTGGNTTTATTAAAGTATCTATTTTTANCTTACTAAAGTCAATAGTATTAAATTCATTTAACTTTATTACTTTAGATAAATTTGTAATATTTTCATTAAAATCGATTAAAAATTCATTTAAATTATTTGGNAAAGNAGTATTTTTTAATGATGGAATATCTAATATATTATAATCATCCAACATACAACCATAAGACTTAACATTATCATAAAAATAAGTTAATAACTTCATTCTTTAGTTTCTGTTCTAGCATCATAAAATCTAGTTGTTGGATATGCAAATTCTAGGTTCACATCATTATCGAACTCATTAAGTATATCCTCCCATATATACTGTGTAGTAATCCTTCTTTTACGAGGGTTGCATAAATATCTTATAGTTAATAAAATTCCAGAATCTTCAACTTTTGTATATACTTGNGGGTTGAAATCTGGCTNGTAAACCATATATAACTTAGAAACTTCTTTAAAGTTTTTAGCTGCAACTTTACTAATATTTGCTGTATGTTTTTTAGAAATTTTTTCAAGAATTTTTTTACCTTTTTTCCAATCACTTTCAAACGTAAGTAGAACATTTACTTCGTTCCAAATATACTTAAATCCCTTACTGTAATTAGCTAAAATATCCAGAAAAACTTTACCATTTGGTATATGTATAATTCTGCCTGATGCTTGTTCACCTTCTCCCCAATGGCCTACTTCCATAAGTGTAAATTTAAAGAAATTTATATCAATCACATCACCTGAATGTTGCCCAATTTGAACTCTATCACCAACAACAAATGGAGCTCTAGATAAAATAAATGCCCAACCTGTAAGATTTATTAATGGATCTTTTAAAGCAATAGCAACTCCAGCAGACAATAATCCTAAATATGTTGCTATTGATTCAAAACCCTTAAACCATATCTGCCCTACAATTATGATACCTAAAACATTAATAATATAACTTGAAATTTTCTGCCATCTATATCTAACCAATGCATTAGATGTATTTCTAAATAAGATTTTTAAAAATAATTTTCTAACAACTATAAAAGATAAAATAGCTATAAATGAAGCTATAAATTTTACTTGAATTGAAGAATAAGTAAAAAATCTTGTAAACCAGTCAAAATTATCTAACATAGGATTAATAATTTGGATTCCATTTTAATTCATCNTCTTTTAACTTAAAAATTNCATATCTAGCTAAAACAAAAAATAAATCTGACATTCTNTTTAAATATTTTACAATTACATCATCAAATTTTTCTTGNTCNATTATACTTACAATATANCGTTCAACTTTTCTACATTTCACACGAACTTTATGTAANCNNATNCTTAACTCATTACCTCCAGGNAATATAAACGAATTNAATTCTTNTANTGAGTCATTNAAGTANTTNATNTTATCTTCTAATNGTTTTATAGATTTANTTGTTATTTTTGGCATATTNTCTAAACTAACGTTTTTATCAATAGCGAGCATATTTCCTAAATTAAAAAGCTCATTTTGAATTTTAATTAATATATCATTAAGAATACTAAAATCATTATTTTTTAGTTTTTTTAAATAAACTAAAGATGAACCAACAAGTACATTCAATTCATCAACTTGACCAAAAGCTGATACTTTATTATGATTTTTAGGAACTCTTTTTCCACCAATCAATGATGTTGTTCCTTTATCACCTGTCCTTGTATATACTTTATTAATTGTTATATTTGGTTTTTTAATTATGTTTCTCCTAATTAATAGATGATCGTTTTAATTTAATTATCAAATCATTAAGTAAAATATTTTGAATTTTTGTCCAAAATATTTTTTTACTTATTTTAATTTTCTTCANTTCTTTATTTGTCCATTCAATATANGTTGCATCACCATCAGCAATCACATCTGCAGAAGCTCCTTCATTTGTTATATAACTTATTTCTCCAANGAAACTTCCTCTAGGTAAGAAAGCAATACTCTTACCATCTGATTTAACATGAGCTTTACCATTAATTAATAATAATATAGAATTTAATTTTTTATCTTTTTCTATTATTTTAGTTCCATTTTCAACATTTTTAATTAAACCCATTTTCCAAAAAGTTAAAAATTCAAATGTTGTTAANCTNTTAAAAACAGTTTCATANATATCNAAAATTTTTGGCTCTATATATCTTTTTCTTCTCTCATTTATTATNACTACNATTTGATATAAATTTATAGTAACAAAAACTATCATCCANAANGAAGAATCNACTACATTCTCAATATANTTCTGNATNAACCTTANAAAATANCCTAANGTTAATANAATTCTAATCCAAAGAATTTCTCTNAANCCAAGAGCAATAAGATTNCAAAAATAACCTACGTTNAGTANAATAGCNCCAATATCCATANTTAAAAAATGACCTTAATTGAAATAATTANTAAAATTATACCCATAATTTTACTAATTATTATCGAATATTTATTTAAAAAATTTTTTGAAAAATCTAAAGTAAANAAAATAGAAATAATACAAAACCAAAAACAAGTTGCAAAAACCATCCACATTCCATATATAACTCTAATATAAAAAGGTGTTAATTGGTTAACAAAAATAGAAAAAATTGATATAAAAAAGACAAGAGCCTTAGGATTAAGTAAATTAGTTAAAAAACCAATCAAAAAAGGGTTTTTATAGATTGATTTATTATTATTATGTAAGATATTGTTATGCTTTTTTTTAGAAAAAACTAGGGATAAAGAAAAATAAAACAAGTAAATAAAACAAATATATTTAACTAGATCATAAAAAATAGTATTATTTACAAAAATATAGTTAACTCCAAAAATTGATAAAATAATATGTATTAGAATACCAAATGAAATACCTATACTTGTTTTAATAGCATTTAAACGACCATAATTAATACTTTGAGATGTAACAATTATAAAATCCGGACCAGGACTTATAACTGCAAGAAAATGGATAATCACTACTGATAAAAATTCTTCGATAATTATTTAATGTTAAGTGAGTACCGAGGGCCGGAATCGAACCGGCACGGACGTATATTGTCCGAGGGATTTTAAGTCCCTTGTGTCTACCAATTTCACCACCTCGGCATTGTGAGGCGTCGACCAGATTCGAACTGGTGCATAACAGTTTTGCAGACTGCTCTCTTACCACTTGAGTACGACGCCTTTGAAGCTGAGCGAAAGATCGGATTCGAACCGACGACCCTCACGTTGGCAACGTGATGCTCTACCAGCTGAGCTACTTTCGCAATAAAAATATTAAAAAGCTAAAAACAAGAGTCCAATTTTAGAAAAATTAATATGAAAAGACCAATATCTTTTTTAAAAAATTAATGATTATGACCATGATGAGGATCACCAGGGAGTCTACCCTTAGAATCTATAAAAGGACTACCAATTTCTAAAATTTTTTCTTTACCTTTATCCACAATTTTTAAGATTTTTGTATTATCAAAAACTAATTTATCTAATTCAATTTTTTCAAATGTTATTGAATTTATAGCATTTTCTAAAGATTGATTTGCCTGATTTAATTGAGCTTGATAACCATAAATTCTACTTAATGTCTTCTGATCATTTTTATATAAATTAATCAAATCTGAATCAGGATTACCTTGCTTCATTTTTTCTAATCTATCACCAACTCTTTTAATAGTATTTTCACACCAAGCTAAATCTGTAATAGGTAATTTTTCATCAATAATATTTAGTTCAAACTTATACAGTATTTTACCTCTATCTCCGGCAATATAAGTTGGTATTCTAGAACCTCCATCTGAAGATCTTGTTCTACCTCTACTACTTAAAATCATATCAATCTCAAAATCAAAATTATATAATTTAGTTAAATCTTGTTGAGTTGCATTAAACAACAGTATCACAATATCACTTCTGTTGGTAACTTCATTAATAATGTTTTTTAATGATATAATTGGATCTAGTACTTGAACTTCATTATTATCAAAATTAGAAGTTAAGCCTATAACTCCAATATCTAAATTATTTGATTTAATGATTGTATATGGCTCAAATAATAATTCACCTGATTTATTAACAATATTACATGATAAAAATGGAAAGTTTGATTTTTTGTATTGTTCCAAAACAAAATCTAGACCTCCAGCAAAATCTTTTGAACCCAATGAAAAAGCATCACAACCCATTTGATTAAAAGAATCAATAATTATTTCAGCGTTAACTTTAGCAACATCAGTAGTTACGCCTGGATCTATGATATTTTTTTTAAATAATAAGTCTCCAGCGTCTAATATAATAGGATTTAAACCTTGATTTTTTAAATTTTCAATGACTGTAGCTTTTCGAGCAAGACCGCCCAATGGTTTCTTTTTTCAACCACATGGATCTATTTCACCATGGACATTTGTTGTTCCAATAATTGTCAAAATATTTTTTTCTGCTGTATCCTGAGCAGTTAAAAAATATAAAAAGCTAATCATTAGTATCAATTTCATCATCTTATTTGATTTTTGTTTTAATTAATATATATAAACTTATACCCAATAACACTATATCTTCAAATATTCTTTTTATCATATTATTTCTTAATTCTGTATCATCTAAATTTCCAGAATTTAAATCGAAGCATCCGCAATCAACATTTATTCCTCTATAGAGAGCCTGAATCAGAATAAATAAGAACCATAACAATAAAGCAAAGGATATAAAAGATGCACCATTAACTTTAATGTTAAAGATTAAGCATAAACCAATTATAAGCTCTAGCATTGGAACAAATAATGCAAATAAATTACTCAAAATAATAGGAGTCACGTGATAATTATCTATAATATTTGAAAAACTAACAGGATCAAGTATTTTATCTATACTAGCGTAAATGAAAACATAACCTAATAATAGTCTAAGCAGAAAAAGAATATTGATATTTTTATAAAATTTATTCATTAGAAACAGGATATTTATTATTAATCCACTCAGGAATTCCTCCTTCATAGATAAGTATTTTTTTTACTCCTAAATTATACAGATAAAAACCCAAATCTTCACTTAAGCTACAACCATGACCACTGCAGTAAATAATAAAGTTTTTATTAGCAAAAGATTTATTATCAATATTTTCAATATTCTTACTTATGTAAAAATCACCATTATCCAATCCAATAAAAAAAGAATAATCATCTAGTTTTACATTAATAATAAAATTTTCATTTAATTCAATTAGGTAATTTAAATCATAATCAGATTCAATCTGTTCAATCAAATCATATGGAATGTTTATTGAAGAAAAAATATGTTGATTTTTAAAAGAATCACTATCTCTTGCATCGATGAATGTTACAAGTTGGTTATCATATAAAAGTTTTGCAGTTTTTAAATCTACTAATGTTGGTGATTCTAAATTCTCTATAAACATTAATAAATTATTATTTTCATCTGAAACTTGATTAGCTTCAGCTAATTTAGTTGTTTTCAGTATAGGATAGTCATCTAAGAACAAATATCTAATAAATGATAAAACAACTGTTATTATTGTTATTTGAATTATATCTTTAAAATTAATTTGCATAAATCTAAATTATTCTAAGCCTAAATTTAATAAATAAAAGCTTTTTCTTTGAGAAATATTCAATAAAAAATAAATTAAGGCATGAAACAAATGGTTTTTTAAGGGGATATAGCTCAGCTGGGAGAGCGCTTGAATGGCATTCAAGAGGTCAGCGGTTCGATCCCGCTTATCTCCACAATAACTTAAAGGGGTAAAAATTTATGCTAAGTATGTCAAAATTAAGAGATAATTCAAAATGGGTTTTATGGACATTGCTATTTTTTTTCGTTGCAAGTATGACTGTAGGAGGGCTTGTGGGAGGTGCAAACATCCTTGGGACCATTCAAAGTTTTTTTGGTAAAGTTGATAAAACACTTTATGTTGGAAAAATTGGAGATGAAAGTATACCAATCTCCTATTATTTGAATGAAAGACAAATTCAACTTAATAGATTCATACAACAAGGTAGAAAAATATATTCTAGAGCTGAGCAAAATGCAAGTGATTTTGCATGGAACAATATAATTGAAAGAAAAATAAAAGATCAAAAAATTGATGAACTAAATCTTCAAGTTCAACCAGACGAAGTTTATAATTTTTTATTACTTAGTCCTCCAATAGCTTTTCAGAATAACCTTAAAGAATTAGGACTATACAATGACAACGAAGGTAATTTTGACTTAGATACCTACCAATATGCTGTAAGAAATGGTAACTTACCTGATACTACAAGAAGCTTACTTTTAATTTGGGAAAATTATTTAAAAACATTTTTAGCTGATAGAAAACTTCAAAGTTTTTTCAATAATCTAAATAGTATATCAGATTATGAAATTATAAATGATTATAAATTAAATAATATTAATTGCTCATTAGATTTATTAAATATAAAAGTAAATGATATAAATGATTCATTAATAATAATTAGTGCAAATGAAATTATTGAGGTATATAATGAAGATAAGGATGAAAAATATAAAAACCCTGAATCAATTACTGTCCAGTATATTTTATGGGAAAATATTGATTCAACAGACCTAGATTCAACTCAAGTAATTGATATGCAAGATAGTTTGCTTCAATTATCTATAGACTTTTCATCAGATGCTCAAATTACTTCATTTCAAGAAGCTATAGTTGATTATAATATTGAAAAAATTGATACTGTTAAAATAACAGAAGATTTTAAAAATAATTCAGGTTTACCATTTCAAATAGGTTCAGTTAGACAAGCAGTAAGATTTAGTTTTGATAACAATATTGGCGATACTTCAGATTCTTTTCAAACAGATAATGGTCTTGCAGTTTTTAATATATTAGGTAAAAATAAAAGCTACTATACAGAATTTGAGGAAGTTAAAGGAAGTATAGAAAGAAGTCTTAAAAGAGAAAAAAAACAAGATTACGCGTTTGAATTATTAAATAATACTGAATTCAAGTCTAGTGAATGGGAAAAGCTTGCTGAAAATAATAATTTATTTAACTACACTAAAAATGCTAAATCAACTATTGGTGGAAGCTTTCAAGCAATTGGAAGAAATAATACCTTAATAAACTTTTTAAATTCAGCAAGTGTAAGTGAATNTTCNGATATTATTAAATCTTCTAGTAATGTATTTGTAGCAAAACTTTTATCAAAAGANGAATTCAATGAAGAAAACTATAANTTAATACTNGATTCTTTAAGAANAGAGTCNTCAAAAAGAGCAAGAAATAAAGTTTANAATCAATGGTTAANTAATGAAAAAGATAATATGGAAATTATTGATTTAAGATCTAAAATATTTTAGTTTTCTAAATCAGAAATTGAAACGTTATTTATAAATACATATTCATCTACATCTAAGCCCCATCTATACATTGATTTTTCAATTATAGATTTATCAAATTTTTTTTCATTAACATTTAAAACTACAGTATTTGTTAAGATAGAACCATCAACATATTCAATATGAGGCTTTCGTCTAAATTCGTTTTTTAAATTTATCTCTATATCTTCTTCTTTTAGATTAGATATTTTTAAGATTAAACTTTTATTTTTAGGATAATTATTTTTTTCATTTANAAAAAATANAGNTNATATAATTATTATAGGNATTNCTGTATATTTCATATATATATATAGTATAACTTATATATAATANTGTATNAAANCAATNATTACTTAAAGTAAAATATTAAGTGTTTATNTTTCTAGTTTTAACACTATTTAATAAATACATACCAACTAAGAACATTAAAGCAAGCATCAACATTGACCACCTCATATTTCCTGTTAAATCAATAACTAAAGTAAAAAGTAATGGACCTAAAAAAGCAGTTGCTTTTCCTGAAAAAGCGAAAAAACCATAAAATTCATTTTCTTTAGTTGATGGTATCATTCTTCCCATTAAAGATCTACTTGCAGCTTGGTTTGGACCCATAAAAGTACCAACTAGAATTCCNCATACCCAAAAATACAATTCTCCATTTTCTAAAGAGGGTGCTATAAAAGCAATTAGTAAAGCAATAATAAATCCAAAATTAGTTATTTGAATAGTTTTTTTACCTCCAATTAAATCATCTAAAAAACCAAATAAAAATGCACCAATTCCAGCAAAAACATTTAAAACAATTCCAAATATCATTAATTTTCCGTTCGTATCCATATCAAAACCAAATTGTGTATAAGCATATGGTCCTCCAAAAGCAATAACTGTAATAATAGCATCATTGTAAATAATTCTCGCAATTAAAAAACGTACTAATTGCTTATATTTTTTTATTTCCTTAAAAGTATTAAAAATTNTTTTAAATGATTTTGTAATAATTTTTTTTGATTTATTTTTTGATACTTTTGAACCTTTAACAAAAATAAAAGTTGGAATAGAAAAAACTGCAAACCAAATTCCTATAAAAACATTTATTATTCTAATATGCTCATAAGAAGATTTATCTAAAATATTTCCTGTTAAAGGATTTAAAGGATTATCTGGTAAAACAAAAGATACAAAACAAAAAGCAAGAGCTATCAAACCACCTACATATCCAAATGACCAACCATACCCAGAGATTCTTCCAATTTTATCTTTGGGAGCTATTTCTGGTAAATATGCATTCAAAAAAACACCTCCCATTTCAAACCCAATATTTGCAATACAAAAAAACAACAATGCGCTAAAAACATCACCTTGTTGAGGCAAATACAATAAAAAAGAAAATAGAATACATACCCATGTCCAAAAAACTAAAAAAAGNTTTCTATAACCTCCCATATCAGCAATAGCACCCATAATTGGAGATAATAATGCAATTAAAATTGAAGAAACTNTTATAGCTTTTCCCCAGGCGGAAACACCTGCTTCTTCTGTCCCTAAAAAAATTGTTGAAGCAAAAAATGTAGAATAAATAAATGTTACAGTTATAGTTGTAAAAGGTTGATTTGCAAAGTCATAAATTGACCAAGAAAAAATAGTTCGTTTATAGTTTTTATTTGACATTTTTAATGTATTTTTTTAAATCCTTATAACCCTGAAAAGTAAATTTGAAAANCATAAAAATAAATATGATTATAGTAAAAATAAANAGAATTTGCCAAAAAAATTTCCAAGTCATTTAATTATTCCTTTGTTTATCTGGATATANTAAAGAGCCAACAATCATTAAAAAAAAAACTAAAANATAAAGTTGATAAACCTATTATTGCTGGATTATTGATACTAATTCCTAAATAATTTCTAATTGGTTCAAGGCCTATTATACTTGAAAGTCCAGCTAATAATGATAAGACAGCACCAGTTGAACTAGCTTTATCCCAATAAAGACCTAAAACAACTACTGATATTGCTCCAGTAAAATATATAGCGCCTGTAATTCCAAGATAATCCCAAATGGCATCAGATCCCTCATAAAACATTCCCCAGTAAAATATATATATACCTAAGATTATTATAATAAATCTAGTTATAAATATTTTAAACTCTGAGGTTAATTCTTTTTTTGATAAAGGTTCGATTATATCATTTGTAATAATTGTACTCCAACATAGCAAATAACTATCATGAGTACTCATAAATGCCGCTAACATACCTGCAACAACTATACCTAAAACTCCAACGGGTAGTATTTCACTTAAATATTTTGGCATTAATGAAAGAGTTTGATTATTAGTATTACCATCAAAATAAACAAATGCACATATTCCTAAAAAACATGGTACTATAAATCTTATTAGAAATGAAAAAGATGACCATATATATTGTTTTTTTACTAAATCAGAACTTTTTATTGATAAAACTCTAGTTATTGAAGTTGGCCATATTACAGCACTCACAAATCCTAAAACTACTTGCCAAGAAATATAAAAACCCCCCATATTGCTTACAGGATTATAAATTTTTTGAATTTGATAATTATCANCTTTACCAACAAGTGTTTCTAAATATGTAAATAAACTATTCCACCCTAATGTTTTGATTGAAAAGAAAATACAAAAAATAAATCCTATAGATAATATAACAAACTGAATATAATCTGTTATAATAACTGATATCATTCCACCTGAAATTGTGTATATGAGCACTAGAACAATAAGAAGAAACATTATTATTACTAATAAATTATCATCATTATTTATGCCAAAAATAGTTTGAATAAATATTGCGCCAACTTTCAAAAAAAGTCCCATATTCAATATTCCACCTAGGCAAAGTAAAATTGCTCCTAAAATCCTTGTTTTTGGTCCAAATCTAATATTGTAATACTCAGGAATGCTTTTTACTTTCATTTCCCTAAGTNTAACTACTACAAAACCTGTTAGACCTATAAATAAAGTAACTATAAATGCAGCAAAACCAATATGAAACGATGAGAATAGACCATTTATTCCAGTTTGNGCATTATACATAACAGTAATAAGACCTAACTCAGTTCCAAGCATTGTCACAACACCAAGAGATAGAGATACACTTCTATTTGCTATCATAAAATCAGAAAAATTTGATATATATTTTCTTGATAAAATACCAATCAAAAAAATTAAACTTAGATATAATGCTATTATTATAATGTCTATGTAGCTCATTTAACTAATATAATAAAAATTCTTCATTTTCAAAAGTAATCCAATTTTCAAAAATTAAATCAATATTATTTCCATTTAAAATATAATTTCTAAGCTTATCTGATCCATAAAGCTTGTCAATAAAATTACCATCTAAAAATTTAAATTGGTATGGATGAATTTTATAAATTATATCCAATAATNTAATTGATAATTTTATGGGGTCTAAAACATCTCTATCTAAAATTTTAATTTCAATAGCATTACATTTTTGATTTATATATTTTGGCTTTAAAGATTTTCCTTTTATTGATTTTGGAACAAAACTAGCTTTTGTAATCTTTACTCCTTCAAAATTATATTTTTTCATTTCATCAATTATTTTATCTGGATCAAGCCACGGAGACCCTATAACCTTGAAAGGTTTTTCAGTACCTCTTCCTTCTGACAAATTTGTTCCTTCGATTAAACATAAGCCCGAATATAAAATCGCAGTTTCCAAATCTGGAATATTTGGAGAAGGAGACATCCAATTCTGATTTGTATCATCAAAATACATATTTCGATTCCATCCTTGCATTTTAACTATATGTAAATCACATTTTATTTTAGGACCAAGCCAATTTTTTTCATTAATCATTAATGCTATTTCACCTATTGTCATACCATGCCTTATTGGTACTTCATGCATTCCAACNAAAGAACTAAAATTATTATCCAAAATGGGACCTTGGATTTTACCGCTTATTGGATTTGGTCTATCAAGNACATAAAAAGGAATATCATTTAAAGCACATGCTTTCATTACATTAGTCATGGTACTTACATATGTATAATATCTACTGCCAATATCTTGAATGTCAAAAATAATTGCGTCTAAATTTTTAAGATAATCTATGTCNGTTTTAGAATTTTTATTGTANAGACTAATAATTGGAATATTATATTCGTTACTATCATCTATATACTCTCCAGCAGCGAAATTATTTACTAATCCATGTTCAGGGGTAAAAATAATTTTAAGATTGAAATTTTTAAATTTTGGTAATATAGTTTTATTGATTTTATCAATATCAACAATANCACTTGAATGATTAATCACTAATCCTAAATTATTAATATGTTTAAATTTATTTTCATTTTCTAAGAAAATATCACTTCCACTAAATACTTTGTCATCTAAACAACTTTTTTTTACTTTAACATCTATTATTCTTGAATCATATACTTTATTATTATCCCTTATTAATAACAAAAAACTAATTAAAACCACTAAAGAAACAATTATATCTCTCAAAAAAAGAAATTTACTAAATTTTTGAAGTAGTACAACAACAATTAAATTTGTTATAACACTTCCTNAAATATAAAATGTCCATGCAATATTAAATTTAACAAAAATAAAAACAATTATAATTCCACTTATATATCCAATTNTAATATTTGANGTACTAAANTTTCCAANCTTAGATAGTATAAAAAAGCTTAGNAAAACTCCATANGTAAATGATGCTATTTTTAAACCAATNATAATTANAGAATTATCTACATTATTAAANANAATAGCNACAAGCATAAGTATTATCGTCCAAATTAAAGCAATNATTCTAGAAATTTTTAATGATTTAACTNTTGGAAACCAATCTCTTAATGTTGANGAAGATAAAGCGTTGATTGATGAGCTTAAAGTTGACATAGCAGCAGATAAAACACCTGCAATAACTATACCTTTAAAACCAATTGGTAAAATATCTTTAATAACATATGTAATTTCTCTATCTTTTTCAATTAGATTACAATCTGTAACTAAATAAATTAAAGAACCAATAAATAAGAAAAGTGAAAATTGTATAAAAACAAATATTCCACTCCCAATCATAGCTTTTCTTGCTAAATTTATATTATTAGTTGCTAAAACTCTTTGAACCATCATATAATCAGAACCATGGGAGGCTAATGAAAGCATAGTNCCTCCAATAAATGCAGATAAAAAAGAAAATGGATTAAAAATTATATCTTTTGAAAAATTGAAAACTTTGAATTTATCTTCAAAATATAATGAGCTTAATGAATTACTAGGAATTAATTNAATTAGAAAATAAATACATATAAATGCACTAACTAAATAAATTATAAATTGAAATGCATCAATATTAATCACTGCTTTCAATCCACCAGAAACTGTATAAATAAGAGTTATAATACTTATAAGTACAATTGATTCATAAATAGACCAACCAGTGATTGATTGTATAATAATTGCAGTAGCTAAGAATCTTACTCCATCAGCTAAAATTCTTGTAATTAAAAATGTAAATGAAGCTAGTTTTTGAATATAAACATTAAATTGTTTTTCAAGTATTTCATAAATAGAAGTAATTCCATATTTAAAAAAAACTGGTAATAAAAAAAAACTAACTAATACTCTTCCTAAAATATAACCTAAAGCTAATTGTAAAAATGTCCAATCACCTCTATAGGATATTCCAGGAACGCTAATAAATGTAAGAACAGATGTTTCAGTTGCTACAATTGATAACATTGATGTATACCATGGAACATTTCTATTTGCTAAAAAGAAATCTGAAATTGATTTATTATTTTTGCTTTTTAATAGACCATAACAAGAAATTCCTAACAAGAACAAAATTATTATTAAAATATCAATTATATGAATATCAATACTCCTTAATATTAGTCATAATAGAATTATGCAGCTCTCTTCTAACTTTGTAAATTCCTTTTTTATTTCTTGATGGATGCACTCTATTTGTTAAAAAAACAATAATAATTTCTTTTTCAGGGTCAACCCATAATGAAGTTCCTGTAAAACCTAAATGCCCATAAGACATATTAGAAAAATAATCTCCTGCTGAGCTTACTTTTATTGAAGGTGTATCCCATCCTAATGCACGATCAGATTTAACAGGATTTTTTATTTTTGTAGTAAATTCTTTAATAAGATTTTTTTTCAAATATCTTCTACCTAAATAAATTCCTTCATTCAAAAAAAACTTTGCAAAACTACCTATATCAGTTGCATTTGAGAAAAGACCAGAATGTCCAGAAACTCCACCTAAAATAAAAGCATTCTCATCATGAACCTCACCTTTAATTAACCTCATTCTAAAATAATCATCATACTCAGTAGGAACAGCTATATCTTTATCTAAAGGATTAAAAGATGTTTTTGACATACCTAAAGGTTTAAAAAAATATCTATTTGATAATTTATCTAAATTTGAGTCTGATACTTTTTCAATTACATCAGCTAAAAGCATCATACCTAAATCACTGTAAACCATTTTTTCATCGGGTACATACTCTAAATCAAGATTAACTATATCCTCAATAATATCACTCTTATTTAATATTTTATCACTTTTGAAATATTCAATATAAGCAGGTAATCCAGAGCTGTGTGTCAATAAATGTCTAACAGTAATATTTTTTTTATTACCTTTTTTAAATTCAGGATAAAAATCAGATAAATAAAAATCTAAACTCAATAATTTTTTTTGTACAAGTTTCATAGCTACAGGAGTAGTAGATAAAACTTTTGTTAAAGAGGCTACATCATAAATACTTTCATTTGATACTAATTTTGAATCTTTTTCATAAGTAAATGATCCAAAACTTTGATTAATTAAAACTTTATTTTTTTTTGAAACAAAAAGTTGAGCTCCTGGAAAAATTGAATCTGAAATTGCATTATTGATTATGTTAAATGATTCATCTAAATTTATATTTAGACTTGAATCAAATATTTTTATATTTTTTTTTAATTCAATTCCACTTCCAATAGTAAATTTTTCACTTAAGCTTAAAGGTAATTTTCCAACTATATCTTTTCTACCAAACAATGCATCTGTAGCTGCATTTAAAGAAACAGATCCATATCCATAAGTACATAAATAAGCATCTAAATAACTGTAGTTAGGTAAATATGGACTACCAAAGCTTAATCCTATTGTTGGGACATTCATTAAACTTATCTTTTTAAGAAGATCATTATGAGAAGCATCAATTGTTGAAATACCTTTATCCATACTAATTCTAATTAGCATAGATACTATGACTAAATCTGATTTTTTTATTTTATTTAAAATATCTTCTTTCCCTAAACTACTCAGTTCATCATTTACATAAATCTCATTTACATTACCATGAATATATTTAACATCTCTAGAAAATGATTTCAATCTAGTCCTTAAATCATTATCAGTTGAAATTAACAGATGCGTTACTTTTTTATAGTTACTAGGTTTAAAAGGAATAATATTTTTATTATTTTTAACAAGTGTTATTGATTTTTCAGCAATTTTTTTAGCTACAGCACGATTTGCATAAGATGCAATTTCATCCTCTACATCAATCCATTTATTATCTTTTAAATTGAATAAGTCCATACTATTTTTTTGATTCATAATTTTATTATATGAATGATAAATTCTTTCTTTACTTATTCTACCTGTTTGTACTGCTTTATATACAGACTCTATCGCAGAAGTTGCATTGAGAGGTAAAAGTATAATATCTGCTCCAGCTTCAATTGCTTTGATAGCTGATTCTCCATGCCAAACATTAGAGGTTAAAGCACCCATTTCTAATGCATCAGTAATAATAAGTCCATCATATTGCCAATCGTTTATCAAAATATCATTAATAATTTTTTTTGAAAAAGTTGCCGGAATATTTTTATCATCTAAAGAGGGAAGAACAATGTGTCCTGTCATGATTGACTTTACTCCATTTTCAACTGCTTTCATAAATGGTAATAATTCGTTTGAATATAACTCATCTTTTGAAACATTAATTATTGGTAATTTAGTATGACTATCAGTGTTAGTATTGCCATGACCAGGAAAATGTTTTGCACATGCGATTAGACCTTGATCTTGAATACCATTAATAAAAGGTATACCATATTTTGAAACAATATTTGGATTATCACCATAAGATCTAAAATTTATTATTGGATTATCTTTATTATTATTTATATCTAATACTGGAGCCAAAATGAAGTTAACACCTATAGCTTTAGCTTCTTTTGCAGTAATTTTACCCTGAAGATAAGAGAATGTAGTATCTCCAGTTGCTGCAAGAGCCATATTAGTTGGAAATAAGGTTCCATTAATAAATACTCCTAATCCTCTTTCATAATCTGAAGCAATAAACAACGGTATTTTTGATATATTTTGATAATGCTTTATATTACTGTAAGTACCATGAATATTTCCTGAAAATGTTATTAATCCTCCTATTTTATAATTTCTTATAAAATATTCAATATCTTTTTTCCCCCAACTCTCCTTATTATGAAATTTTCCATCAATTCTTAACATAAACATTTGAGATATTTTATCTTTCAAGTTAACCTCATCGCTTACAGAAATATTTTCATCTTTGATTTCGTTGTTTTGAAACTGATAAGAAGAGCAACTAAAATATATTATAATAAAAAAGAAATGAATTTTTTTAAACATAAATTCTTTCCACTCTATTAGTTAAACCAGTTAGGTAAATATAAGGTATGGTTTTAAATTTTTCAGCAATTTTTTCTAACCTCGAAAATTTATTATCCCCTCCCCATATGTCAACACTTTTAATTTCTTCATTCATATTAAATGATGAAATATCTACGCAAATTAAATCCATAGAAACTCTTCCTATTATAGGAAATATAAAATTTTTATAATATACATGACCTCTATTTGAAAAATTAAAAGGTATTCCATCTCCATAACCACATTGAACAACAGCCATTTTTAAATCTTTATTTGCAGTATAGGAACATCCATATCCAATTTTATCACCTTTTTTAATATTTTTGAATAATACTGCGGGTGCTGTTAATTTCATTACTGGTTTCAAATTTTTATTTATTTTTTTATTAGGTGATATCCCATAAATTGACAATCCTGTTCTTACAATATCAAATGAAAACTTACCATAATTGAAAATACCTGCGCTATTTAATAAATGAAATTTTACTTTTTTATCTTTAATTTGATTAATTATTTGATGAAATAATTTAATCTGTTTTTTATTATNACTAGATTTTATATNNTCAGCNCTAGATAAATGAGAATAAACACCTTCTAATATTATATATTTTGANTCTAAAGCTAATTTATAAATATNTNTAAATTCACTCATTTCACAACCNAATCTNTTCATTCCTGTATCAACTTTTATGTGACATCTTACTTGATATTTTTTTTTACTACATTTTTCATTTATATAATTAATATCTTTTAATGAATTAATTGTAAAAATAATATTTTTTCTCATAACATTATTATTTAGTACTATTTTACCCAAGTGAAAAATATCAATTTTTATATCTTCGTTTAAAATTTGAATAATTTCATTGTTTGTAGCTACACAAACAGTTCTAATTGAGTTATTNCTTAATTTTTTTACAANTTCAATNACACCATGACCATAAGCATTTGATTTNACNACNGGAAAAATTTCTGAATTAGATACTTTTGATTTTAAATAATTTATATTATCTACTAAATAATTAAGATTTATTTTTGCTTTAGAATTCATATTTAATTTTTTGCTTGGATAATATCATTTATAGAAATATTTATGTTCTTACCTTGNGCAGCTAATACACCAGAACTAACNGAACACGAAATATCAGAAAANATCCAATTAATTATTTTAAATTCAAATCTTAAAGAGTCTATTAATAAAGATCTAAAAAAATTATTTTTGATAATACTTCCATTACCAGCAATAATGATATTTTCTTTACTGAAATTCATTTCACTTACAAGATAAATAATATAATCACCAATATGTCTGGTTCCCTCTTGTATTACAGATAATGCAATATCATTACCATTTTCAGCTAAATTAATAATATCTTNNGATAATCTTGCAGTATTAAAAACTATATCTGAATTATTAGTNAACTCNTNTTGAAGAAAATTAATATCAGAAATATTATAAACTTTTTTTATACAATCATGAATCCCAATTATATCATCATTTACTGCAATGAGTTCTTGATTAAATAAAATTTTATTAATTATTTTTTTTCCAATCCAATACCCACTTCCTATATCTCCTTTGTCATGTCCATTTCCAGCTACTTTAAATATTTTACCATCTTTATCTTTTGCTAAACAAACAATTCCAGTACCGATAGATAATANAANNCCTCTTCCNGTAGGGCAAAGAAGCTGATAAGCTGATTCNGTNTCTGATAAAATCAAACTATTTTTTGANAAACTAAGCTTATCTAATTCTTTAAGAAGCAGTTCTCTACTATGGATATCAGATATTCCAGATAATCCAAAACCCAATGCAGAAATTTCAGATAAATCAATATTAGCTTTTTTTGCTAATTTTTTTACCAAATCAATAATGATTTTAACACCATTTTCTTTGTAGACATAAAGATTAGATCCCTTAGCTTTTAATTCAGTCAATATCTGACCTTTTTGATTAAAAATTACACCTCTTGTGTTTGATCCACCACCATCAATACCTAGAATATATTTATAGTTTTTCATTGATTATGAACTTTTCTATCAATGATGTTGTAACTAATAAAAGAACAGACTAAAGAATAAAATATTGAAATAAATAGCATGTTAAAGAAAATTGTTTGAAAAGAAGTTATATTTTGAATATTTATCAAAGAACCAGAAATTGGTAAATAAATAANAAAATTAATATANTCAGATGGATAAAGGTTTATNGGNATAAATGAACCAATACNAAAAGACATAAATAAAAAAAATAGACAGTTAAATAAGTTAAAAATATATTGTTTTTTAAAAAGGCTAGATACAATTAAAGATAAATTTGATACTAATATTATACTGGGTAGTAAAACAAAAAAACATTTTAAGAATTGACTAAAACTTATAAACCCAACACTTAAAGAATTTAAAACTATTGCAGAAACAGTAAATTGGAATAGACCCATTAAAATTGAAAATAATAATTGAGATATAAAATATTCAGTTGTTGTTATAGGTAATGAATTCATAAAATTACTATTATATATTTTTTTTATCCAATTAAAATTTAATAAATATACGGTAAACAAAACAGAAACCAGCAAAATTCCAGAGCATACCCAAATTGAATAAATTGGCTTAAGTTCAGTAAAAACTTTTGAAAATGGTACCGCAAAGAAAACATATATAAAGCATGGTAAAATAAATGATATACCAAGCAAGCTAAAGCTTTGCTTTTTCAAAATCAAAAATTCTCTTAGAATTAATATTTTAATATTCTCAACCATTATCAATTTCTATACCTTTAAATATATCTTCTAAACTACAATTAGAAATATCAATATCTTCTATTTCAGAATTAAGTGCTTGCTTTAGTATTCTAAAGCACTCAAGTTTATCAACAGAATAAAACTTAAAAATATTATCTGAAAATGAAGAATTAATAATTTTTGGATTCAAACTTATTATTTTAATAAAATCATTTGGAATTTTATCTTTAAATATTATTGAAAACCTTGCTAATCCATGTGTGTTATTTACCAAATTTTCAAAAGTACCATTATACTTAATATTACCATTATACAATATTGCTATTCTGTTTGAATAATCTTGAGCATCATTAAAATTATTAGTTGTAAAAAAGATAGTTGATTTATTTAAAGAATTACAAATGTAATTCCAAATAACACTTCTAAATTTAGGATCTATATTTGCGGTTGGCTCATCTAATAAAATGATATCAGGATTATGAATCACAGATCTTGCAAACATAATAACTCTTTTCAATCCAAAAGATAAAGATTTTGGATAATAATATAAGTAATTATTAAAATGTAATAATTCAGATATTTTTTCTATCTTTTCTTTTAAAGAGTTCTTATCAATTCCATAAAGTCTAGCATATATATATATTATCATAAACTGTTAAATCTAAATCAAATTCAGAATTTTGTGGCATATAGCCAATAATAGATTTTATTTTATTTAATTTATTTTCTGTNTCATATCCTTTGACATAAATAGTTCCTTTATCTTTTTGAATAATNCCTGAAATCATTTTNATTATTGAAGACTTACCAGATCCGTTTGGACCAACNAAAGCAAATCTAGTNCCNTTTTCNACACCAAAAGATAAATCAGCTAGTAANGTTTCNGATTTTATTTTTTTTGCTACAGANTTAAATGTTATTGATGCTTCCATATTANTTAATGTGCTTCATACCAATTAGANCCAAAATTATAGTCAACTTTTATTGGAACACTTAANTTTATAGCNTTTTCCATTTCTTCAACCACTAATTTAATTATTTTATCTTTTTCAGATTCTGGAGATTCAAANAGNAACTCATCATGTATCTGTANAATCANTTTAGATTGAAANTTTTTTTCTTTTATTTTTTCATGAATTTGAATCATAGCNACTTTNATCATTTCTGCTGCTGTNCCCTGAATAGGCATATTAATTGTTGCTCTTTTNTCTGCTTGTTGAACCATCTTATTAGNAGCTCTTAAATTNTATGTATTTCGTTGTCTTCCTAAAATAGTTGAAACAAATCCATTATCTAATCCATGACTNACTGTTTCATCAATATATNTTTTTATNCCAGGATATCTATCAAAATAATTAGATATTATNTTTGAGGCTTCCTTNATAGGTATCTTAAGTTCTTGAGAAATTCTAAAAGGGCCAGCTCCNTATGCAATACTATAATTAATAATTTTTGCTACTCTTCTATGCTCATATTGGACATCATCTAAATCAATACCATAAATCAAAGAGGCTGTTTTAGAATGAACATCTAAATTATTTTGAAATGAGTCTATTAATTTTTTTTCATTTGAGTAGTGTGCTAATATTCTTAATTCTACTTGTGAATAATCAAAAGAAATTATAAAATTTCCATCATGAGCTTTAAAAGCTTTTCTTATACTTTTACCTACTTCAGATTTAATAGGTATATTTTGAAAATTCGGGTTAGTACTTGATAATCTTCCAGTAGATGTAATTGCCTGATTAAAAGAAGTATGTATTCTTCGAGTAGAAGAATTAATAAAACCAGGAAGCTTATTTAAATATGTATTGACAAGTTTATTTAAATGNCGATATTTGAGTAACAATTCAGCTATAGGGTGATGATCAACTAATTTTTTTAAAACATCATAAGAAGTACTTCTCTTTTTAAACATTTTTAATTTCATATCNTCAAAAAGTACTTCTGAAAGTTGTTTAGGAGAATTTATATTAAATTCTTTATTAGAAACTTTATATATTTCATTTTGTAGGTTATTTAACTTAGTTTGTAAACTTTCACAAAGTTTATTTACAACTAACTTATCTACATATACNCCATTAAACTCAATATCAACAAGTACTTTAATCAAAGGCATCTCAACTTCATAAAATAATTTATCGACTCTCTTATTTTTTAATAAATCTTTTTGAATTTTATATATTTGGAACACAATATCAGCATCTTCACATGCATAAAAACAAACTTTATCAATAGGAACCTCATTCATTGAAATTTGACTATTTTTCTTTCCGATGAGATTTTCAATTGGTATCATTTCATAGTTCAAATAATCTTTAGATAAATTATCTAATTTATATGAATTTTTTTCAGGTGAAATCAAACTTTCTGCAATCATAGTATCAAAATAAATAAAATTAATATTNATATTATTTCTTTTTAAAACTAAAGCATCATACTTAATATTTTGACCAATAAATTTTATNTTNGGATTTTCAAGTANAGATTTTAAAATTGGTAGTATNTCATTGAGATTTNATTTTATTGGTAAATCTTCTTTGCACATNAAAGGTATATAGTAAGCTGAATTTTCCTTAAAAGAAAATGATATACCTACAATTTTAGCAATATTTGGATCTAAACTTGTTGTTTCTAAATCTACTGAAACAACTTTTTGATTGTTTATTTCNTTCGAAAAANTTCTAAAATTACTAAATGTATCTAAAAGAATGTATGATTTATTTTTCTTTATATCTTCATTTTCTAAATTAGGTTTTATGTTTAAAAATTTATCAAAAGAATGGATATCATAGCTGTGAAGAGCACTTAGAAACTTATCGTAACGTAATTTATCTATGCTTAATGCATCTAAATCAAAATCTATATCTACATCAGTATTAATTGTAACAAGACTCTTTGATAAAAATGCGTGATCTTTACTTTCAGATAATAATTTAATTGTTCTAGGATTATCAATTTTATCAATATTCTCATAAATATTTTCAATAGTTAAAAATTCTTTAATTAATTTAGTAGCAGTTTTTGCTCCNATACCCTTGACTCCAGGTATATTATCTGAAGTATCCCCTATTAAAGCAAGATAATCAATAAAATTATTAGGATTTATTCCATATTTTATTTTTACATTATCAACATCATAGATTTTTGATGGTTTAAANCTATTTCCTGGGTTAAATAGAAAGGTTTTTTCATTTACAAGTTGCATTAGATCTTTATCACCACTATACATAAAAGTAGAAATATTATTACAATCTAATAAATTAGGTATCGTTCCTATTATATCATCAGCTTCATACCCATCTTTTTTAAATATCTTAATATTCAAAAGATCTAAAACATTATATAAAATTGGAAGTTGTTCAGACAAATCATCNGGCATGGGCTTTCTATTTGCCTTNTACAAATCATATGCTTTATGACGAAATGTTTTAGCTTTTGTATCAAGAATTACAGAAATATATTTTGGNTTTTCATCTNTTAAAATTTTTAATAANGTATTNGTAAAGCCATATAAAACAGAAGTNTTNTTACCTTNAGAAGATGTCAATGGATTTTTAATCATNGCGTAATNCGCTCTATATATTAAAGCCATACCATCAATTAAAAATAACTTATCTATCATAAATTAACTTTTCTTAAATACAGGGATTGATTTCATTTTGTGAATATTATTTTGTCTATGNGTATTATAAATNTCTAATATTTTTTTTTTGTTTATCATTTAAAATTATAGATTGTGAATTCTTACTTTCTTTAAATTTCATAGCCCATTCTAAATCATCATACGAAATTCCTAGCTGATCCTCATCTGTTCTACCATCATCCCATAAACCATCAGTTGGAGGAGCTTTAATAATTTCATTATTTACTTTCAAATCAATAGCTAGCTTATATACTTCTGATTTCATTAAATCTGCAATTGGACTGATATCTACACCACCATCGCCGTATTTAGTAAAAAAACCAACTCCAAAATCTTCAACTTTATTACCAGTTCCTACTACAATTCCTTTACAACCTCCAGCAACTATATACAAAGTTGTCATTCTTATTCTTGCACGAGAATTTGCAAGAGAAAGTTTATTATGATAATTAATTGGTACAATATTTAAATAATCATCATACACTTTTGACAAATCCATATTTATATTTTCTACATTACTATATTTATTTTTAAGAAAATTACAATGATTTATTCCTCTTTTTGTTTCTTCTTCATTTTGATAAATAGGCATAATTAATAATTTTGTTGGAAAGCCAGTTCTCGCACATAGAGTAGAAGTTACAGCAGAATCAATACCTCCAGATATTCCTATAACAAGTGTTTCTAAATTATTTTTAATTAAATAATTTGAAATCCAATTTGATATTTTATCATACAATTTCATATTTAAGGGTTCAACCTTGTCATTGTTCTAGCAAAAGGAATAGTCTCCCTTATGTGAGATAGTCCACATATCCAAGCAACAACTCTTTCAATTCCCATGCCAAAGCCTGAATGAGGCACAGAACCATACTTTCTTAAATCTAAAAACCATTCATAATCTTCACGATTTAATCCTTCTTCTTTAATTCTATCTAATAATACTTTAATATCTACTTCACGCTCAGAACCACCTATTATTTCACCAAATCCTTCAGGAGCTAAAATATCCATACCTAGAACTACTTTTTCATTTTCAGGATCTCTTTTCATATAAAATGCTTTTATCTTAGATGGAAATCCGTACACAATTACAGGTTTTTTATATTGGGCAGAAATATATGTTTCTTCAGGAGAACCAAAATCATCACCCCATTGAATATCATAATTTCCTTTTTTTAGTAATTCAATACATTCTGTATAACTTAATCTTGGAAATGGACCATTAATTTCTTGTAATTTAGAAATATCTCTTTCAATAATTTTAAGTTCAATACTATTATTACTAAGTACTTCATTAATAATGTGAACTAATAAATTTTCAGCCCATTTCATATTTTCATCTATATTGCAAAAAGCAATTTCAGGTTCTACCATCCAAAATTCAGTTAAATGTCTTCTCGTTTTACTTTTTTCTGCTCTAAAACATGGTCCAAAATTATAATGTCTTCCAAAAGCTAAAGCACTAGCTTCTCCATACAATTGACCAGTTTGACACAAGTATGCTTTTTCATCAAAATAATCTGTTTCAAATAAAGTAGACGTTCCTTCAGCAGCATTAGGAGTGAAGATTGGAGTATCGACTAATGTAAAATTATTGTTATCAAAAAAATCTCTTACAGATTTAATTATTCTATGTCTAATTTTCAAAATTGCATGCTGTTTTTTTGATCTTAACCATAAATGCCTATTATTCATTAAATAATCAACTCCATGCTCTTTTGGAGTAATAGGATAATCTTTTGAAAGTTGATAAATTTCAAAGCTATCAACTAATATTTCAAATCCGCCAAGTGCTCTTTCATTCTTAACAACTAAACCTTTAACTTTAATAGAAGACTCTTGAGTTAATGTTTTAAATAAACTAAACGGTTCATCTCCAAGCTTATTTTTTTCAACAATGCATTGAATTATTCCGAAACCATCTCTCAACATTAAAAATCCAATCTTTCCACTGCTTCTACTATTATAAACCCAGCCTTTAAGTGTTACTTTTTTATCTATATAACTAGCTATATCATTTACATTTATAAATTTCATCATATACCTTTACCAAGTTGAAGTTAATTCATTTATTATTCTTTTTGATACTTTATCAATTGCTATTCTCATTGCACCTTCTTTAGGAGTTCCATACTCATCGCTATCTTCTGAATCAATTAAGCCATCTAAATCATTATCAATTAAATCACTTCCAATGTCAGCTTCTAGATTATAAGTGGACCATTCAGTAATTGATTTATTAATAATTTCTTCATTATTTATTAAATCAATCCAAATCATATCAACCTTTATCATTACTTTCCATTCATTAACAACCTCAAAACCAGAAGAGTTATCAGCAGAAAAAACATTGGGCTTATCAGTTACTGACTCAACAGTGATATCTAATTTACTATCTGCATTCTCATAAGAAACGATATCTAAAATATTCTCTAATAACATTAAATCTAAAAACTTTTCATTCAATATTGTCGCAACAGTATATTCTGAAGTTTTATTAACTATAGGTGGAATAACGACATTCTTAATATGAGCAGGTATTGAACCTTTAAATGAATAAAAACTACAATTAGAAATTAAAAATAAAATAAATATATAACGAACAAATTTAAACATTGTATTCTTTAATTTTTCTATAAAGTGTTCGCTCAGAAATATTCAGAGCTTTTGCAGTCTTTTTTCTATTGTTTTTAAATTTTCTAAGATATTTTTCTATTGCTTCCTTTTCAAGTTCATACATAGTCATTTCTCCAACAGCCTCTTCTTTCAGGCCTGATATTGAAGCATCTTCTATATTTGAGAAATGGAGCTTATTCAAATTTTTATTATTTTCATCATTTGAAGTAGGTAAAAATAATGCTGAATTAGCAGGTTTGTCATTAGATGTAATAGAATTCCCTGAAGTTATAATTTGCTTAAGCTCATTAACATCTTGACGTAAATATAATAACTGTTTAAGTATTAGTTCTCTTTCTAATTTATCAGATTCCCCATCAAGTGAAACAGGTAAATTCTCATTATTATTCATTAAATCAGTTTTCAGATTTTTTCTTACCATATCATCTGTAATTCTTTGACCATGATTCATAACAATTAAACTTTCTACAACATTTTTTAATTCTCTAATATTACCAGGCCAACTGTATTTTTTCATTTCAGCAATTGCTTCAGAAGAAAAACCTTTAAATGCAATGTCATTTTTATTAGTAAACTCTAAACCAAATCTTTCTATGAATAAATGCAAGTCACTAAGATGTTCAGATAACGAAGGAACGTTAATATTAATTGTCTTTAGTCTAAAATATAAGTCTTTCCTAAAGTTATTATTATTAACTTCTTTAATAAGGTTTCTATTAGTAGCAGCAACTATTCTTACATCTACCTTATTAGTTTTTGATTCTCCAACTCTCATAAACTCACCATTTTCAATAACTCTTAAAAGCTTAGATTGGGTTTCTTTTGGTAATTCTCCTATTTCATCCAAAAAAATAGTTCCTTTATGAGCAGATTCAAAATATCCAACTTTATTATCAACAGCACCAGTAAATGAACCTTTTTTATGACCAAAAAGCTCACTTTCAAGAATACCTGAAGGAATCGCAGCGCAATTAACTATAACTAAAGATTCAAATTTTCTTTTACTATTTTTGTGTATAGCTTTAGCAACCATTTCTTTTCCTGAGCCTGAATCACCTGTAACTAAAACTGAAATATCAGTTGATGCAATTTGTCCAATTAAAGTAAGAATTTCAACAATCTGATCAGAGTCCCCAATCATACCAACTGATTGTCTTATTTTATCTAAATCTATCATTATAAATCCTGTTCCTTTAAATACTTAACTGCTTTGCTTGCAATATCTTTTCTGAAATATTTATTATCAAAATTAATTTTATCGGCTAAAGCATAAGCATGGTTAATAGCAGATTTTAAATCCTTGTTTAAGGCAACAACATTAAGGACTCTTCCTCCATTTGTAATAAATTTACCATTTTTAATATCTGTACCTGCATGAAAAATTATATCAGTTTTAAGATTATTTAAACCTGAAATTTGTTTTCCTTTTTCGTACGATTCAGGATATCCATCTGATGCCAAAACAATTGTAACTGCATACTTATCATCCAGTTCAATTTCAAGATTATTTAAAGTTCCGCTAATCGATGATAAAATGATATCTAAAAATGAACTTTTAACTAAAGGTATTAGAACTTGTGCTTCTGGGTCTCCAAGTCTTACGTTAAATTCTATTACATATGGCTCATTGTTTTCTACCATTATTCCAATATATAAAAAACCTTTGTATGGATTGCCTTTATCTCTCATTGCACTTAAAATGGGTTTAATAATATTACTTTCAACTTTCTTTCTTAATTTATTATTAAATTGAGGAGCTGGAGAGTATGCTCCCATTCCTCCAGTATTTGGTCCTTTATCATTATCATATATTCTTTTATGATCTTGGGCTGAATTTATAATTTTATAATTTTCTCCATCACAAATTGCAAAAACTGATAGTTCTTCTCCCTTCAAACATTCTTCAACCGAAATCTTTGCAGAAGCTAAACCAAATTTTTTGTTAATAAACATATCATCAATTGCTTCATTAAGCTCATCATCATTATTACAAATAATAACTCCTTTTCCTGCTGCTAAACCATCTGCTTTAAGAACCAATGGAAAACCTAATTTATTTTTTAATGAAAAAATTTCTAATTCATCACTACACTCAAAAAATGCTGGTTGAGGAATATTACTTTCTTCCATAATATACCTAGCAAATAATTTACTTGTTTCTAACTGAGAGGCATATTCATTGGGGCCAAATATTTTAATACCTTTATCATTAAAATAATTTACTACTCCATTTTGAAGGGGTTGTTCAGGTCCAACAACAATAAGATTAATATTATTTTTAATGACAAAATCATACAACAAGTCATTATCTAGTATATTGATTGAAACACTTTTAGCTATAGATGAAATACCTGCATTTCCTGGTGCACAAAAAAGATTTTTTACCCTCTCATCTTTCGATAAAGCCCACGCAATAGAGTGTTCTCTTCCTCCTGAACCTAACAATAAAATATTATACATTTTTCAATTTTTCCAATTTATCTCTTAATAAAGCTGCTTTTTCAAATTGTAAATCTTTAGCATAATTTAACATTTTTCTTTTAATTTCTTCCATCTTCTCTTTCTGCTCAATTATATCTAAATTTTTTATATCTATATCTATATCTTCTTTAATTATTTCTTCTATTTCATTATCAGCAACAACAGTAGATAGCTTAATTTCATCTATGTTTTTCAAAATAGTTTTTGGCGTAATATTATTTTTTTGATTGTAATCTGCTTGTATTTTTCTTCTTTTGTTTGTTTCATCAATTAAATATTTCATTGATTCAGTAATAGTATCACCAAATAATATAACCTTACCATTTATATTTCTAGCTGCTCTTCCAGCAACTTGCATTAGTGAAGACTTAGACCTTAGAAAACCTTGCTTATCTGCATCGATAACTGCAACCAGGGAAACTTCAGGCAGATCTAATCCCTCTCTTAAAAGATTAATACCAATTAATACATCAAAATGTTTTAATCTTAAACCACGTAAAATTTTTACTCTTTCAATTGAATCAATATCACTGTGCATGTACTGGCATTTCAATCCCATTGAATTCAAATAATCAGTTAAATCTTCTGCTGATTTTTTAGTTATAGTTGTAATTAAAACTCTTTCTTGTCTTTTTACAACTATTTTAATATTTTCTATAAGAAAATCAATTTGGCCCTTGGTTTTATGAATTTCAATTTTAGGATCTAATAGTCCTGTTGGCCTAATAATTTGTTTAACAATATTATCATCTGAAAGCAAAGTTTCATATTCCGCTGGTGTAGCCGATACGTAAATAACTTGATTAATTTTTNCTTCAAACTCATCAAACTTCATTGGTCTATTGTCTAATGCTGATGGTAACCGAAAGCCATGTTCAACAAGCGTTTCTTTTCTAGAACGATCGCCATTATACATAGCCCTTACCTGAGGAATAGTAACATGTGATTCATCAATAATCATCAAAAAATCTTCTGGAAAAAAATCTAAAAGACAATATGGTCTTTCACCTTTTTTTCGACCATCCAAATGTCTTGAATAATTTTCNATTCCTGAACAATATCCTAATTCCATCATCATTTCAATATCATAAAATGTTCTTTGCTCAAGTCTTTGTGCTTCAAGTAATAATCCATTTTTTCTTAAAAAAGATAATCTATCAAATAATTCTTTTTTAATAGATTTTATCCCTTTTTCAATTGTTTCTTTTGATGTAACAAAATTCTTACATGGATAAAAGGTTACATGCTCAATCTCTTTTATTATTTCTCCAGTAACTAAATCAAAGATTGATATTTTTTCTATTTCATCTCCAAAAAACTCTAATCTGATAGGATTTTCATCATAAATAGGAAAAATATCAACAATATCTCCCCTTACTCTAAAAATACCACCATCAAGAACCATATCATTTCTTAAATAATGTATATCTATTAAGGATTTAAATAAATCTTTAGGATTTATTATTTGATTTTTTTTTACTGTAATCAATAAATCTATATATTCTTTTGGAGAACCTACTCCATAAATGCAACTCACACTTGCTATAACGATGACATCTTTTCTAGAAACAAGTGAAGTCGATGATTTAATTCTCAATTTATCGATCTCTTCATTTATTGATGAATCTTTCTCAATATAAGTATCTGTTACAGGCATATATGCTTCAGGCTGGTAGTAGTCATAATAAGAAATGAAATATTCAACTGCATTATCAGGAAANAGAGATTTGAACTCACCATATAATTGAGCAGCTAATGTTTTGTTATGAGATAATATAAGTGTAGGTTTTTGGACTTTTTGAATTACGTTTGCTATTGTAAAAGTTTTTCCAGATCCAGTTATCCCTAATAGCGACTGATCTCTCTGTTTATCATTTAGTCCTTTTACAAGAGAATCAATAGCTTTTGGCTGATCACCTAATGGTTTATATTTTGAAGTTAGCTTAAAACCTGACATATTGTCTTAAATTTTTAATTTACAGTTCATATAAATTAATGACAATATTTCTTATTAGTAAGTATTTTATTTTAATATTCAGAAATAGATGGTATATCTCTAGTGTAAGAAAATCCACCACCTTGTTGACCAGAAGTCCAGCTAATAAAATCAAAATTTATATAGATATCATGCTCAACAAGGTATGCTACAATAGGCCTATCAGGCAATTGAACTAACTGACCAAAGTTTCCTGCTTCATTTGATAATCCATTATAAAAAGTCAATTCACCACTTAAAGCTTCATTAATAGTTCCTTCGGCCCATTTAATTAATATATCATCTTCAGAATTAAGCATATCACTGTATGAAGAATGAATATATGCATTATACAGTGCACCATTATTTCCTCTAGTTAAACAAACATTATCAACAATACAATCTTGATTATCTGGAAGATTTACATCAGCATAATTATCTTTAGTAAATGTATAGCACAAACAACATTGAATACCATAATTACAATCCTCTTGAGATAAACTAACAGGATTACTGTCTTTACATGAAATAATTAATATTAAACAAAAAAGTATTTTTATTAAATTATACATATTAAAAATTAAATATAATTGAATACTTGAAAAAGGAAATTTATGAGTTATGCAATATTTGGAGCTGGTTGTTTTTGGTGTGTTGAAGCAATTTTTTCACAACTCAACGGTGTCTCAGACGTCATTTCTGGATATACAGGAGGAAATACAAAAAACCCAACATACGAAGAAATATGCACGGGAAAAACTGGTCATGCAGAAGTTTGTAAAATTGTTTTTGATAGTAATAAAATATCATTTGAAACATTATTACAAGTTTTTTTTGAAAATCATGACCCAACAACACTTAATCGTCAAGGTGCTGATATAGGCACTCAATATAGATCTTCTATATTTTATATAGATGAAGAACAAAAAATNNTATCTGAAAAATATAAAAAAATATTAAATGAAAGTGATGAATTTCAAAATTCAATTGTTACTGAAATAACCAAACTTGATACATTCTATAGCGCAGAAAACTATCATCAAGATTATTACAAAAATAATTCATTTCAGCCATATTGTAGATTAGTTATCAAACCGAAACTTGATAAATTTTTTACTAAAAATTACAATGTAAAATAAATAATATGAGTATATCTAAAATATTAATTATTTTGGGAATATTATTACTTACCACAGGTATTTTTTTAAATGTTATCAGCAGTAAATTAAGTTGGTTTGGAAACTTACCATTAGATTTTAAATATGACGGTAGAAATACTAAAGTCTATGCACCTTTTGGCAGTATGATTATGGTAAGCCTAATTTTATCATTCATATTTAATTTATTTCAAAAATTATTTAAATAATTTTTTTAAAAAACCTAATTCTGGTGATAAAACTCCCACTTTTAACTTATAATCAGCATATTCAGGTCTAGTACTTAAAATCTTTTTTTCTATCCAAGGAATGCTTACCAATAAAAACATAATAGTCATTGAAATTGGAGCGAAAATCCATGTTAACAAACTATCATAAGTAACTCCATAAAAATACAATCCCCACCAAAAAAGAATTTCACCATAATAATTAGGATGTCTAGAATATTTCCATAAACCTGAATTAATAATTCCTTGATTATTTTTTTTAAAATTATATAATTGCTGATCACTAATTATTTCGTATAAAACACCAATAAAACAAATGAAGAAACCTAAGAAAGTAAATATATCAATTTTTTTGGTTAGGGCACTGTACATTGGAACACAACAAACAAAAACAATAAAAGTTGGGAAAAGATGAATACCAAAAAAATTTGAAAATTGAAAATACTTCCCTGAGACTTTCCTCATTTCTACATATCTCCAATCCTCATGATGTAATCCAGGCCATCCTCTAAACCAATTGAAAGTAAGTCTTGCTCCCCAAAAAATAACGCTAAATGAAAGTAAAAAAGCTTGAAAATTAAATCCGTTATTTAAATAAATAAAATAAAATAAAATAACTGGAGGAATAACACTCCAATAGGGATCGTAGATAGATGAATTCCTAAAGTAAACGCTAAAAATAAAAATAATGATTGTTGCTACGATATCTGCAATCATAACATTTAAGATATTGCTATAATTTAATATTTGAACAGTAAATAAAATTGCAGATATTGATAAAATATAAGCAAATAGTACTATAAATATACTTTTAGATTTAGACATTTTTTATTTTTCTCTTTTTTATTAAATAATAAAATGAAGATGTGAAAATCAATTCAAATATTATAAAAATAAATAAATTCATAGCAACGTTATCAGTAAATCCATAACTATGCAAACCAACATTTAAAAGATTTACACCAAACCATGCTAATGCAACAATTATATTTACTAAGGATAAGGCATAGATGTACCCAATTTTTTTAACAACACCTGATATTTTTAAATGCATCACCATTAACAACCATAAAACAATCAATAATGCACCATTTTCTTTTGGATCCCATCCCCAAAATCTACCCCATGATTGATCTGCCCATATTCCTCCCAAAATTGTTCCAAACATTGTAAAAAATAATCCTAATAATGTTAAACCAAAGGCGTTATTATAAATTTTATTTAAAAGAACTTTATTTTTTGGATTAATATAATTTATAACGAGATATATATGAGCCATTAAACCAGCAACTAGCGTTACACCATAACCAGTGGTTATAGTAGTAACATGAGTAGCTAACCAAAAATTTGAATTTAAAACGGCAACTAAAACACCTAAAGTATCACCATCTGCAGCATATTTAAAGCCAACAAAATGTAAAAATGAACCACCAATTGAAGCAATCAAAATACCAACTGTATCTTTTCGATAATATTCAAAAATCAAGGAAAATAAAACTAAAATAAGACCAACAAAGATTATAGATTCATAAAGTGTACTTACTGGAGGTCTTTGCATGATTATCATTCTTAAAAGTAATCCTAAACCATGCAAGATAAAACCAATAATCATTGAAAATAATGAAAATATTCTAAAGTAATTATTACTTATCATCCAACTAACCCCAACTAAGAAAAAACTTAAAATATAAAATACAATACTATATAAAAACATATCGATATCATTGTATAATGTTTCTAAGGGCAATAATGATTTGTTAATATTTTTTTTTGAATTAATTTCATCAATTATTTTTGTTGCATAATTATTAGCTAAATCAATATCATTATTTGTAAAATGATAAAATAATTTTTCATATAAACTTAAAATTTTTGATTCAAATTCTGTTAATTTTCTTCCATCCATTAATTCCCAGGGAGATTTCCATTCATCGTCATCATATGGAATGATTTTAATAGATTGAGCATATTGAAATTGAGTCATAGATTCTAATTGCATAGCAACTTGACTTAGTTCTAAATGTGATGCATTCCATTTACTTTCATCTGTATCAATTAAATTTTGAAGTAAAAATCTAAACTTATCAAAATTTCTCATAAAATAAGAGTAGCTTACAGGTTCGTTTGCTTCTAAACCCATAAAATCTCTATTTGTTTGATTTGTCAAACTTACTAAAGGTAAAAAGCAATAAAAACTATGTGCTATTTGATCAAAAGATAAAATATTTTGATAAATTTCAATAATCTGCTTATCTACTAAGCTTTGATTTTCTTCATCTTTTATTTTAAGAACTTCCAATAATTCTTGATTTTCTCTAAACCCTGTTAAAATTTCATTAAAACTATACCTGTGATCATCATTTTTATTTAGACCTAAAGAAAAGGATACTTCAGGATTTCTTACATTAAAAATTTGTCTATCAATTTCCTCATCAGAATTAACAAAAACATTAAACATCCAATCGATTGCTTTTACTTTATCTTTAAATTCAGTTTTTTTAATTGAACTTTTACCATAATATTGCAGCAAATGATTTCTTGCATATGTATCAAATGGTTTAACTCTTCCTGACTGAAGAACAGGTAAATCTTTGTAAGTAAATTCTGAAGAAATAACAGAAGAAAATAAAAGAATCATTATTATACTAAATTTACTAATCATACTTTTTTCTTTCTTAAAAACATTAAAAGCATATGATACAATATGCCAATAGACATAATAATCGTTGAAATATAAGGAAACAATCTTCCATGATTTTTTACAGTTGCAAGTACAGTTGTTTGCTTTGGACCATCTTCAATAAATGAAGCTTGATAAAAAGTATAACCTCTATGTCTAAGAGGTTCATTCATTGAAATTAAAACTTTTCTTGGTACATTATCTTCAATTAAATTGACTAAAGAAGAAAAACTTTTTGCAATATTAGTTCCAGGATGCATGATTTTTTCAAAATCAATTAACTCTAATTGAAAAGGCAAGTATGTTCTCTGTCTTCTTAAAAGTAACATATAGTCTTTTTCATCAACAGTTAATGCTTGAGTGATAGGTTGGCCAATATAATTTATATAAATTCCATCAAAAGAATCTGAGTTATTTAATCTATATATAATACCTGAAATATTTTTTTCATATTCTTTTTCACTTGGAAGTTCTTGAAGAAAGAAATTTTTAGCCATACCTTTAAATTCATCACCACCTTGGTAAATTCTTGAAACTGGTTTACAGTTAACATAATAATCAAGAATTTGAATATCAAATGGCAATGATTTATCTGACAAAAAACTATTTACTTTTATCAGTGGATTATCAAAAATTACAAATCTATCATAATCAGGATTTGAGGTATCAACTACGGCAAATTCTTTATTGTAATAATTTTCATAAAAATTTGATTTATTACCTTCATCAATTACAACGCTTCCTTCTGAACTAAAATATGATGTTAAACCTCCTCCAAGAAGCATTAGTATAACTCCAGAATGAGTTATCGTAATACCAAGTTTATTTTTATTAAAAATATTTGGTCTAAAAAAATAGCATGATAAATTAATGAACATTACAAGCATAGTTATTTTTCCACTTGGCAATGGAACAAAACCAATCCATTTAAACCAACTAGAAAAATAATCCATTTGCGCTGCATAAAGGCCAATGTCTTTTTGAACTATTGTTCCTATAAATACTAAAACAATTAACCACATAACTGTATAAGAAAATATTTTAGGAGAACCTATAATCGTAATATATTTATTTATATTTTTCAAAATTTAAAAGAAGAGCAAAACTCTAAAAACTGATTTTCTAATTTATCAACTCCGTATGCTGTAGCATTTAATTTAACAAAAATAGTACTATTTTTTACAGTAATTATAGAACATAAAAAAGCAGATTCTTCGTTTGTAGGATTAATGATTTTTAAAAATTTATAATTACCTAAGTCTGATTTTTTATTTTGAATATCTTTTTCAATAAGCTCAATAGATTGTGGCTCAAGATTTAATTGTCTTCTCCATCTATTTACATTTTGCTCAATACCACCACCATCTCCTGAAAAATTTGTAACTGAAACATCTGCAAAAAGATTATCATAGGCAATGCTGTAGCTTGCAAGTCTCATTGATGATTCTTTACCAGTAACCCAGTTTTTTGGAACATCCCAGGTAAAAGATAATTGGCTATCTTCAATTTTAAAATCTTGATTTTTATTAACTTCCTTTAATTTGGGAATTTTGTAATATTTTATATGTTTATCATCATTACATGATAACGCCAAAATAAATACAAATATATATAACTTTTTCACTAGTATAATTTATGTAAAAATCAATATATCAAGAAATAGGATTATATATAAATATTAAAATAAACTTGGATACAAAAAAAAATCTTTCTGCCCATTATTTAGATCAGACCAATCTTCTATATCAAACTTGATACAAAATGCTGAACAGGTAGGAAATTCATAGATAATACTATTAGTTAAATTTTGTGATAATTTATGAAGTGATGGATTGTGACCAAAAACTATTACTTCATTAAAATTATTAGGTATAGTAGATATTATATCAATTAAGTGACTTATTGATGCATTATATATATTATCATTAACTACTATGTTTAGAAAGTTAAAATTTAAATTTTCAGCAAAAATTTTTGCAGTACTTAAAGCTCTATTTGCACTACTTGAAATAAAATAATCTATACTTATTTTATTTTCTTTAAGCTTAGATGATATTAAGTTGGATTCTAAAATACCATTTTCGCTTAATGGTCTATCAAAATCACTTATCTTAAAACTACTCAAAGATGATTCAGCATGCCTAACTAGAATTATTTTTTTCATTTAAATACTTTTTAATTTTTTTAATTAAAGATTCTGGTAAACTTGTTTTTGTTTTTATTTGTTCTAAATCATCATTAACAAACATTTTCAAACTATCATAATTATCCCAAATCATTTTAATTCTTTTTTTACCTAACCCTTTAACTGAATCTAATTTTGAACTAAATAAATCACTCTTTCTTTTTTTACGATGAAAATTAATTGAAAAGCGATGAACTTCATCTCTAATATTTCTCAATAAATATAATGATGGTGATGTTTTACTTATATTTTGTGGATCTGATTTCCCAGGCAAATAAACATCTTCAAGCTTCTTTGCTAAACCAATTACAGTAATATAGTCTAAACCTAGCTTACCAAGAGAACTTTTGGCTGCAGATAATTGACCTTTCCCACCATCAATTAATATTAAGTCAGGTAGTTTATTTTTTTCTTTTAACTGCCTTTTATATCGTCTGAAAACAACTTCTCTCATTGATTCAAAATCATCTATTCCTTTTACTGTTTTAATATTAAAATGTCTATATTCTTTTTTTTGAGGCTTACCATTAACAAAACATACTAAGCCAGCAACTGGATTTTTTCCATTAATATTAGAGTTATCAAAGGCTTCTATTCTCTTGGGAATTACTGACATATTCAATGATTCTTTTAAATCTGATAAGATCTTTGGAACATAATCTTTTCTTTTAATTTTATTAAACAATATTTCTTTTAATTTTAAATCATTATTTTTTATACAAATTTGAAGTAACTTTTTTTTGCTTCCTATTTTTGGATTAACAATTGATACTTTCTTATTAAATCGTAAAAGTAACCAATTTTTAATACTTTGCTTATTTTGAAGATTGCAAGGTACGATAATTTCTTTTGGAATATCCATAGTCAAATGATAGTATTGAATCAAAAACTTATCTATTTCGTTTGGTAAATCAAAAATATTATTAATTTTTAAATTAAAAGTTTCTTTACCAACTAGAAGACCATTTCTTATACGCATAACAAATGCAACACCATAACTTTCTTTGTAAGAAATATTAAAAATATCCTGATNTTCAAAATTTTGCGTTAGTTTTTTTTGTTTTTTAATAAACTCTTCTAAAGAAAATATTTGATTTCTTATTTTTGCAGCTTCTTCATATAACATATTATTGCTAGCTTCTAACATAATATTATTTAAATAGATTTTAACATCATTATTTTTTCCTTTTAAAAAAGAAATTACCTTAGAAATCATTTCTTTATAATTATTTTTTGTGACTTTTTTCTTACTAAGACAAAAACCGCAAAAACATGTTTTATTTTTGACTTTTCTAGAACTATTAATATCAACACATGTTTTTAAAGGAAATACTGAATGAAGTGTTTTTAAAACAGATTTTAAATAATATACATCTGTATAAGGACCAAAATATAAATTTTTATCCTTGAAAACTTTTTTCTTTCTTATAATTTCTACTCTTGGAAAATCTTCATTATAAATAATTATATAAGGAAATGTTTTATCATCTTTCATAAAAACATTATAATGAGGCTTATGAATTTTAATTAGATTTGCTTCAGTTATTAAAGCCTCTACTTCAGATTCAACAATCATAACTTCAATATTAGCTGCTTTTGAAATCATGACCTTATTTTTTGATGAACTATTGCTTTTATTAAAGTAAGAGGAAACTCTTTTTTTTAAATTTTTTGCTTTACCTATATATAGAATTTTTTCTTTTTTATCTTTAAAAAAATATACTCCTGGATTATCAGGCAGGTTTTTAACTGTTTCCTTAATACTCAAATTATATTATTTATCTTGACAAAGTTCTATCAAAATACCTGGTGAAAATTTAGGATGAATAAAATTAATTAATTTATTATCTGAACCAATTTGAGGTTTTTCATAGACAAAAAATATTTTATGATATTTAAGATAAGATATAGCATTTAAGATATTATCAACTGTTAATGCTATATGATGAATTCCTTGATTTTTTTTCATTAAAAAATTTTTTATTGTTTTATTATTTTTCAATGGTTCTACTAACTCAATAACTGTACTACTTTTTCCTGCACCTAATTTCAAAATATTAACAAGTTCAGACTTGACAATTTCTTCTTTTGATGATTTTAACCCTAAAATATCACTAAATAAATATTTAAGATTATTGAAATCTTTCGAAGCAATAGCAATGTGATCTATTTTTAATATTTCAAATTCTCTTTTAATTAATCAATTCTCCTAAAACATCATATTCATAAGCATTTGTAATCTTAACATCATAAAATTTACCAACATCAAGCTTTGTATTAATTTTTACATAATTATCAATTTCAGGCGCATCTCTGAAAGACCTCCCCAGTGACCAACCATCTTTGTTTGATACATCTATAATGATTTTTTCAACTTTATTTAATCTTTTTTTATTTTTCGATAAATTTATCTTTTGTTGAATTTTCATTATTTCAGCAAAACGTTCTTCCTTTATTTTTTTTGGAACATTATCTTTATAATCAATAGCTGCGCTTGTACCTTCTTCTTCAGAATATTTAAAAACTCCCAATCTATCAAATTCTACTTCTTCTACAAAATTAATAAGGTTATCAAAATCCTTATCAGTTTCATTTGGAAAACCAACAATAACAGAAGTTCTTACTGCAATATTTTTATTAGCTTGCCTTAATAGATCAATTTTATTTTTTATTCCTGCTGAGTTTAATCCTCTTTTCATATTTTTTAACATCTTATCTGAACCATGTTGAGTTGGCATATCAATATAAGGAATTAATTTTTCTAATCTAGAAAATCTTTTAATCATTTTTCTACTTAAATGTGCAGGATGAGCATAATGCAATCTAATCCACTCAATATCTTTTACATTATCTAATACATCTAAAAGCTCGTAAAGTGATGATTTTGGAAGTAAATCTGTTCCATAGGTTGTTGAGTCTTGAGCAATTAACAAAAGTTCTTTAACTCCTCTTTTGGCAAGATTACTTGCTTCTAGTACATTTTGCTCGAGAGTATTACTNTTCTGCAAACCCCTCATCATTGGAATTGAACAAAAAGAACAAATATTATCACAACCTTCAGCAATTTTTAAATAAGCATAATGTTTAGGTGTTAACAAAGATCTAAAATAATCGGGATCATCTTTTTTAAAATCTTTTCCTGTAATAAAAGATAAAATTTCAGAATGATCAGATGTTCCAAAAAAAGCATCTACTTCAGGTATTTCTTTAACAAGATCATCTTTATATCTTGAAGAAAAGCAACCCATAACAATTAATTGTTTAATTAAACCTTTTTTCTTTAGATCTGTACACTCAATTATAGAGTCTACTGATTCTTCCCTTGCTACATCTAAAAATCCGCACGTATTAATAATAATTGTATCTGATAATTTTATATCATTTACAATATTATAATCTTGATGCTTTAATCCTCCAATAAGTATTTCTGAATCTACTAAATTCTTAGCACAACCTAAACTAACAAAATATATATTATTATTCATATTTATTTAATTAATGATTTTAAATAGTAATCTAAATCAAATTCTATTAAATCTTCAAATGATTCTCCAACTCCAATAAAAGAAATAGGAATTAACATTTTATACATTATTGATAAAGCAGACCCACNTTTAGCTGTTCCATCCATTTTATTTAATATAACATTACTAAGCGGTAATACTTTACCAAATTCAACAGCCTGCCTAATACCATTTTGACCAGTATTACCATCAATTGATATAAAAACAGATATTTCATCTGTTATGCTTTTGACAACTCTAAAAATTTTGTCTAACTCATTCATCAAATTTTTTGACGTATGCAGTCTTCCTGCAGTATCGATTATTATATAATCATCATTATTAGCAATTCCAGACTTTACACCATCATATGCAATGGATGCTGGATCTTTCGTATTAGGGTTAGAAATAAAATTAATATTAGTTCTTTGAGACCATATTTTTAATTGTTCAACAGCTGCAGCCCTATAAGTATCGGCAGCAACAAGCGTTACTNATTTTTTGTTTACTTTAAAAAAATTTGCTATTTTTGCTGCACTTGTAGTTTTACCAGATCCATTAACACCAACAATGAGTATAACTTTTTTAAAATCATTTGACCCTATTTCTAGACTTTCGATTGATTTTTTCAATGAATTATAAAGAGCATTTTCCCATGTCTCATTTTTCTTAAATTTCTCTAAATTATTTAAAGTTTCCTGAGTTAAATCCCAACTTAAGTCAGATTCTAACAAACATTCTTCTATATTAGTTTTATCCTCATTACTTAAGGTTGAAAAAGATAAAACTCTTGAAAATGTTTCTTTAATTTTTGTTTGAGTATTAAATATTTTTGAAATAGTATTTTTAAATATTTTCATATTTCTTAATATTATTTAAATGAGTTTTCATATAACTAAGAGTACTAAAAAGCATTAAAATTATTGTAATAATATAGAATGTAAATGATATAAAATAATTAAAATTAAAAATGAACATAATAATCATAATNANGCATGAAAACATAAAATTTTTTCCTAATTTATTTGCTTGTGATATATAATTATAATTAATTGCTAGATAACAGGTTAGGGTTATTAAAAGCAAATCTCTAATTGAAATTAAAATAAAAAATATTAAAAAAATAATACCATANTTTTGAATTAAAAAGATCAACATTATCATTAAACAAATTTTATCTGAAACAGGATCAANTATTTTTCCACTTTGAGTAACAACATTCAATTTTCTTGCTAAAAAACCATCTAAAACATCACTTAAAAAAATAATTAATATAAATATTATAGAATAAAGCTGATAAATGAAAAAATTATTATTTAGATTCAAAAAATAAATTAAAGGAAACATTAAAAAAATTCTTGAAATTGTTATTAAATTTGGTAAAAGCTTTAACATTTAGAATTTTCTGTCCATGTTAAACTCAATTGTATCTATCAAAAGACTTTTATATTTAGAATCTTCAAATTCATTTAATTGATTATATGCTTTATTTGAAAATTTTTCAATCATTTGTTTTGTATAATCAATTCCTCCATTGGAATAAATTATATCTCTCAAATTATTAAAATCATTTTTCTTTGCATAGTATTTAATTTTTGATAAAATCTTATCTTTATTCTTTAGATTATTAATGACATATATGTATGGAAGAGTTAACATATTTCTTTTTAAATCTAACATGGCAGGTTTTCCAATATCTTCTAATTTACCAATTACATCAAATAAATCATCTTTAAGCTGATATGCTACACCTAAATACTCGCCAAATTTTTCAATATTATTTTTCCTATTATCATTAGAAACACTCAAGTAACCTAATTTGCAGGATGCACTTATCAAAGAAGCTGTTTTATCNGAAATCATTTCAAAATAAATATCTTCAGACATATTTTTAAATTTAGCATGTTCTATTTGTAATATTTCTCCCTCACTAAGTCTTCTTGAAATATCTGATAAAATTTTTATATGCTCAAAATTATTAAAANATGAAATATTACTTAACGATTTAGAAAACATATAATCACCAATTAAAACTGATAATTTATTTCCCCAAATTTTATTGATTGTAGGCCACCCTCTTCTTAAATAAGACCTATCTACAACATCATCATGCAATAAAGTTGCAACATGCAACATTTCTACTGTTGATGCAGATAAATAAGTCATATCATTAGATTTTCCAACTAGCCTTGAACTTAGAATACAAAGCAAAGGTCTAAATTGCTTTCCTTTAAACTTTATAACATATTTCATAACCTTGTTGATCAAATTAACGTTTGATTCTAAGGATTTTTCAAGATATTTATTATATATTTCTAAATCCTCTTTTAATTCACTACTAATATGATTAATTATTTTTTTCATTCTTTACTTTTCATAAAAAAAATACTGATTTCAAACAACAAATACAACGGAATAACAACAATAATTTGACTTAATGGATCTGGAGGTGTGAAAAAAGCTGCTAAAATGAAGAAGGCTAAGATAATACTTCGTCTATGTTTTCTTAAGTAATTTTTAGATATAATTCCTATCTTATTGAAAATTATTAAAATAAATGGTAACTGAAAAATTAAAGATGATATAATCATCAACCAAACTATATAAAACAAATAATTTTCTAATGTATAATTTAAATTAATATAATTTAACGAAGCTGATAAAGAAGTANAGAATTTCAAGGATATTGGAACTAAAACATAGTATCCAAATATTAAACCAGAAATAAAAAACAATATATTTACAAATAGATATTTAAATATTTTTAATGTAGTAACTTTATTTTCAAATGCTGGTAAAATAAATACTAAAAATTGATACAAGATAATTGGTAAAGATAATAAAATTCCAAAAATAAGAGANAAACTGATTTTTATTAAAAAAATACTAGTAATTTTTAAAACTTGAAATGAGATTTTTAAGTCTCCTACCGGATTTATTAAAAAAGTGATAATGTTATCAGAAAAATAATAAGTTAAAATTGAAAAAATAAAAATCGAAAAAAAACATTTTATTACTCTTTGTCTTAATTCTTCTAGGTGATCAAAAAAAGGTTTGTCTGATTTATTATTTATCATTTAATAATTTTTGTACGAATGCATAAGGTGAGATTCTATCTTTAGTATTTTTTTCTAGTTCTTTATTTAAGTTACTAATCTTATTTTTATTCCAAAATAAACTTAAAAGTTCATTAGTCAAAATTTTATTAATTTGACTGGAATATCTTTTATCAATTTTATAATTTTTGTAACTATCTCTGCCATTTAAAAATTTAAAGTGATTATTTAACTCATTAATTAAATCATCAATTCCTTCATCTTTAATTGCAATAGTTTTTAAAATTGGATTTTNCCAAGAATCTTGACCTAAAGTATCAGCATTTGACAGAATTTTTTTTAAAGAAACAATAAGTTTATCCGAATCAGATCTATCAGATTTATTTACAACAAAAATATCAGCAATTTCTAGAATTCCTGCTTTAAGAACCTGAATATCATCACCTGATTCAGGTACTAAAGTAAGAACAACTGAATCAACTTGTTCAACAACATCTATTTCAATCTGACCAACACCAACAGTTTCAAAAACAATAATATCATAATTTGCTAAGGCAAAAATATCTGCAATTTCGTTTATATTATTAGATAATCCACCTTTGCTTCCTCTTGAACCAAAACTCCTTATAAAAACATTATTATCATCATAATAGTTTAGCATTCTAATTCGATCTCCCAATACTGCACCTTTTGTAAAAGGGCTTGATGGATCTACTAGTAAAACAGCTACTTTTAAATTATTTTCTCTATATTTTTTTATTAACAAATTGGTTATTGAACTTTTACCAGCACCTGGAGGACCAGTAATTCCAATTCTGTGAGGCTTTTTATCAAATGGAAAACATGAAGAAATTTCATTTATTAAATCAAAATTATTATTTTCTACATGTGAGATTGCTTTTGAAATAGACTTATAATTGTTTTTCTTTATTTCGGATAATAACTTATCAAACACAACTGTTATCCAAAAGACTTCTTAAAAAACAAGTAATCAGGAATTAAGACTCTGTGTCCTTCTTTTAAAATTAATTGCCTATCTTCGAATAATTTTAAAATCCTAGATACTGTTTCTCTTGAAGTTCCTGACATATTAGCTATATCTTGTTGAAATGGTAAGTTCTCAATAGTTACTTTACCTTTTCTAATCACTCCTATTTCTTCAGCTAAATTTAATATTGATACACCTATTCGATGCTCAGCATCTGATAAAGACAAAGCTTCAATATGCTGATCTGATTTCCTAAGTCTTTTTGCTAGCTCCGCCATTAAACCCAGAGATACAGAAAAATGATTTTTTAATAAACTTATAAAATCTTCACTACTTATTGCTAGTAGCTCACAATTTTCTTGAGCCAACGCATTTGCAGATCTTGATTCACCATCAATTATTGCCATTTCACCAAAGACTTCCATTTCTCCTAACATAGCCAAAATAACTTCTTTTCCCTCATCATTAACTCTGGTTATTTTAACTGTTCCTTTTTTAATAATAAAAACAATATCACCAAACTCTTCTTCTAAAATAATCATACTTCCTTTAGGATACTCCCTTAAACTTACAAGGGAAGATATTTTTTCAAGGACAGTATCATCTAATTTTTCAAAAATAGAAANGGAAGAAATAAAATCTTTATGCATAAAAAATCTCCAAAATTTAGATAGCAGAATTTAACTTAAATTAAATTAATTTTTTACTTATTTTATTTAAGTATAGTATCTTATCTAAAAATAAATCGTATATTTCGTGGTTAATTTTTAATTATATAAAATAATAAATATGAGTGCAAAAGGTTCAGAATTAAAAAGAGTTAGGCAATCACGAAAAGCAAATTTGATTAATAAATCTTATAAATCAAAAATTAGTACCGCTGTTAAAAATGTACTAAATGAAAGTAAAAAAGATTTAGCTGAAAAAAAATTAAATGAAGCTGTTAAATTGATTGATAAAGTTGCTTCTAAAGGTATTATTCATAAAAACAAAGCAGCAAATAAAAAATCTAACTTATATAAACATTTAAATAGTTTATAAATCTACGTTAAAATCAGGCTTTCTATAGTTAGGAGAATCCTTTGTGATATTAATATCATGGGGGTGACTTTCTATTATTCCAGAAGATGTTATTTGTACAAATTGTGCTTTATCTTTTATATCAGATATATTTTTTGACCCACAATACCCAAAACAAGATTTAATACCTCCTACTAATTGATCAATTGTATCATTTAATTTACCCTTGTAAGGAACTAAGCCTTCAATNCCTTCTGGAACTAATTTTTTACTTGACTTCAAATCTTGGAAATATCTATCGTGGCTTCCTTCCTTCATTGCAGCAACAGAACCCATACCTCGATAAGACTTATAACTTCTTCCATCTCGTAAAACAACCTCACCAGGAGTTTCTTCTAATCCTGCAAAAATACTTCCAAGCATTACACTACTTGCACCTGCAGCAAGAGATTTTGCAATATCTCCTGAATATCTCATACCACCATCAGATATAATTTTTTTACCAAGTTTATTAGCCTGCTCAAAACAATCAATTACAGCTGATAATTGAGGAACACCAACACCTGCTACAATTCTTGTTGTACAACTAGAGCCTGCTCCTATACCAACTTTAACTATATCAGCTCCACAATCTATAAGTGCTTTTGTACCTTGGCCTGTTGCAACATTTCCAACAATCAAATCAATATCTGAATATGTATTTTTAATCTGCTCAACTGTCTTTAAAACACTTTTTGAATGTCCATGTGCAGTATCAACTACTATGCAATCAACTTGTTTTTCAACTAAAGCAGCAACACGTTCCAGAGTATTTTTTTCTATACCAACAGCAGCACCAACTAAAAGACGACCATGAATATCAACTGCAGCATTTGGATGATCTTCTTTTTTCAATATATCTTTTACAGTAATAAGACCTTTTAATAATCCATTTTTATCTGTAACTAAAAGTTTTTCTATTCTGTGCTTTTGCAAAACTGACTTTGCTTGCTCAAGAGTAGTACTTTCAGGAACAGTTACTAAATTAGAAGATGTCATTCTATCTTTCACTTCTAAATCAAAATTATTTTCAAACCTTATGTCTCTATTTGTTAAAATACCTACAAGCTTTTTATTTTTAATTACAGGAAGTCCAGAGACTTTATAATTAGCCATAATTTCAAGAGCTTTTCTAATTTTAAATTCAGGCTCAATAGTTATGGGATCGAGAATCATACCACTTTCAGATCTTTTTACTTTATCAACTTCAAAAGCTTGTTGATCAATTGAAAAATTTTTATGTATTATACCTAACCCACCTCTTCTAGCTAGTGAAATTGCCAATTTACTTTCTGTAACTGTATCCATGGCTGCACTAAGAAAAGGAATATTTAACTTTAATTTAGTTGATAAATCAATAGATAAATCAACTTCTTTAGGCAAGACTGAAGAAAAGTTTGGTTTTAATAATACATCATCAAATGTAAGTGCTGTCTGTAGTTTTTTATTCATATAAAAATTTTTAAATTTTAATCGTAAATATTCCCAAAACTTAANTCAACTTTACTTAATATTTCAGAAGATTTTACAAGTTTTTTTATTTTATTATGATCATCATATAAGGGTCTATCAATATCTAAAAAATCAATATACTTTCTTATAATTTCATGAGCTTCGATAACACCTTCTCCAAACTTATGTTTTCTAAAATCTAAAGCTTGAGCTGCAGCAAAAAACTCAATTCCTAAAATCCCATATGCATTATCAAGTATTTGAAAATTTTTCAAAGCAGTATTCATTCCCATAGAAACAAAATCTTCCTGATCTGCGGCTGCAGGAATTGATTGAATACTAGCAGGTGCTGATAATATTCTTTGTTCAACAATTTGCGTATCTGCCGTATACTGGCTTAACATTAACCCAGAAAACATTCCAGCTCCTTTGGTCAAAAATGCAGGTAATCCATTACTCAACGCAGGATTATTTAACCTATTCATTCTTCTTTCAGATAAAACAGAAACCATAGTTACAGCTGCTCCAAGCATATCAAGAGGTAAAGATACTGGAGTCCCTTGAAAATTTGCTCCAGATAATTGAATTTTTTGATCAACAAAAAATATTGGATTATCTCCTACTCCATTAAGCTCAATTTCAACTTGTTTTTGACAGTAATCTGCATAATCAATAGCAGCCCCTATTACCTGAGGAGTAGATCTTAAAGTATAAGCATCTTGCACCTTTGTATTTAAAGTTCCATTTAATAAATCACCATTATTCAAAATTTTTCTTAATGAATTTGAAGATTTAACTGCTCCTTTGAATCCTCTTACTTCATGAATCAATTTATTTAATGGACCAAGATTGGCAATCAATGCATCCATCGACATGGCAGCAGCAATATTTGCTTGTTTAAACCACTTTTTTGTATCAAAAATAAATAATGCACTCATACCAGTCAAGAAATTTGATCCATTTATAACAGACAAACCATCCCTTGCTTCCAAACCNGGTATTTTAATACCAGCTTTTTCCATAGCTTCTTTTGCATTTAATAATTTATCATTAAAATAAGCTTTTCCTTCTCCTAGCAGGACAAGTGCAATTTGTGACATAGGTGCTAAATCACCGCATGCTCCAACTGAACCTTTAGCGCAAACATAGGGAGTTACTCCTTTATTGAGCATTTCAACTAAAGTTTCTGTAATTATTAATCTACATCCAGACATACCTTTTGCATGAACGTTAATTCTGCTTAACATTGCAGCTCTAACATGTTCAATTGGTGCTGGATCACCAATACCTGCAGCATGATTATAGACTAAATACTTTTGAAAATCTTTGATTTGATCTGGATTTAATATGGTTTCAGAGAATTCACCAATTCCAGTATTAATACCATACATTATTTCACCATCAGCAATTTTCTTATCAACTAATGATCTACATTTTTTAATTTTTTCAACAGAATCTTTTGAAAGCTTTATTTTACATTTATTTCTANTTACAGATACTAAAAAATCAACTGTTAAATTTTTTCCATTTATTTCTTTANTCATATCTATCTTTTTAATAATTAATTTTATAAGTTATTACAATATCCATTCATTATCCTAAAAATTTATCAATTTCATTTACTACATACTCTGGACTATTGTACCTAGTATAATCAACTGGTAATGAATCTAATATTATTTGTCCATAAGATTTGTTAAGTATCCTAGTATCAGCAATAATACAAACACCTATATCATTCTGATGTCTAATTAATCTTCCAAATCCTTGTTTTAATTTTAAAATTGCCTCAGAAAGCTGATAGTTGATAAAAGGATCAATATTTTTTTCTCTAAATTGTTCAATTTTTGCTTCAACAATTGGATTATAAGGGTTTGAGAAAGGTACTTTAAGAATAACTAAAATCTCTAGCTTATCATTTGGTAAATCAACCCCTTCCCAAAATGATGAAGTCCCAAATAAAATTGAGTTTTTATTTGATAAATAATTTTTTAATAATATTTCTTTAGATGTAGTTTTATCTTGAAAATAAGTATTCTCAAAATTTGATAACAGATTTTTAAAATTTAAAATCTGTTTATAGGAAGTACATAAAACCAATGTTCTTTTTGATATTTTTTTTCTAATATCTAGGATCATATTTTTTAAATCTAAATTATAACCGTCACTATCAACAATTTCGTTCGAGTTATTAATAAATAATTTTGTTTGATCTTTCAAAAAAAAAGGTGATAAAAATCTTTTTGTTTTTAAAGATTTTTCAGAAAAAAGATTATTTATTCCAATTTCATTTAAAATGAAATCAAAAGAATCATCTACAGTTAGAGTAGCTGAAGTTAAAATTATTGAACTAAACTTTTTATAAAAAAAACCAAAAACTTCTTCAATTAGTAATGGAACGGAATTAAAAGAAAAAGANAAAACTTTATTATTATTTACATAAGCTGATATCCATTTAATTTGATTTTTTGATATCATAAAAATATTGTTTAATGAATTATCAAGTTCTTCAAACCTACTTCTTGTGATAGACATATCAAGCTTTTGAATTCTCGATAAAGTGATAGAATCATTTTTTTCAAGTAAATTATAAAAAAGTTCTAAATGATTTTTAAAAACTAAGAATTTTTCTAAAAAACAACTAAAGTCTACCTTGTTTTCTTCGCTTAGCTTAAATCTAATATCATGTTTTCCATTAAATTGTAGTTTAGAAACTAAAAGATCATCAGCAAAATCAATTGTTATTTCTCTATAACTTTCAATAAAATTCTGAAATTCTAATTCAATTTTTGTCTTAAAATTTCCAAGATTACTATAGCTTTCACTTTCATAATTCTGAGATAATACTTTATCAATTAAGGTGATAGTTGAGTTATAAAGCCCACTTATATATTTTGAACTTATAAATTCTTTTAAATGCATTCTGCAATTTTCAGTAATTTTATGACCTTCATCAATAACACATAAATTAAAATCTTCAAAAAGTGATTCTTCTTTATTGTAAATTGTTGCTAGAAGCGAGTGATTTATAACTAATAAATTTGATTTTTGAACTTCTTCTTTTAATTTATTATAAAAACATTTATTGTTATCATTTTTATGAAAGCTACAAAATTGATAATCATAATTAATTAAATCCCACAAATGAAATAATCTATCAATTTGAAAACTATTGCATTCACTAATATCACCTGTTTTAGTATTTTTAATCCATATCATTAATGATAATAATTCATAAATATCATTATCATTTAAAGAATCTAAATTTTTCATTATTCTTTCAAATCTTTTTATACAAATATAGTTTTTCATTCCCTTAACTAAACTTGCTTTTATTGAAATATCTAATGCTTTTGATAATGAGGGGATATCTTTATGAAACAACTGTTCTTGCAAGTTATGAGTACTTGTTGATAATAATATTTTATTATCATAAGAATTAAGCATTGCTGGAACTAAATAACCATAACTTTTACCTAATCCTGTTTCAGCCTCAGCGACAAATATTGAATTATTATCAAAAGATTTCATAACATTTTTTGAAAATTCATATTGAGATGCTCTAAATTCATAATTAGTAATTTTTGAATCTAAAATTCCATTTTCAATGTATATTTCTTCAAAATTCAATTTTTTATTTGACTTAGACTTATATTCAAATGAATTACTATTATAATTATTATCTATAATAATATTTTTATGATTACTTTCATTAATATCTATTTTATTATTAATTAAATGAAAAAAAAGATTTTTATTTATGTACATTGTATCTTTATAACATTTATAAATATCATTAATAGTATTTAAATCGTAGATAAAGACTCTTTCTAATAGTTTTAGAAATAAATCACCTGAACTTTTAGCATCATCTTCTGCTCTGTGAGAATTTCCTGTTGCAATATTAAAATCATTGCATAATGACTCTAATTTGAATGAATTTGATGAATAATAAAATATTTTAGACAATAAATAGGTGTCGCATATATAATTATGCTCAAAAATATTATAAGTTTTACTAAAGGACTTATGTAAAAATTTTAAATCAAAATCTATATTATGTCCAACTAATGGAAGATTATCAATAAATGATATAAAATCTGAAGCTATATCTAAAAAAAATTTCTCATTCAAAACATCAGAATTTTTAATTCCTGTCAAGTTAGTTATAAAAGGTGGAATCAGCTTATTAGGTTTAACTAATTTTGTAAAAGAATCAACAACCTTACCAAATTCATACTTAACAGCTGAGACTTCTATTATTTCATCAGTTTTAAAATCTAACCCAGTAGTTTCTACATCAATAGCAACAAAACGATCTAAATAAATAGAATTTAAATTCATATCCATACTATCTATATGAGTTTATATATATTATTATTCACTATCAACTAAAAATGTAGGATAGTGCAGATCGAAACGATGCCAATGATAATATTTACTAATATAAAAAAGAACAAAATGGAACATAAATAAATAAGGAAAGATAGTCATTAAAAAAATATTAAAAATAGCTAGAGGATAAATCAATGAACGAACCATGTCTTTTTGATAAAAACGAAAAAAAGAGTAAAAGTTAAAACCTATAGAAGTTATCGATATAATTGAAATTAAAGGATCACTATTAATAAACCCTATATAGAAAGAAATAATCAATAAAATGATAGGGCAAAGTACTTTCCAATCGAATTTTTTAATTTTAAAATTTTCATTGTTATAATTATCAAGGTTCATTTTAGACATATAAAGACTCAAACAAAATAAAAAATATGGCACTAAAAAAATGATATCGAATAGTGAAAAAAATCTACCTGTTGTGATTTCTTTTGTATAAAACCAGCCACTGAAGAAAAGTAAACATGATTCACAAAAATAATAGATTAATTTATTTTTAAAATATTTTTGAAACACTCCGAAACATATAATTAATAAAACTCCAGTTATTGTGTTTATTACAGAAACAAATAGTAATAGTATAAGCCCTACAAAAATTAAAATCTTTGATAAAAGTTCAAATTTTGCAAAAGAATATTTTGTTTCTATAAGTATGAAATTCTCATCTCTTTCATTAACATCATCTATTTTATTAAAAATATAAAAACTACTTAATATCATGGATAAACCTAGAAATAATAATAAATAGCCAAAATTGAACGAAAATAAAAATTGAGGATTTAATAGAGATAAAAATAAATTTAAATAAACCCCAACGCATATCATCAACCAGGAAAAATAATAATTCATTGGGTTAAAGAAAAAAAACTCATCAAACAATGGAACTATTTTCTTGTGAACGGGATGATCTCTAAAAAATTTTTTAAACATTAACGTATTTTATGTAAATTTTCCAGATAGTCTTTACTAACACCCTTAGTGGTATATTCACCATTAAAACAAGACGTATCAAATGATTTAATTGAACTACTAGAAACTGAACTTACCAAATCTTCTAAATCTTGATAAATTAATTTATCAGCATTAATTGAATTGCAAATTTCATCAATTGTTTTATTATGTGCAATTAACTCTTCAACATAAGGCATATCAATTCCATAGACATTTGGATATCTAATTGGAGGTGATGCACTTGCAAAATAAACTTTATTTGCACCAGCATCTCTTGCCATTTGTATAATTTGCTTACTAGTAGTTCCTCTAACAATAGAATCATCAATTAATAAAACTGTTTTATTCTTAAAAACTTTTGTAATGGTATTTAATTTATGTTTAACTGATTTTTTTCTAATTTTTTGTCCAGGCATTATAAATGTTCTACCTATATACCTATTTTTAACAAAACCTTCCCTTAATTTTTTATTAAGTTCTATACTTAATGGTAATGCACTAGTTCTACTAGTATCAGGTATAGGTATAACAACATCTATATCATTTAGTTCATCAACTGTTAATACTTTTTTAATTTTTTTTGCTAAAGAAACACCCATTTTTAGTCTTGAATTATAAACATTAATATTATCTATAGTACTATCAGGTCTTGCAAGATATACATATTCAAAAATACATGGAGTATGATTAGTTTTTGTTTTGTATAAATTATTAAATACGTTTCCATTATTATCAATAAATATTGTTTCACCTGGCTTTACATCTCTTTCAATTGAATAACCTAAACAATCTAAAGCGACACTTTCAGATGTAAACATATATTTAGAGTCATCTTTTTTACCAAAAATTAATGGTCTTATTCCATTTGGATCTCTAAAGGCAACCATCCCATATCCAGAAATCATTATAATTACTGAATAAGCTCCTTCAACTCTACTATGAACCTCGTCGACAGCATTAAAAACATCTTCTTTAGTCAAAGAAATCTGTCTTTTGTTTTGTAGCGCATTAGCAAATATATTTAGTAAAACTTCTGAATCTGAATTTGTATTAATATGTCTTAAATCTTTTTTAAATAATTCATTTCTTAATTTATCAGCATTAACAAGATTACCATTGTGGACAAGAACTAATCCATATGGTGAGTTTACATAAAAAGGTTGTGCTTCTTCAAAATTATAAGAACCAGCTGTAGGATATCTTGTATGACCTAAACCAATAGAACCTGAGAGTTTCATCATCTCTTGTTCTGAAAAAACATCTCTTACCAAGCCATTATTTTTATATATATTAAGCTTACCTAGTTCATTAAAAGTTGCCATGCCTGCAGCATCTTGGCCTCTATGCTGCAATACAGTCATAGCATTATATAAAGTTAAACAAGCGCTGGGTTTATTTGTATGAACACCTACTATTGCACACATATTTTATTCTTTCTCATCTTTTTTTAAATCTTCATTTTCAGGAAAATCTTTTAAATGATAATCTACGTAAGAATCTATTATTCCATATAAATTTAACATTAAAAGCCACCAAAAACTTCTGTTTCTATCGGAAATATTAGAAATATCTTTTGCTAATTGAAATTCTTTTAACCAATAAAACTTCATACTCATTAATGCAAAAGCTTTAAGTGGTTTATTATTTTCAAATTGTCCAATGGGAATCATACCTTTACCAATTGAAAAGACATTTAATTTCCAGTCGTGATTAATTATTTTTTTGTTGTATCGCTTTCAGCAACATTAATCGCAAAAATAAAATTAAAAATAATAATAAAAAATAATTTAATTATCATTGAAAATTGCCTCTATTTCAACTTGAGAGTTTTTAGGAAGTTTACTTACCTCAACAACTGAACGTGCAGGAAAATAATCATTGTTAAAATACTTTTTAAAAACTTTGTTTAAAATATCAAAATTTGATAAATCAACTAAAAATACAGTTAATTTTACTATATCAGATAAGTTTCTATCTCTTTCTTCTAAAATACCATTAATATTTTTTAAAACCTGGTAAACCTGCTTTTCAAAATCTTCTGAAACTAGGTTACCATCTAAATTTAATGGTATTTGACCAGAAGTAAACGTAATACTACCTTGAACTTTTATAGCTTGTGAATAAGGACCAATAGCTTTTGGACTTTTATTAGTTGATATAATTACTTTATTCATAATAAAAATCCAAAATATATAAACATTCTTTACTAATCTTTATTTTGTATATCATTGTAATTAATATCTAATTCTCTATTAGCCTGAGCCTCATTTAATCTTCTAACAGGTGTTTTATATGGACTAGTTAATAAATAACTAGAATCTGAATCAATTTTTTTATCTATGTTAATCATTGCTTCTGCAAAATCTTCAAGTGTTTGTTTATCTTCTGTTTCTGTTGGCTCAATCATAATAGATTCTTTTATATTTGTTGGGAAATAGACAGTTGGAGCGTGATAGCCATAATCTAGTAAAGACTTTCCTATATCCAGCGCTTTTGCTCCTCTATCTTTTTGTTTAACAGCTGAAATAACAAATTCATGTAATGTACCATCAGAAAATGGAATTTCATAATTTGAGCTTAATAAATACTTTAAATAATTAGCATTTAAAACAGCATATAAGGCAATATTTTTCAAACCTTTATTACCTAAACTAAGTATATATACATATGCTCTAACTAAAATACCAAAATTCCCATAAAATGTATGGACCTTGCCAATTGTATCTTTATTATTATCTATAAAATATGATCCATCTTTTTTATTAATAAATCCAGAAGGAAGATATTTTTTTAATTTAGAATGCACAGCAACTGGTCCAGAACCTGGACCACCACCTCCATGAGGTGTAGAAAATGTTTTATGTAAATTAATATGCATAATATCAAAACCCATCAACCTAGGCTTAGCTATTCCCACTAGAGCATTTAAATTTGCACCATCCATATACATTAAGCCATCAACATCGTGAATCATTTTAGAAATTTTCTCAATATTATCTTCGAATAAACCCAAAGTATTAGGTTGAGTTAGCATTAATCCTGCTACTTGATCATCAATTAATTCTTCTAAATGACTAATGTCAACTCTTCCTCTAGAATCTGATCTTACTTGTTTTACATTATATCCAGTCATTATTACACTGGCAGGATTAGTTCCATGAGCTGTTTCAGGAATTATCACATATTTTTTATCATTATTTTTATCTTCATGATATTTTTTCATTAATAGTAAACCAACCATTTCACCTTGTGAACCTGCAGATGGTTGCAATGTAATTCCTTTCATTCCTGTAAGCTCTAATAAAATATTTTCTAAATTTGAGAATATTTCTAAAGCACCTTGTACAGTTGTATCTGTTTGATTAGGATGTATTAATGAAAAACCAGGATGAAGTGCAATTGCATCATTGATTTTAGGATTATATTTCATTGTACAAGATCCAAGAGGGTAAAAGTTTTTATCCACGTGGTGATTTTTAATTGATAAATTTGTATAGTGTCTAACAACTTGGAATTCTGTTACTTGAGGTAAATTTAACTTTTGTTTTCTTATTAACTTATCCGGAATATACTCACTAAGTTTATATTTTGGAACTGAAGACTTTGGAACTTTATATCCATTACATCCATTATTACTTTTATCAAAAATAAGAGGTGTATTAATTATCATTTTTTATCATTCTTTCCATAATTTTAAATCCTTTGTTTAATATATCATCTAACAAAAAACTTTTATCAAGTTTTAATATTGCCATATGCCTTGAACCGCCACCATTAATATCAAGTTGTGATGCTAATTTTTTTACTATATCTCCCGCACTAAAAGATTGACCTAAATCTTTTGTTATGGAGCAAACAATCATATTTTGATTATTAAAATTTAAACCAACAAGTCCAATACCATTATTTTTAAGATTATCTCTAATTAAATCAGATAAGATATTTGGCTTGATATTTAAGCTGAAACTATCGGTAAAAATAAAAAAATTATCAAGCTTTATTTTCTTTTGTTCAATTAAATTTTTTATTTTAGATTTTGATTCTTTAACATTCAAACCATCTATCTCTTTTTTATATTTTTTATTAGATGATAAAATATTTTCTACCTTATTAACCATATCTTTTTCATTACACATTAAAATATTTTTAATTTCATACAAAAGATTATTTTTTTCTCTTAAATAAGAAAAAGCATAACTACCTGTCAAAGCTTCGATTCGTCTAACACCAGATGCTAAAGAGCTTTCTGAAATAATTTTAAAAAGACCTATTTCAGAAGTTCTATCTACATGAGTACCACCACACAGCTCTTTTGAAAATCCTTCAACATTTACAACTCTAACATTATCACCGTATTTTTCTCCAAAAAGTGCTTCTGCACCATCAGATTTAGCATCTGAATACTTTTTTATATCAATATCTAATGCAATATTTTTTTTGATAGTATTATTTACAATATCTTCAATTTCATTTAACTCAGATTGATTAATTTTTTTATAGTAGGTTAAATCAAATCTTAAATAATTATAAGATACTAAAGAACCTGCTTGCTGCACATCATTACCTAAGACAATCTTTAAAGCTTTATGCAATAAATGTGTTGCAGTATGATTTTTTTTTATAAAGTTTCTTCGTTCTGTATTAATTTCAACATTAACTTTATCTTTAAAGTCTTTTTTTATTTTTCCTTTTTCAAAATATCCAAAATGACAGATATCATCACCATACTTATAAGTATCTGAAACAATAAACGTAAAATTATCATTTGATATAGTCCCTATATCGCCAATTTGCCCTCCAGATTCTGCATAAAAAGGTGTTTTATCAAGAACAATTTCATAACTATCAGCACTTTGCCTATATTTCATAATATTTGAATTAGAATTTGATGATTCATAACCAATAAAATTTGAATTTTTATTTGTATTTTTTAAAATAGTCCAATCAATTTTTTGATTATCGAGTATAAATTTATTGGATTGTCTAGCTTTATCCTTTTGTTTATTCATTAAAAAATGAAATTTATCTTCATCTATACTTATTTTTTTTTCTTGAGCCAATAGTTGAGTTAAATCTAAAGGAAATCCGTAGGTATCATAAAGCTTAAAAACATCTTCACCAGATATTTGATTTCCATTTAATTCAGAACAAATCTCTTCAAATATTATAAGTCCTCTATCAAGGGTTTTACCAAAGGATTCTTCTTCTGATTTAATAACTTTAACTACATAATCTTTTTTATCAATCAACTCTGGATATGAATCACCTAAAATACTTATCAATGTATCATAAAGTAAATAAATAAAAGATTGCTTTATTCCTAAAACTCTTCCAAATCTAGCCGCTCTTCTTAAAACTCTCCTAACAACATATCCCCTGCCTTCATTTGAAGGCATAATCCCATCAGATATCGAAAAAGAAACCATTCGTAGATGATCAGCTATTACTCTATGAGGAACACCATTATCAAAACTATAGTTTTTATTTGATATTTTTACAATATGTTCAATTATTGGATAAAATAAATCAGTCTTATAATGATCATCTAAATTATTTAATGTAGACACCATTCTTTCAAGACCTAATCCTGTATCAACATGCTTTGATGGTAAATCTTCAAGCTTTCCATTTTCCAACCTATTATATTGCATAAAAACTAAATTCCATAGCTCACGATATTCGTCAGTTCTATTTACTCCATCTTTACTCTGCTTATCAAGCTGACCAATATAATAATGAATCTCTGAACATGGACCACAAGGACCAGTATCCCCCATTTCCCAAAAATTTTCTTTATTTCCAAATTTCAAAATTCTATTTGGATCTATATCTGTAAATTTTTCCCATATTTCTTTAGATTCGTTATCGTCTTCATAAATAGTAACCCATAGTCTTTTTTTATCCAATTTCCATATATCTGTTAATAATTCCCATGACCATATAATAGATTCTTTTTTGTAATAATCACCAAATGACCAATTACCTAACATCTCAAAAAAAGTATGATGATATAAATCTACACCTACTTCTTCTAAATCGTTATGCTTTCCACTTACTCTGATACATTTTTGAGAATTAACAGCTCTTTTAAAATCAGCTGTTTTTTTATCTAAAAAAATATCTTTAAACTGATTCATGCCAGCATTTGTAAATAACAAAGTAGGATCATCAGAAGGAAATACAGAAGAACTTCTTACAAACTTATGTGATTTGGCTGCAAAAAAATCAATGAAATCTTTTCTTATTTTTTGCGAACTTAATTTCATTAGAAAATTACTTGAGTTTCAATCTGAGTTGTTTTAACAGGTCTAAATCCATCATTTTCAAAGATATATGATTTTCTTCCTTTTAAAATTAAAACCATATTATCAGCCATCTCAACACCTATATTATATCCAAATAAGGTGTTTTCATCAGGTTTAAAACTGAACGGCTTGTCTGAATAGCTTTGCTGATAGAAAATTTCTGCAATTCTAACTTTTTGAATGATTGATGTATCTATATCAAGCTTTGTGTAAAAAGTACTATTTTGATCAGATTTGTAATCATTTATACTATTATCCCATTTATCACCATTCATGTATTGATACATCATTTCTAGCTGAAAAATTTTGAGAAAATTACTTATTATGGTAAGATTGGCACCTCTAGATTTACCATATAGATATAGCTTATCTTCTTTTGTAACAACTACATTTGATCCATCTTTTTGAACAACCATAGCTCTAGTATGGTCATAATTTTGATCCCAATAATTAAACAGATAATTTTCTGAATTTTGTCTTAAATCTAGAGATAGAGTCACTTTATCCCAATCTGCAGTAAAACCAATAGGAATAAAACCAAATCCTAATCTATCATCAAAACTATTATAATTATCTGTTTCAGTTTCAGGATTGTAAGGATTTAAGGTTTCACCAGAAAGCTGTGAAAACTCAGAAAATAACTTCATTCTATTATTAAGATTATATGTTAAACCTAAAGAAATACCTGCAACTTGATTTTTATCATTTAAATCTAATAGATTTGAATAATTTTCCATTTCAGATTCAGCAGCTTCAATCATGCCTTGACAATCAGAAACTTGAGAGTCACAAAATTCGTTCAACATATTTATAAATGTTTCATTGACATGCCATTGACTAGAATCATTCGCATAGTCAGGCTCAACAAAATCAGGATAACCATCTCTATCAGAGTCTAACAATCCTTTTCTCTGGTTAGGATCAATAACTAGACTAAATGAAAAATCAACGTTTTTAACATATTCAAAACTTCCTCCTAAAGCAAATAATCCAGGCTCTCTAGCTTCTTTTAAATCACTATGCACAAATTGAAACTTAAAGTTTTGAAAATTATAATTAAAATTGATACCAGTTCTTCTAACTCTTGGATAATCCATTATATTTGAATAACCATTTACAAGTGATCCATTTCCTAAAGTTATTGATGGTAATGAACCCACCCTAAAATATAAATCATCTGCAGGAACGCCCCATCTTAAATAATAAATTTTATCTACCAAGGTTTTATATACATCTTTTGATGATGAAAAATTCCAATTCTCATCGTATAAATTTCCATCTTGATCGAAATAAAAGTATAAATCAAGACCCAAACCAACTTTACCAAAAATTAATTCTGGTCTTAATGAAAATTGATTATAAACTTGATTATTAATTGTTACAGAACCAAATGAACCGGTATATACTGGATCAATATCTTGAGTAAGTAAGTGACTAAATAATATTACAATTAAACTAATTTTATTTTTAAACATATCTATAAATCTAATTTCTTCAATATTTTATTATAAATATTATCAGGAGTAATCCCAAAATGTTCAGCAACATCAGCTCCAGGTCCAGATTCACCAAAAGTATTAATACCGATATTAAGACCAAATCTTCCTGTATACTTTTGCCAACCATCAGTAGTACCTGACTCGATAGAGACTAATAATGTTTTTGAATCACATTTCAGGACAGATTTTTTGTAGTTTAAATCTTGTTCCTCAAATAATTCCCAACAACAAAGATTAACAACTTTTACATTAAAATCATTTAATAAAAGTTTTTTTACTTCCAATGCTACCCAAACCTCTGAACCTGTAGCAAAAATCAAAATATCCGGCTTATCACAATCACTAATAATATAACCACCTTTTTCTATATTTGAAAAATGGGCATATTCATTTCTATCAATAACGGGAACTGACTGTCTTGTTAAAAGAACTAAAGAAGGTCGATTTTTTTGCTCAAATGCAATTTTTGAAGCAACAACTGCTTCATTAGCATCAGCTGGACGTAAAACTAGTAAATTAGGTATATTTCTATATGACATCAAGTGCTCAATTGGTTGATGTGTTGGACCATCTTCACCAACATAAATTGAATCATGTGTGTATTCAGAAATACAAGGTAAACCTTGGAGTGCTCTTAATCTAATAGCGGGCCTTTCATAATCAGCAAAAACAAAGAATGTTGCACCAAAAGGAAATAATCCTCCATGTTGAGCAATACCATTATTNATAACTCCCATAGGAAACTCTCTAACGCCATATGCTAAATTCAACCCTGATGGATTTTTTGAACTAAAATCTTTTACAATTGAAGCGAAACCTCCAGTAACATTAGATGGCTCTAAATCAGCTGAACCACCAACAAGAAACATTTCTTTTCTTGCNAACTCTTCAATAACTGCTCCCCAAACTTTTCTTGTTGCTATACTATCACCATATTTATACGAAGGCCAATCAACAGATTCAGGTATTGATAGGTTAATAGAATTATTCCAAGCATCTCTAAAATTTTTATCAGTATTTTTTTTATCNAATAAATTATTCCAAGATTCAACTTCTTGCTTTGCATACTTGTATGATGCTCTAAAGTCATCAAGCACTTTATCAGAAATTTGAAATAATTTATCAGGGTCCAAACCTAATTTTTCTTTAGTTAATCTTATTTCTTCATGAGACAATGGTGCACCATGAGTATTGTGATCACCTTCCACATTAGCTGTGCCATAAGCCATAATTGTTTCACCAATAATTACCGATGGCTTTTCTACTTCCATTTGAGCAATTCTTATAGCATTTCTGATTTCATCGTGGTTATGGCCATTTATAACTTGAACATGCCAACCATGAGATTCATACATTTTTTTATAATCAGTAGAGTCTGATCTTGATACTTTTCCTGAAATCTGAGCATTGTTTGAATCATAAAAAGCAATTAATTTTTCAAGACCCCAATGACCTGCACAGGCGATTGAACCTTGTGCTACAGGTTCTTGAATATCACCATCACCATGCAAGACATAAGTAAAATGATTAATAATTTCTGAACCAAATTTTTCTGAAAGAATCTTTTCAGCTANTGCCATTCCAACAGCNTTACCAACACCTTGACCTAAAGGACCTGTAGTNGCTTCAACACCTGGNGTTAAATCTTTTTCAGGATGACCAGGAGTTTTAGAACCTAATTGTCTAAATTTTTTCAAATCTTCTAACTTCAACCATCCAATGTAATATAACATAACATATATTAAAGCTGATTCATGACCAACAGACATTACAAACCTATCTCTATTTTGCCATTTTGAATTTTCTGGATCGAATTTTAAAAACTCTTTAAATAAAATATACGTAAAATCTAATGANGAAAGAGGACCACCAGTATGACCTGAATTTGCATTACGAACAGTATCCATAATTAAAGATTTTGCATAATTAATGGAGACTTGGTCTATATCTTTTTTATCAAACGACATTTTCTTCCAAATTTTTAGGGGATATTAACANTTGAATTTATTAAGTAAATTCTTTATTTCAATGGTTTAAATTATATAAATTTATTTTTTTNGAATTTNATGAAAAAGAGCGCAATCTATATACANATCCCATTTTGTAAAGTNAAATGNATTTANTGTGATTTTTACTCAATTACAAATAGAGAAAAACAAATTCCANTATTTACTNAATTACTAATTGAAGAAATTAATTCATACANAAGATATAATAAAAAAAAATGGGAATTTAATACAATATTTTTTGGTGGNGGTACNCCNTCAATTTTACCTNNAAAAAATATNGAAAAAATTCTTATTCAACTNGANNATGTTTTTGATATTTCAAATGTTAAAGAAATTACATTAGAAGCAAATCCTGGTGANGCTTCATTTAANTTCTTAAATGATATAAAAAAAATTGGNATTAACAGATTATCAATTGGATTTCAAAGCTTTAATGATAAAGTATTAAAAAATCTAGGGAGATTTCACCGTTCCAATGACTGCTTTAAAACTTTTAAAAACGCAAGAAAAGCTGGATTTAAAAATATTAATACAGATATGATATTTAATATTCCAAATTTAAGTACTAATCAATGGATAGGTGATATCAAAAAACTAATATCACTTGAACCAGAACATATATCGGCATACTCATTAACAGTTGAACCATCCACAAAGTTATTTAATCTTGTGAAAAATAATAAAATGTTAATGCCATCAGAACAAATTGATATTGAACAATTTTTAATTACTAAAGATATTTTAATGAAAAATAAATATTTCCAATATGAAATATCAAATTATTCTAAAAAAAATATGGAATGTAAACATAATCTTAATTACTGGGAATCTAATCCTTATATCTCTTTTGGACCTTCTGCTCATTCTTATGATACAAAAAAGCGTTGGTGGAACGTAAAATCATTAGATAAATATTTATCATTAGTTGGAAACGGAAAATTGCCAGTAGAAAATTTTGAAATATTAAAAAAACAAGACAAATACAATGAAATGATATTAAACGGATTAAGATTAACTAAAGGTATAAGTTTAAATAAAATTAAAAAGTTTCATAAAAATCATTTAATATATTTAAAAGAGCTTACAAAAAAATGGGATTGTATTGATTTATCTAATGGATATTTAAAACTAAATAAAAATGGGATGCTTTTAGTAGATAATATTTCTTCAGATATGTTTATTTAAGTAAAAGCATTTTTTTTGAAAAAACTCTTTCATTTGAAATTAAATTATATACATAAACTCCAGAGGATACTTCTTGACCATTTTCAGATGTACCATTCCAAGTGAAACTATGTCTACCAGAATTAAAATCACCTTCGGCAATTTTTTTAATGAGCCTACCATTTAAATCAAAGATTAATAACTGAATATTACTTGGAAATGATAGATTTATATCAATATTTGTATTAGGATTAAATGGATTTGGATAATTTTGATAAAGTAAATATTCTTGAGGTATTGAATTTTCATTCATAATCACATTAACTTTTTCATTATTTCTATTTACTGCAATAAAGTTATTAATTTCAAAACTTTTATATGAATCAAAAAGCTTATAACTTCCAGGTTCTAAAGATTTTCCTTCAAGACTATATATTAAAATAAAATACTTATTATCAGCTTTGTTAAGTGCAAATTCCATATCAATTTCATTGTTCAAATAAAGCTCTTGATTTGATTCAATTTCTATCTGGATACCTTTAATAGGCCCACTTGTATCAAAGTATAATGAATTACTTTCAACATAAATTAAAACTTCATCTACATCTAATTCTCTAGAAAAATCGATTTTTCTGTCATTTGATAAAATCATATTTGTAATAATTACAACATCTTGAATATTTAGTAAATTATCTTGATTTATATCAGATGCACATAATTCGTAATCATTAGCAGGGTTTCCTGCATTAATTATTAAATTCACAAGCCTAACNACATCAATTACATCTATATTATTATCATTATTAACATCACCAGCTANACATTCTGGATTCACATCAGAACCGTTATTAAAAAAGTTAAGAATNGATAAAATNTATTCGTCAAAACCCTCGCCATTTAAACCAGCTAAATTATGGCTNGAACCAATCGTTCTATATCCNACTATGCTATTTTCAAATGCAATAGCTGTTGTATATTCNGGATCAGAATTTCTTAATATTGGAANTCCTCCTGAAGGAACAATTCGATCTATATAAGAATTATCACTATNATAATTAAATGAAAANCCNTCTGTAAAAGTACCATTAANTCCAACGATAGTAGATAAATCAGATGANCCATCTGCCTCTCCAGTTAAACCAAAGTAATCATGGACAGAAGTTTGTGTATCAAAAGCCCAAGTATCGGCTCCTTCCATATAAATATTTCCACCATTATCTAATAAATCAATAAGTAATTGAGCTTGATAATCTTGCAATACATAATTACCAGGATAAACACCAAGTAATACAAAAACTGTACTGTAATTTTCAATAGATTCAATATCTGAAGAACTTATATAATCATAACCTTCAATATTACTAGTTTCAAAAAATTCTATTAACTTTTCACCAGATAAATGCTCGTTTGTAGGATCCCATACTAATATAGAAGGATGACCAATTATGACGGAGTAACTCAATGTAGATGTCTCTAAACAATCAGATTNACAAGGACTTGTTGAACTATATCCCCAGTTTATAGTAAATATCACTTCTGTACCAACTGGTGTCTGANTATCAGAAATAACTGAGAANATTCCTTGATAGNTTGAATTTGGACCAATTCCAAAAAATGTATTCTCATTTTCTGCAGATTCTATTGAAACATAAGGACTATCAACTGTTATAGTAGCACCAGGATAATCATAAAAATAAGCAGAACCAGAATTAATTAAATCAACTTGTATGACAGCACTCTCACCTACATCCCAAACTCCATCTTGATTATCATCAATAATTAAAGGATTTTGGATTTCAAAGTTTGGTGCACTAATTTGAATACTAAAGTTCATGTTCCATTCATTATCACCATCATTTAAATTCGCACTAAAATTTGCTATGTGACCATCTGGNACATTATGTAGTACAGAAAATACCAGCGGATTTTCAGTTGATGAAGATTCTCCAGCTNTTGATAATGATATTAATGAATTCGTATTAATTATATCAATATATTCATCAATACTATCTAAAATTACATCAACTGAATTTGTATTTAAGTTTCCAATATTATTTACTTCTAAATTTATAGCTATTTCTTCACCATACTCTATCAAATTATTAGAATTTGAATCTTCAATTAATTCATAATTATTAAAAACTAAAAAAGGACCATCAGCTGAAATCACCTCTATTAAAGATTCATAAGGATAATTATTAAAACCTGATATTACCATATCTATTGTTTGAGGATTATTACTNATACNTGAAATATCTAATACTGCCACACCTCCATTAGAATAAGCATAGNTCATAAGAACGCCATCAATAGATAATGCNACCAGAGCTCCTTCTTGTCCAATATCAACAACAAATTCAGATTGACCAAGTAAAATAGTATTATCATAAATTGGATTTAATAATTGAGGTTCATCTGTTCTTATTAACATTGAAGGATCCCCGAACAAAGTCCAAAATTGTGTTTCGTTAATTCCATTTGATCCTTGAGCTTCGTTCATGTGCATACACCCATTTGTTATAATACCTCCATATGAACGTGACACGTTATTATTGTATGACTCAGTCAAAATAGCATTCATCGCCCACTGACCATGCATTGGCGGTTCCCATGATTGACTAATAGTTGATCCTAGATGGCCAACAGCACCAGTTGGATTGCCTTCATTATCTGTTGCCCACATCCAAGATTCACAAAAACATTCTGTGTAATCATTAAATTGCCCAGGATTACATCCAACTGTAAAAATAAATGGTAACTTATTAGTATTAGTTAAATTATTAACATCATTTCCATTCAATGGAGCACCATTTCCCCAACCTGTAGGTCCAGCATGACCAGTATAATTTATAAGTCCAACACCTTCATTAATTGCATTAATACCATCTGATACATTTGCATTTGAATCATATAGTCCTTCATAATTATCATATGTATATTCTAACAAAAAATCATTGGCTATTAAGTCATTAAACTCATGATCATCTAAACCATCGTAACCAGGTCCTTGGGTAGAGGCAATACCAAGTGCCTTATTTAGGTGACTTGAATCAAAATTTTCAAATTTTTCATATTCGATAACTCTTCTGACTTGAGTATCAATATGAGACAAATTATTTCCTGAAAATCTACCGACTAAAATTTCTGAAAATGCATCATCNCCTTCAATAAAACCATAACTTGGATCAGANGCTGAACCATTTATTATGTGAGTTGGAATCTGAGCTGCATCACCAACTAAAAGTAGATAAGTAAGTCCATTGTTGTAATAATAATTATTGATGTAATCTTGCAAATCATTCACAGTATTTCCTATTGNACTTACAGGAACAATTTCTGTTGGAATCCCTTTCTTATTTTTCCATTGAACAAAAGGGTTCATTGAACTAATAAAATCATCATAACAGATTATCAACATATTACCTTGGTCTGATAAATAATCAAATCTTAAATCTTGTGGATAATTAATAAATAAATTATTGTAAATATTATCAAATTCTTTAGAAGAATTTAACTCTTGTTCAACTTTTCTATTTANTGGGTTTTTTACCTGTTTATTGAANACTTCCTTGCTTTCATAAATATTAATTAAAATTCGATTATAGATTCTTAGAACTCCAGTAACTGGATTAAACTGAATCGGATTAATCATAACAGACTGACCCCTTAAACCTCTTAATATATATGGTTCACCCAGATTTACTAAAGACTGAGGATAAAAACTATTTTGATTATATGTATTACTGTAAGTATAAGGAATTGATTTTGGATTAATATCTCTAGATAGGTTACCCTTTGAAGGTAATATACTAATATCACTAATCTCTATATAATTACTTTCAACAATTTTAATATCCATTATCTTTTTATCTGGNATAATAATAGATGTATTTAATCTCGGTAAATCGGGATTTCCAGCTGATAAAATAGGAGTACCTTTATCAATTGTAATTTTATATTNACCNTCAAGTATTTCTCTAATTTCATAACCATCTAATATTACTTCTAAAGTAGTTTGATTAATATTTGAATTAACTAAATTAATTNTAGATTTTCCAGATTTATTGTAAAAATTAGAATTTTGGTTTTTATAAGTNCCATCAGCTGAAAAAATTAGCGATAGGGAAGAAAAAATAATATATATGTATCTATAGTTCATTTTTGAATATTTATTTATTGCTACCTTTAAGTTACTAAAAAAACAATTTATAACAATGAGATATAAATCACATTTACAAGGTGTTACATACATTTAATTATCTAAAATTATGCTAACAATATCAATTATATCAACTATATCTAATGAACAATCTGANTTAGTATCAATTAATGCTGAATAATTATCACNTAATACTAATTCTACTAAAATAATGATATCATATATATTAAGAATAGAATCATTATTTAGATCTCCATNTNAATTATTGTTCAATGAAATAAANTACATACCACCAGTTGAAATACCTGCAATAAAACCTGCATGTGAACATGAATTATAGAAATCAAGTGAAGTATTTTTACCAGTAAATGGGAAAAGTAAATCGTTGCTTAATTGAAATTGATTATTAAGATTATCACCGATATTTTCATAAAATGCTATGTTGTTTGTTGAAGAAACTAATAAATCCTCATCCTGATCAAAATCCAAATCAAATGATAAAACACTGGTTCTAGATTCATAATTAATATTATTATAATTACTACTAACTAAAATGAAATTAAAATTATATTTATCTCCAATGTTTTCATAAAAATAAACCTTACCATCTAAACAACCAACAAGTAAATCATAATCACTATCATTATCAATATCAATAAATTCAGGAGCTGAATAACCTTGTAAATCAATGTCATTTAAAATACCTTGATATTCAAAATTATAATTATTAATGGTTCCTATATTTTTAAAATAATGAATAAGGCCATTATAATTTCCTACAAAGAGGTCTAAATCATCATCATTATCAATATCAATAAACTCAGGGAATAGGTTATTCCCCAGATTGATACTTAAAAAATCATCGTTATTAATTTCCCAATAAGGTTGAATATCTAATTCAAAACCTTTATTTTCATAAAATATAATCCTACCAATCCAAGGGAAAGATGATGTATCATAATTTGTTCCTATAAATAGATCCAAATCACCATCATTATCAATATCTATGAACTTTGGATTTACATCAGTTAAATGATCAATAGTTTCAATGAAATTATTTGTTTGATACGTGAAAGAATTACCTATGTTTTCATAATATGCAAAATTATTTGTTAATTGATATCCATAAGCACCTGAAAGAGTAGTAACAAATAAATCATTATCATCATCATTATCAATATCTACAAATGATGGTAAGTTTAATCCTGCTGTAAATATTGGTTCTTCATATGGAAATTGAGTCAATATATTATCATTATCCATAATTGGATTAAACTTATCACCAATATTCCATATAATGTACAAACTTTGTTGAAAGTAATCGCCCCATGATAAATCAAGATCTAAATCACCATCGAGATCTATAAAGCTAATAGCACTAGCTCCATGCCTTGATTGTCCAACTATATATATATCTTGCCAAAAATTAGTTTCATAATTAAAAATTGGAATATCATTACTAAAACCTTTATTTTCAAAAAAATTTAAAGTTCCTATAATATTTCCAGAAAATAAATCTAAATCTCCATCAGCATCAATATCAGAAAAAGTTGGAATCATCGACTGATCCAAATCTAAATAGCTGTTGTTTTCATCAATTATTTCAGAAATATAAATAAGCTCGTTATTAATAAAATCATAGTAAGAAATTCCGCCTAAATAGATTGAACTTGAAGTAACTATTTCGTAATCATTATCATTATCAAAATCATATATGAAAAACCAATTTAAATTTGATAAACCCAAAAAATCTGTAGTTTGCAAAACAAAGCTTTGATTTTGATTTAAAAAGTATCTTATTCTTCCATCTTCATCAAGAATGAACAAATCAGAAAATCCATCTTTATTCCAGTCAACCCAATGAATTTTAGGTTTGTTAAAACCACCTAAAAATGGATTATCATATACAATGTCATTCGATATAATTTTACCAAATTCACTTTCAATTTTAGTATTATAGCAGAAAATAAAATTACATATTAAAATGATACCAATTATAANGTTTGACACAAAAAAGAATTTTTTCATTATGAAAACTAAAGATTACTTATTATGAAGCTTTTAAGGATAAAGTTAATACAAATTTGGCAACAGGTTCATTATCTAACTTCTTTGGAACATAGGCTGTAATACTTATTGGTTTGTTAACTCTTTTTTTTGATAGCTCAGTTTCTCTTATCATATCAGATATCAATAATCCATCATTACAAATAAAATGGACATCCCCTTCAGCTCTTTTTAAAAAATCCGCTTTAAAATCTTTAAATAATAAATTTATTTTATGTTTTGATTTTTTTATAAGACCTAATGCAATAGCTCCACCTGTTACATCTGCCCCAACAGATAAAGCTCCAAAATACATACTGCCAACGTGATTCTTTGTTTTTCTTTTTAACGAAATTTTAATTTCAACACTTTCTTCTGATATTTTTACAACTTTAGGGTTACAATAAAAAATCATTGGGACTTTCAAAAATCCAAAAAACTTTAAAAATAATGTTGTTTTAAACTCTTTTGATATAAAATTCATTTTATTATATTNCCANTTGTTATATTTAGTTACAAAATTTATTATATATTATAAGAAATTATTAGATAAATTTTAGAATAATAAATCATAGGNTAATNATGAAAAAATCAAAATTATTTTTTTACATCTTTNTATTTNNTAGTCTTAGTTTTTCNGAAGTAGTTTNAGAAAATCAAGCTACAAACATTGCAGAAAACTTTTTNTATTCAAAGAATGAAAGAAGTTTTTCTGAATTTAATTATAGTGAAATAATTTTATTAAATCATAATAATGAAGATATTTTNTATGTATTTAAATTAAATCCTAGAGGATTTATTCTTGTTTCTGCAGATGATCTTCTGATGCCTATCTTAGGTTATAGCTTTGAAAACGAGTTTATTATATCTCCATCTTACCCTACAAATATTAATTATCTTTTCAATCTTTATTCAAGAGAACTTACGGAAGAAAAAGTTAATAACAACCAAAGACAATATATCCAAAATGAATGGATAAAATTNNGTNCTCCAGTNGAATATGAAACTCAAACTAGAAGTGTTTCACCACTTCTTCAATCTAGATGGAANCAAGATTCTTCATGGAATGATATGTGNCCTGAAGATCAAGATGGTCCNGGTGGAAACGTTTATGTAGGTTGTGTTGCNGTTGCAATGGCACAAGTTATGCATTANTGGTCTTATCCAGANNTNGGCTANAGNTCTCATGGATACACTCANAATCAATATGGNTANCAGTATGCAAATTTTGGTGCATCTTATTATGATTANGAACAAATGGCNAATAATTACCCAACAANTGAAAGTCAAGAACTATTATATCACTGTGCAGTNTCAGTAAATATGAATTTTGGAATTGATGGATCTGGTTCACAAACATCAAGAGCAAGNAATTCAATGAGAAATTATTTTTTATTTAAAAATTCAATTGATGAAATTTCTGCNGGNAGCTACAGTTCAACACAATANAGAAATATACTTAAAAATGAATTAGATCANAATAGACCTATGTATTATGATGGATGTGANACAGATGGATGTCATGCTTGGAATATTGATGGTTATGATGGTGATTATTTTCATAATAATTTTGGTTGGGGTGGTTCTCAAAANGGAAATTATCTNTTAAGTTCANTNAATGGCTTTGATTATGANCAAGGTGCNTTAATTGGNATTGAACCACAAAGTNTGGATAACCCNAATGTAGTNTTNCAAGATTATTTTTANAANGAGTTTCAAGGTGATAANGATAATGTTGCAAATCCTGGTGANGTAATAGANTTATTTNTNACTTTAGAAAACTTNATTCCATGGAANGATGCAGAAAGTGCAGATATTATTTTATCTTCTAATGATGAGTCNATAGCAATNATTAATGAATATCTNTCAATAGATAATATTTCAGCAGGACAGTCAGAAATTAATTCTAATAGTCCNTTTTTAATTTCNTTGTCTGAAGATATTAANCTTTCAAATCATATTNTGAACTTAACAATTATATCATCTTCNAGTAATGGTGAATCAAATGAAAATCAATATGATGTAGTAATTAATGTTACCNTAGATCAGCAAGGTTTTCCNTANACTANTTCTCTTNTTGATGATGATGGTAATNCATACGAAACTGTNACAACAGTAAAATCTTCTCCACTNATAATTGATGTTAACAATGATTCTGTNTCNGAAATATTTTTTGGNGATGATAATGGCTTTTTTCATGGTNTAAATAATGATGGATCACCTNTAGATGGTTTTCCAATTGAACTTGATGGTACNAGTAAAGAGATTTGGGGNTCACCAGCAGCAGCAGATATTGATAATGATGGTGCAATAGAATTTATTGTAACATCTAAGAATAAAAATTGCTATGTAATTAATCAATACGGAGATATTGAATTAGTATATGAAACAGATCAATATTTAATGGGGTCACCTTCTCTAGCAAACTTAGATAGTGATAATAATCTCGAGATTATATTTGTTGGTTACTCGTCCTCAGGAGATGTTTTTGCTATTAATCATGATGGTAGTAATGTTAACAATTTCCCCGTACAAATAAATTCTAAAATTCAAAATGGTGTAAGTATATATGATATAAATGAAAACGGAAAAGATGATATTGTTGTAGCTACAGAAAATGATAAACAAATTCATATTATTTATGATGATGGAAGTATTAATACAATTTTTGAGGCACAAGACAAATTTAAAGCTGCACCATCAATATTAAATAATAATAATGAATTGATAATCTTAGTTGGAGATACAGGTGGAATATTTTATGGATTAAATATTGATGGTTCAATAAAATTTTCAATTCAAACAGGAAACGATATAAAATCAGAACCAGGATTTATAACCCATGATAATCAAATTAAAATATTCTTTGGATCTGAAGATGGTTATCTTTACGGGATAAATACAAATGGACAGCACTTAAATAATTGGCCAAAATACATTGGTAGTGATAATGTTAATTCATCTCCAGTTTTTGCGGATTTGGATAATGACAATTTTCCAGAAGTAATATCTGCAAGTGATGAAGGAAAAATAATAATTTTTCAAATTAATGGAATGGAATTTGAAAATTTTCCATTACAATTTAATGCTGGATTTGAAAGTTCACCAAATGTTGTTGATTTAGATGATGACAATGATTTAGAAATAATCATTGGAAGCAGTCAAAATTTATCAGTCATTGATATTAAAAATACTACTACAACAGAACCATTTTACTGGAATAAATACAGGGGTGATAATCATAATACAGGGTATTATTTCTCAGATTCATTTTTATCAGGAGACTTAAATACAGATTCATTACTAAACGTTCTTGATTTAGTGGTAGCAATTAATATCATATTAGATACATCAGAACCAAATTCAAGTGAGGTATTAATTGGTGATTTAAATAACGATAGTAATTTTGATGTATTAGATATAGTCTTACTAGTAAATATTATTTTATCAAACTAATTGACATTTCAGCTTTAATTCTTTTTTAGAAGATGCCCAAGAACAAATTGGACATTCAAGCATATTGTGATTTCTTGCAGGACAATACTCCCTTCCAAAAAAAATTATTTGTAAATGCAATTTATTCCATAAATCTTTATGCCATATTTTTTTTAAGTCACGTTCAGTCATAATAACATTTTTAGCTTTAGATAAACCCCACCTTGATGCTAAACGATGAATATGTGTATCAACAGGAAATGCTGGAAAGCCATACCATTGTGACATAACTACACTAGCTGTTTTATGTCCAATTCCTGGTAGACTTTCTAGAAAACTCCAGCTTGGTTTCATTCCACCATTTTTAACTAAAATTTCTGAAAGTTTCTTTAGGTTTTTGGCCTTTGTTGGAGCTAAGCCGATTTGTTTAATAGTTTTTTCTATTTGATTAACATCTAACATAGACATTGCATGAGCATTATCAGCAAGTTTAAATAAGTATGGAGTTACCTCATTAACTTTTTTATCAGTTGTTTGAGCAGATAACATCACTGCAACCAGTAGTGTAAAAGAGTCTGTATGATTTAAGGGTATAGGAGTTTCAGGGTATAGATTATCTAATATCTTTACAATTTCAATACCTTTCGCAATTCTATCCATATCTAAAAATACTAAAATTAAAAAATATATCAAGTAAAAATAATGCATTATAAAAAAAGAAACTCCCGTTAAGGAGTTTCTTTTATATCAATATTTCAAGGTTTATGAGGAGTAAGAAGAAGATTATATGATATATTTATTTCTTACAATAAAAAGTTAAATAAATAAATCTTTATAAAAGTTGATATAAATCACTTAATAAATTATATTCCTAAATATTTTTTAACTTTAGATTCAATTGATTTTCTTAAAGTTTTATTTTCCTTTAATAATAATCTTAAATTTTCTCTTCCTTGTGCTACTTTTTCATTTTCGTAAGAAAACCAAGATCCTGATTGTACTAAAATATCTCCAGAAAGAGCATTTTCTATTAAATCTCCCTCATATGAAATACCAAGTCCATAGATTATATCAAATTCAACCTTTGTAAACGGTGGTGCTAATTTATTTTTAGCAACTTTAACAATGGTTCTATTACCTATTACTCTTTCTCCATCTTTTAATTGACCTTTACGTCTAATCTCTAATCTTAGAGAAGAATAAAATTTTAATGCATTTCCACCAGTAGTGGTTTCTGGACTTCCAAACATTATTCCTATTTTATGACGAATTTGATTAATGAAGATAACGCATGTTTTGGATTTACTAACAATACCCGTTAATTTTCTCATTGCTTGCGACATTAATCTTGCATGTAAACCCATATGAGAATCACCCATTTCACCATCTAGTTCCGCTTTTGGAACTAATGCTGCAACTGAATCAATAACTAAAATATCTAACTCACCACTTCGAATAAGTGTTTCAGCTATCTCAAGTGCTTGTTCTCCATCATCAGGTTGTGATATTAATAGATTATTTGTATCAACTCCTAAATTTTTTGCATAAGTAGGATCTAAAGCATGCTCAACATCAATAAACGCAGCAGTGCCTTTGTTCTTTTGAGCTTCTGCAATGCAATGTAATGTTAGTGTTGTTTTTCCTGATGATTCAGGTCCATAAATCTCAACTATTCTACCTTTCGGTAAACCACCAATACCTAATGCTGTATTTAAAGAAATTGAACCAGTAGATATAACTTCAATATTTTTGATATTTTTTTTACTATCACCTAATCTCATTATTGCATTAGGATCTTTAGTTTGTTTTTTAATTTGCTCAATTACTAAATTTAAATTATCAGTTTTTTTCTTTTCTGCCATTTATATCTCCAGTTTAATTATATTCTCTAAAAACACCTAATACTTGACCTTGTATGTACAACTCATCTTCTGTGGTAACATGAATAGTATTATATTTTTTATTTCTTGGATGCAACTCTACACCTTTTTTACCAATATAATATCGTTTCAATGTTGCTTCACCATTCAAAATAGCAACTACTGTATCACCAGCTCTTGCAATTTGCGATTTTTTAACTACTATATAATCACCATCTAATATTCCATCGTCTATCATTGAATTACCATCAACTTTTAGTACATAGTTTTCATTATTTATATATTTACTTGGTACATCTACATATTCAATATTTTCAAATACCTCTATTGGCATTCCAGCAGCAACCAATCCTAACATTGGCAATCTATTATCAATATTTTTTTCTAATATTGATAATGCTCTTTTACCGTTTGAACCTTTAACTCTTTTAATTAGACCTTCAGATTCGAGCTGTACTATATACCAATTGATTGTACCTAATGAACTAAATTTCAAGCCTTTCATTATCTCTACAAATGTTGGTGGCCTATCATTTCTTGTTATAAAATTTTTTATAAAATCTAAAAATTTTTGTTTTTTTGGTGACAACATATTATTACCTCGTAAGTTACTCGTAAGTAATATTACTACTATTAATTTATAATATGCAAATAAATTTTTATTTTTTTATTACAACCATATTTTTTAGAATGAAAAGACAAACAAATACTGCAATAGTTCTATTAATATTTCTATCTTTTGAAAATATAAATTTTTTAGTTATTGTTTCAAATTTGCTCGAAATAGATATATATATAAGTCCTATAGGTTTCTCATCACTACCTCCACCCGGACCTGATATACCTGTAGTTGATATACCATAATCTGATTTATATTTTTTTCTAATATTTTCCGACATAACTGATGCTACTTGCCTGCTAACTGCTCCATATTTAGAGATAATACTATTTTTAACATTTAACATATTTATTTTATATCATTATCATAGGCAACAATCCCACCTTTATAATACATTGAACTACCTGGTATATCAGTAATAATCTTTGATAAATAGCCTCCTGTGCACGACTCTGCTACAGCTAATGTTTTTTTATTTTCGATTAAAACTTCACCTAAAACTTCATTTAGCTTATCATCATTATAACCATAAACAAATTCTTTGATTTTTGATTCAATTTTTTGTCTAAATTTTAAAAAATCATTATTTGAAACTAATTCACCTACTGCAGTTAGTCTAATCTTAACTCCTGAGTAACCTGGCAAAAAAGCTACTTTAATTTTATTATTATATTTCTTTATAATTGTTTTTAATTTGGCATATAAAGAACTTTCATAAATACCTGCAGTTAAAATAGTCAAGTGATTTTTATTTACATGAAAATATGGCTTTATGTAATTTGGTATTATATCATTATTCATTATACTTTTGACTTCAGAAGGAACACCTGGTAATATAAAAAAAGATGATTTTTTATATTTGAAATACATTGGCAAAGCTGTACCCATATCATTTAGTAAAGGTTTACTTATATCTAAAATCTCTGCTTGAGATTTTATATGCTTTAAATTCTTATTAGAAAATTTTTTTAATAATTTTTTATAATGATCATCATTCACTTTTAATTTACAATTAAAATGTTGACACAAAACTTTCTTAGTTAAATCATCATGGGTAGGCCCTAAACCACCTGTAATAAATATGTAATCAATTTTATTTTTTAAAAAATAATCAATATTTTTAGAAATTTGCATATAATCATCTCCAACAATAAAAACATTACACACATTTAAATTTTTATAAATTCTCAATTGATATGAAATAAAGCTAGAGTTTGTATCCTTAGTGTACCCATTAATTAATTCATCGCCAATACAGATTATACCAACTTTCATAATCAAATAACCATAAATAAAATAATTAAAGTAAAAATACCAGCAAAAAAATCATCTGCTAAAATGTCTAAGCCTTTTTCAAAATCTTGGACATTATAAATTATTGATGGCTTTAGTATATCAAAAAATCTAAATATAATAAATGCCAGAAAATATAGTGCAATATTCTTGGGTATCATAAATAAAGAAATAGACATACCCAATATTTCATCTATTACTATATAGCCTGGATCTTTTTCTTCGGAAACAATTGAAAAATAATTACATACATATAATGATGAAAATAAAATTAAAAATAAAATCGAAGCTTGTAAAAGTAAAATATTTGGAATGAAATACCAAATCAACAATAATAAAAAACTAGCAATCGTTCCTGGAGCATATTTTATATATCCAACAAAAAAAAATGTAAGAATAATTTTATTTAAAATATTCATTTTTTATCTATGAAATAAGGTATAGCAGAATACCAAGTAAGTATTACTAAAAGCCACATTAAATAATAGATATAGTTATTATTTAATATATAGCTAGTATCAAAAACATTTAAAATTAGGATAAAATGGATAATAATTATTTGAAATAAAGTTTTTCTTTTAGCAAGAAAACTTGTCTTCAAAGGAGAAGAAGTATTTAGCTTATAATATCTTAATAGGGTGACAGCAATATCTCTAAAGATTATTAAAAAAATCATCCAAAAAGTTACTTCATTAGGAAATAAAAATGATAATACTATAAATGATGTTACAATAAGGATTTTATCTGAAAGTGGATCTATACTTTTACCAAAATTAGTAATAAAATTATATTTTCGTGCTATATATCCATCTAAAAAATCGCTTAAAGAAGCAATAAAAAAAATACACAATGAAATTATCTTAAATATTATAGTATTCTGAAGCATAGTAAATATAAAAATTGGTGTTAATATTATTCTTAGCAATGATAGATAATTGGGAATATATCTATATTTAAAAAACATTATAATTCAACCCTATCATCAATTGAATGGGACAAAGTAATTTCATCAATAAATTCTAAACTGGTCCCAACGGGGACACCTCTTGCTAGTCTAGAAACTTTAATATTTTCTTTTTTAATAATATCTGATAAATATATAGTTGTAATATCACCATCATGTGATGGTTCAATAGCAATAACAACTTCATTAAATGCATCTAAACGATTAGATAATGAATCGATATTTAATTTTTCAGGAGTAATACCTTCAAAAGGTGCTATAAGCCCACCTAAAACGTGATAAAGACCATTATATCCTGATTTTTCAATTAAAAAAACATCTGTTGGGTCTTTGACAATACATAATAAGTTTTTTTGTCTATTTTCATTATTACAAATATGGCATTCATTTTCTGTAAAACTGTGACATACATTACATGTAGATATAGAATCTTTTAAATTAACCAGTGCATTTGAAAAATCAACGGTTTCTTCTTTGTTTGAATTTAAAATATATATCGAAAGACGTTCAGCAGTTTTTTCCCCAATTCCTGGAAGTTTAGAAAACTTTAATATTAATTCTTTTAAAGTATCTGGATATATATTCATTAAAAACCAGGAATATTCGGCATTCCACCTGTAATAGACTTCATTTTTTCTGACGACTCTTTATCTGCATTTTCAAAAGCATTTTTCATTGCAGCAAGTACTAAATCTTCAATCATTTCCTTATCCTCATCAAGAACACTACTGTCAATAGTTACAGACTTTGGTTCTTTTTTTCCATTTACAACGACCTTAATAATTCCTCCTCCAGCTTGACCTTCAACTTTTAAATCTTCTAATTCATCTTGAACTTTTTTCATATCTTTCTGCATTTTTTGTGCTTGTTTATATATATTTGACATGCCTTTAAACATAACTACTCCTTACTTTATTATTTCTCCTTCAAATTCATTTAAAACATCCATAAATAATGGATGATCTTTATCCAAAGTATCTTTTTTTATTGTTTTTTGATTACTTTCATCTATTTTTTTATTTTCTTCCATTAATAATTCCAAAGATAAATTAGTATTAAAATATTTATTAATACAATTTTGAATATAATCAATTTCATTTAATAAGCTTTTAAACATAAACTCATTTGAATCACATACAACTATAACTATTTTTTTATTATCAATTTTTTCAACTTTTATTTTTTCTAGTGAATGGAATAAATTCCCTTTTGTTATTGAAGATAAAATATTTGTCCATTCATGTGAAATTTTATCAATTGTTAAATAATTTTTTTTAACATTATCAGTCTTTTTTAAAACTTTTAATTCATTTTTTTCAATTGTTTGACTTTTAATAGAAGTATCAACCTTATTTAAACTCTTATTGCTATCATCGACTTTAATATCAGAAACTTCATTTTTTTTATCTGCTGATTTAACAGAATCATTTTGATTTAAAATATCTTTCTTTTCTTCGTTTTTAAGAAGTGGCTTTGTTACTCTTTGTTCTAAATTATTATCATTTAAGCTTTTCAAAAAATCATTTATATCAATTGATGTATCTAAATAAGATAGTTTAAGTAACAAGCTTTCAATTGCAATCCTGGGTTGAACTATATGGCGCATAGAAGATTGAAATTTTAGACAAATTTCCATAATTCTTAACAAATCTATTTCTTCAAGCTTTATATCATAAGATAAATAATCCTTTAAAAAATCTTTATTTTTATAACTATTTTTCAATGAATTAGCAATGATACATTTATTTAGAAATTTATTAAAACCTTCCATAAAATCATATAGGGATAAACCTGTTGAAACGATTTCATCAAATAATTGAAATAGTTCTGAGCTATTTCTAGATGAAACATAAGTTAAAATTTTAAAGTAATTTTGATTTGATACTAGACCCAATGATGATGAGATCTTATCAATAGTAATATTATTATCACATATACATATCATTTGATCAAGAATACTAAGTGCATCTCTCATACTACCATCAGATTTATCAGAAATTTGCACCAAACTCTCATTATCATAATTAATATTTTCAGATTTTAATACAAACTCAAGATGATTTTTAATACAATCAAATGATAATCTCTTAAAATCATAACGTTGAGTTCTAGATAAAATAGTATCAGGCATTTTATAAAGCTCAGTTGTAGCAAAAATAAACACGACATGACTTGGAGGTTCTTCTAAAGTCTTTAATAGTGCATTAAATGCTTCTTTTGTTAGCATATGAGCTTCATCTATTATGTAAATTTTATATCTTCCATTTGATGGCGCATAATTTACACTTTCTCTTAAATTTCTAATTTCATCAATACCTCTATTTGATGCAGCATCCATTTCAATAATATCAATTGAATCATTTATATTACTTACTTCATTCAATTCCTTAGCTAAAATTCTTGCAGTAGTAGTTTTACCAACTCCTCTAGGACCAGAAAAGGTAAAGGCATGTGCAACTCTTTCTAATTTAATAGCATTAGAAAGTGCTTTAGAAATATGATCTTGACCAACAACTTGAGAAAAGTGCTCTGGTCTCCATTTTAATGATAGTATTTTATATGCCATAATTATTAAATGATCTGTGCACCAATAATTGAAATTTATGTTAAAGTAGTTATTTATGTAGCCAGCTCAATTTCAGGATTTTACGGCACATGAATACTTCTCTACCGTTGCTTCCTTCCAGACCTGGCGGAATTCAAGAAATACTAATTGCGTAAAGCTGAAGANATCAACACCGCTTNTATAAAAAAACTAANTTCATCAAANCCCTTNTNNTTGGAATTCAATCCTGCATATAGCGGATTTCAGGTTACAAGGAACCGCTAGCTCCCCATCTAGCACAGAATAGTTATTTCTTTTTAGTTCTTTTTTTATTATGCTCAGCAATAAATACTGGCGTTTCCATTTGATTATTATCTTGATTTACACTTAAGCTATTTGATTTATCAAATACATTTTCTAGTACAATTTTTAAATCATTGAAAAATTCTTCAATAGTAAATTCAATTCTTTTTTGTAACTCTTCTAAAATATATGGACCATATTTTGTATCAATTTCTTCTAACATAGAATCTATTTTAACTAACATTTCAGCTCTTTTGTTATTTGAATTACTTAATGATACATTTTTTGAAGAACTTATTTTTTTATTTCTTTTTAATACCATACTTACTATTTCTCACTTTTTATGAACAATGAAGCATATATGATAAAAAAACATCCTAGCCCCATTGGTACAATACCTAAATAAGATAAACTATTATTTATAAAAAAAACTTTACTATAAAAACCTACAACGTAACCAATTGAAATACCAACTAAACTAACACCAATAAATGAAAAATAATATGATTTAAACTTATTCATTGCTATTAAAAACTATATTTAATACTGATATCTGAATTTGTCATTTTATCAATATCATTATTCAACAGATTATTGTCATAATATACTTGGCCTAAATTAATTATCAAAGACAAACTCATTGGCAATTCAGTTTCTGTTTCTATTCCAAATGCAGTTCTATATTTATCAGATATTTTTGAAAAATAAATATTTGAAAAATATAATTTCATTGAATTAATATTTCTAATATAACCTTTATTTATATCTATGGATGCTTGAAATGAATAATATGAATTTGAATTATCCGATTCTTCTAAAAATACAGATGTCATCAGTGATGTGCTTATATAAGATTGAAATTTATATCTAAGCTCAGTAGTGAAACCAAATGTATTAAAACCACTAAAACCATCATTATTAACTAAAATTGGATAAACATCTTTTGGTATAAGATATTCACATTCTTGTCCTGGATTACATGATTGACCTATTAAAAAATTATTATTTAAGTAATCAATCTGTTTTTGTATCATTGGGTAATCTAAAATACCTTTATAATATCTTGCTCTATTATATAAATATGTTGAATTAAAATAGTTTGGAATAAATGTTGCAGAATTATAATTAAACGAAAATTTAAATAAATAACGATTATTAACTTCGATAGAAACACCAGGTCCACTAATTCCCCATGTCCCTTTTCTCCATCTCAGGTCGTTAGATACATTTTGGCCATCAAATAAAACATAATAATTATACTCTGGATACCAAAGACCTGCAAATTCTCCAAAAATATTTACATCTAAATCTAAATTAGAAATCAAATTATAATTAAAATCTAATTCAGCTCCATAAACTGATCGATTTTTTGTAGTCTTATTTATGGTTTTAGATATANTAGAAAATTGATTAAAATCTCCAACAAAACCAATACCTAGAGTTAATGGAAACTTATNCGATATNAAGAGAGATGTTCTTGCNNCAATTACACCTCCATCATTTCCAAAATCTCTTATGCTTGGTATAAAAACGTCTAAATCCATAAAGTCTATATCAAAAACATACTTTAAATGTAGACCTGAATTTATTTTTCTTGGGTAATCTAAAGAATTACTAATATTATTAACNAAGTATCCACTAGCTAAAGAAAAATTATCTAAAGATCCAAATTTTATATACAATTGATTTTTATTACTGTATTGTGAATAATTCACAGATATTTTATCAAGATAATCATATATATCATTCCAGTGATTATCTATATTATTTCCAGAAGGGCTAACAAATGACTCAATATTTCCTCTAACTAATAAATTTTTATTTAAATAAACTGGGTAAATACCTACTTTTATATGAGTATCACTATTTAATATCTTANTTCCAAAATCAAAAGATACTTGATAAGGATNATANGTATTATTNCTTACTCTTTCACCATAAATAGGAATCATATCATATTTTTTAANTTCTATTTTTTGATTATTAAAGTCAAACTCTTTTTCTTCATTCAAAACATATGTTGGAATAATATCTTCTATATTTAAAATTGACTTTTGAAATTCATTTTTAAAATATTCCAAAGATAACCTTTCTAAAGTTATAATTTCTCTATTAAACTCATTATAAATTTCAACTTCGTTATCTAGTGAGTAAATATAATCATTAATTATATCAAAAGATTTAATCCATAACCTGTTATTAAATAAAGGTATTTGACTATTATTAGTAAAAACATAGGTTTTTTTAGATTGATTATATAAATTTTTTATATAAATACTTCCATCAAATAAATCTACTCTTCTTGAAAAGTTATCTTCCTTGAGATTTAAAATAGTTTTTGATTCAATGAATAAATGAGTTTTATCATCATTAAATCTAACTATACAATTTGAATCTTTATNTGATTTTATAAAATCNTCTTCATAAATATCTGTNCCTATAGAAACTTTAAANTACTTATTATTNGTTCGAAAACTCTTTACNTANCATTCACCNTCNANGNAATGNANATATCCAATTTTATCGTATGATANAGGAAGAATTATTGAAAAAANTAATATATATATTATATTTTTATAGCCCATAANTTAGTTAATGCGGAGAGAGGGAGATTCGAACTCCCGATGGACTTTCATCCATACACGCGTTCCAGGCGTGCACCTTAAACCACTCGGACACCTCTCCAGATTGTTTAAAATTTAATGAATAATTATTAAAATCCTTAATCAAAATTGTTATCACCATAATCTATTTTTTCAAATAAATTATGGACTATAAGCACACATAAACCAACTAATAAAGCGCTAATTATTAAAGATAAATTAACTAAGCCAGAAACACCAAATGATATTCTAATAATTATTGTCGAAACAATAAATCCTGAATTTCTTATTATTTTATGAAAACTCTGCTTGTAAAAAAATGATAACAATAAAATAATAATATCTACGAAAATTAATATATTAAAAAAGTCTTCGAAAAAAATATGATTCAAATTAGTTATATTAATATTGCTGCCATTTAAAGACATTAANAACCAATTATAAAATGAAAATAATGCCATAAAAAAGAAAATTGGTATCAAAATAGAAGCGATAATTTGCTTCCTATAAATAAATTTTCTTAAACCAAAATTTTCATTTAATATTCTTTTATTTTTATTTCTTACTACGTTAAACTTAAATAAGTATACAATAAAAAATAAAATTAATGCTGCAAGTAAATCATAAAAAATTTGCGAATTTATTATATTTAAAAAAGTGATACTCTGAGTGTCCAAAGATGAAATATCTTTAAAAAATCTTCTTAGTACAATTAAAGTTATAATTTCATATTGCTTTGATAGATAAAAAGTAAAAGATTGAGGTAAATAATAAACAAGTAAATAAACTTCATAAATCAAAATGAAACTAAAAGGAGTATAAATAGCAACTATACTGTTATCAAATAGTTCTGATGAAAAACTAAATCCAAATATATTATTTTTTGAAATGAATATTAAAGCTAAATGCAGTAAGAAACTAAAAAGCGCAATGTTTAAAATGATTTTCTCAATTATATTTTTAGAAATTACCGAGAAAAATAAATTGTGAAGACTAGAATTTTTTAATTTACTTATCATTGTAAACCTTTATACTTATAATTATTATTTTATTTTATTATTTTTTCTCTTATTTTTAAAAAAATCAACTAAAATATTCTTGCACTTAAAATCTAGAATATCTGATTCTATATGATCAAGATGGATATTTAATGAATCGAGGTTTGCTAAATTTATTTTAAAACCATTTTTTTCATCNGATACTCCATANNACANGTTTTTAATTCTNGAGTTNAATATTGCACCATAACACATNATACANGGNTCTTTNGTTACATAAAGACTTGCNTTATTNAATCTCCAATCATTATTATAATTTGAAGCTGAAGTAATNGCTAATATTTCAGCNTGAGCTGTNGCATCATTTAATTTCTCAACTTCATTATGTCCTCTNCCNATAATTTGGTTATCTTGNACAACAACAGCACCAATNGGAATCTCATCACAATTATATGATTTGATAGCTAAACTATAAGCTTCNCTCATCCATTTAATATTTAAATCAGAATTCATTTATTGCATTAATCAAATTACAAGATACAATACCTGCAGTCTCAGTTCTTAGTCGACTATTTCCTAATGAAATAGATTGAAAATGAAATTTTTTTGATTCTAATATTTCATTTGAAGAAAAATCACCTTCAGGTCCAATTAGAATACAAGAACTTTTATTCTTAAGTATAGAATTTTTATAATGAAAAAAATTTTTTTTATCATTATTATCCAAATGACAAATGAATTTAGTATTTTGGTTACAGATTTTCAAAAAATCACTAAATTTTTTAATATTATTTATTTTAGGTAGTTTTGATTTCAATGTTTGCTTCATAGCTGTAATTGCTAATCTATTAATTCTTTCCATCTTAATATTTTTTCTTAAAGTACGCTCACAATTTATAAATGATATTTCATCTACTCCTATTTCAATAGTTTTTTCAACAAACCACTCAAGCCTATCATGATTTTTAATAGGTGAAATTGCAATGTGAATATAATAATTTTTTTTACCATAATTTTTTTCTACATTAGCAATCTCAACTTTACATTCTGATTTAGAAATATAAATTATTTCACCAAAATAAAGATTACCAAGACCATCAACTATATTAATTTTATCACCTATTGATTTTCTTAAAACTTTAGTGCAATGTCGTGATTCTTGGGAATCCAAATAAATTATATCATCTATTATATGGTTTGAAAAAAATAATTCCATTTATTTCAAAATTTGTTTTAAAACATTAATGTCACCATCTATATTATTATTTGGCTCAATTTGCAATAAATCACATATTAATGGATATACATGAATAAGTTCAAAAGTATCTAATTTATATCCAGGTTTAAAACGAGGACCATATGCATAAAAAATTGCATGCATACTTTTATAGTCTGAACTATAACCATGCATTCCAATAACTGGAAGATTACCATTATATTTAATTAAATCTTCATTTTTATATATCATCCAACCTTCATCAGCAACCAATAAATAATCATAAATAGAATTATTATAATGTAAAATTTTATTATTTACAGATGATACAATAGAAACATTTGGAATAATCAAATCTTCAATTTTAAATTTTTTNTTATCATTTAACTTTAAGCTCATAATTGGTCCTCTACCATCAATAGTACCAGGTATATTAAATTCATCAATATTAATCACTTGATTTATTGAAACATCTACCATTCCATGATCACTTAATATTATAAGGTTAATTTTATCAAAAATATCTAATTTGGTTAAAGACGAAAGCAAATATCCTAGAATTTCATTTGAGGCTTTTATTTGCTGATCTACTTCAACAGAATTTGCACCATAAACATGACCTGCATAATCAGGTTCATTAAAATATAAACATACAAGATTAGGTCTTGAGGATAATGGAAGCTGCAACCAGTCTACAGCTTTATCAACTTTATCATAAGGATTAATTCCTGACTCATAATTTTTATAATATGTAGGATAAATACCTCCAATTGGTGCTTCTGAACCAACCCAAAAATAAGTTGCAGATATTAAACCATTTTTTTCAGCAGTAACCCATATTGGCTCAGCTCCATACCACTTTGCATCTTGAACTGTAGTTTTATCTTTGTAAGAGTATTGTCCTAATTCATTTTTAAAAACGTTACCAATTATTTTATGCTTATCAGCATAACATCCAGTTGCAATAGCATAGTGATTTGGGAAAGTAAATGAAGGAAAAATGGGCTTTAATGAATTAGCTTTAACACCCCATTTTTCAATATATTCAAAATAAGGTAGTTCAAATCGATCTACATAATCATGTCTAAATCCATCAAATGAGACTAAAACAACATATTCTTGATTATCATTTGATGAAAATAAAAATGAGATTAAAAATATAAGATTTAATATAAAATTATTTTTTTTCATTATTTTTTGCCTTTTCATAAAGTAATTGACATTCATCTTCACCCCAATCAGGCCAATGTTTTTTTGATTTAAAAATCTTATAATTATCTAATGATTTTTTTAATAAAGGCATGGCTTTATCAACACCTCCTCCAAAAGCTGATGGAGTATAGTATTTAGATTGACCATTTAAATAATATGGTCTAGGATTTTGGGGACAATAACGAATAGCCTTATTAATACTCTTTTCTGATAAAGGCCCATATTTCATACCATTAATCATCGGATTAATAAATATTTTTCCTACATAAATAAGCGCTTTTAAAGTATTGATTTCAGATATTGCAACTGAATCAATATTTGAAATTTTNAAAGAGTCAAAAGGTGCAATAATTTCATAAGCTTTTTCTAAATATAATTCTTTGATATCTGAATCATCTTGCATCATACTTAAACTAGTATTGCAATATGCATAGTAATAGCTTGATAACCAATCATTTTTAGAAACTTGAGAAATACGATAAAAATAATTAGATGTTTTTAAAAATTCTTCTTCTGTTTTGCAAGATTTAAACATTTTAATTCCTTTGTCCATAGCATTAAAATATCTATCTGATAATTCTGAAGCAAAATTTAAAGAAAATAATAATATATATATTTTTAGTATCATTAATCTTTATCTACTGAGAAAAACATAAAACAACCAATAAAAACGCTTCTCAAACTACTAGGCAGTTTTTCTTGAGGAAATTCTAATTGAGTTGAATCAAAATCAACATATTCATATCCAAAACTATTTCTGTAGCCAAAAGGATTTGATAAATTAAAAAATATTACCATAAAACCATCATCTACTTGAGGCAAATAACTACCTCCAATATCGAAAGAAAAATATGGTTTAGATTCATATTGACTATTATTAAAAGGATTATAATAAGGATATCCGGAAGTTCCTGTTAACGCTAAACTAGTATTGAATCCATCTCCATTTTTTAGTTTGAATGCATTTTTATAAATGAATGTTAATTTATGAGCTGAGGCGAAACTTGGAATTATCTCGTTTTGAAATTGTTTATACTTACGCTTACTATCTAAAAAAGAATAAGCAATCCAAATATCTTGTCCAACTCCATCAGATGTTTGGTCCGTTCTCCAAAAAATTTCTGCTCCTCTTGAAAAACCATAACCATCATTTGACAATATATTTTTACAAATATCTAAATCACAATTTGTCTGTATTGAAGTAACTAGATTTTCATATTTTTTATCGAAAATTTCTAATCGAAAAGTTTTTTTCTTTTTTGACCACTCATAATTCAAAATATTATGAGTAGATTTTTCAAATTCTAAACCTGAATTATTAAAATCAATATCAATATTATTTTGTCTATACCATAAATCAAAACCTAAGTCAGGAGTCTGAAAATATTGACCATAAGCATAAGATATTTGACTATTTTTTGATAATTTAAATGCAGAAGAAAATCTTGGAGAAAAACTATTTTTGTCTAATAATTTAGAATTCTCATACCTTATACCAGTATTTAATGCAAATTTTTTAAAAATTCTTAAATCAATTTCAGCAAAAGATGTTGATAAATACTCATTAATTTTAATAAGATTTTGATTAAAATTATAATTATCATTTTCATCAATATTGAACTCATATGTGTAATTAACAAAATCACTATTTTGATCAAATAAATGAAACCCAAAATTAAACTTAGATTTACCTAAGAACTTTTTAGTAAAAACAGTTCGAAATTGAAGCAAATCATCATAAGAATCAATATTAAGTGGATCAAGAAAATCTTCTGAAATAATTTCAGATTTATTATTATTTTCAGAAAAAGACAAACCAAACTGTACTCTCCACAAGTCATTTATTTTACCTTTATAAGTAGTTAAAAGAAATAAATTATTGTTATCTAAATTAAAACCTGAACCGATATCTCCTTCTCTTGTACCCAAACTGTAGTCAGTTATTCTACCAATATATTTATAAATACCATTTTTTAGTTTTTTTGAATAATTTGTTTTGAGCTCAATTCCTTCTGGTGGACTTGAAAAGCTCACTCTACTTTTAATAAAGTCAGAGCTATTATTAAAATTTTGAAAATACTTAATATTTGAATAGTCTATATTAATACCGCAAGCAGTACTATCATTACCGTAACCTCGTCCATAGCTAGCACTCAATGGAGTAATCCCAAAAGTATTTGCATTAAAATCTCCAAATCTTGTCCATGTTTTAAGATCGACAATAGCAGATAAAGCTTGTCCATANTGAGCAGAATATCCTCCTTGGCTAAATGCGGTACCTTGAAAATCAAAAGGTTCAAAACGACCTCTTTGAGGTATATCAGGAACATCACTAAAATATGGATTTTGAATTAACATTCCATCGACAATTTGCTTTGCCTCAGAAGCATCACCTCCTCTTACATAAATACCTTCTTTATCGGCTTGAGGCTGTGTTCCAGGTAAAGCTTCAAGCGCACCAGATATTTCACCTCTTGAACTTGCAACAGTTACAATATCTATAGGATCTAAAACAATCACTTTCTCATCATCACTTGCACCAAATGAACCCGCAGTTATTACAACCTCATCAGCCCTTGTTATAAGTTCTTTAAGTACAATATTTAAGGTTATGTTTTGATTGACATCAATCTTTTGCTCAAAAGTTTCATATCCTATAAAACTAGCTACTAAAGTTTGAACTCCTGTTTCATAAGTCTCAAATGCAAAAGAACCTTTATCATCAGATGATGTTCCATCAAAGGTATCTTTTAAATAAATATTTGCATAAATGATAGGATTTTTCTCTTCATCTTTTATAGTTCCAACAATAATAGCTGAATAAACAGAAGAAAATAATAGTATAGATATTAAACTATTTAATTTCATTTAATTATTAATAAAATCAAGTATTTGTTTACCTTGAGGCTTGGCTTTCGACGAAAGAATGTTAACAAGATTTCCTTCATTATCAATTAAGTACTTATAAAAATTCCAACCGGGCGAAGAGTCGTTCCATCCATTTAATTCTTTAAATGATAACCATGAATAAAGAGGGTGTTGTTTACTATTTTTTTTGACAACTGTTTTCTTAACAATTGGAAAACTCACTCCATAATTTGATTTACAAAATGTCTCGATTTCTTTATTTTTACCAGGTTCTTGAAATAAAAAATCATTAGTTGGAACTCCGATTATTTCAACATTACTTCCATACTCTTCATATAATTTTTGTAAACCACCATATTGAGGAGTATAACCACATTTCGAAGCAACATTAACAATAATAATTTTTTTACCTTTATATTTATCTAGAGATATTTTTTCGCCATTTATTAATTCAATAGAATAATCATAAAAATTTTTAGATAAACCAGATATATCTAGTTTTTCGGATCTGAAATAATAAGGATAAACTAATCCTACCATTAAAACTATACATATAAAAATTACNAAATACTTTATCATTATTATTTTTCTCCTTTATCATAATTTAGCATATCGTTAAATATATTAACAGCATAATTAACTCTGAGTTTTTGAATAANTTTCGACGACAAATTTACTTCATCATCTAAGTACAATCTATAAATTAATTTTTTTTCATCATTATCCTCATTAATCTCCCATGAACCAGCTCCTAAAGATAATTTATAATCATAATCTCCTAAATAATTTTGAAGGCTATCATTATAATCACTTGTTATATACCAATCNATCCTATTTGAATTAACCTTAAANAATTTNAAAANATAAATTCGATTTTTAGTAAATGGAATGACACTAGAAATTTTTTGCAAAACAACCAATGTATCTTCAATGTTTAACAACAAATTGGTTTTAATGTTTTTATTAGATATTATATCATTCCAATTTTCAATTGATTGAATAGTATGCAATATAGATTCNGGTTCTTTTTTAATTTCTTGATCTATTTTTATATATCTTATGTTATTTAAAAGAGAATCTGACTCATAAATATTTTTATCTTCTGAAATTTTTATATTCCAATCTTTATAAGAATACATATCTTGTATTAANCTTTTACTATCTGAACCTAATAAAAATGAGAAAAAAAATAAAGTGAATATCATGATTCTAAAATTTTATCTGAAAAATAAATAAAAANAGGAAAAAATATACCCCATANAATAGATGAAAATAAAATTACTAATGANTTACTTAAACCAAAAGANACAACNCCCATAGATTCCATTGAAAAATAAATCATTGGAGCAGATAAAATTCCTAATAAAGAACTAATAAAGTATCTCTTGCTAAGCCATTTAAAGCTATGAAGTAATGTAGTTGCAAAACACAACCAAAGTGATACTGACCATAGAGGAGCTATTCCATATTTTACAAGATATCCTTGATGAATAATAATATTCAAATTAAGAAGAAAAGTTTCAATAAATAAACCTAAAAAGAATGAAAATACTAAAAAAATATCTTCCTTTTTATGATTTGTAACTTTATANAAATGAATTATAATAAAAATCAAGGTCGCTAATGGACCAATATAATATAATTTTAAAACTGCACCATAAATAGTAATCCACCAACAAATATAAAAACCAATAACATTAATGATAATACTATTTTTCATTAGATAAATAATCTAATGTATCAATATTAAATTTAATTGGCTCTTTAACATTAAAAAGATTAAATGCTTCAGTTCCATCACATGTATTACCTTCGAGTAACATAGTAAGCTGATCTTTAGCTATTGGAAACCAAGGAAATCTATCAAATAAAGAAGCTACTATTTTTACAGGTAATACAGGAGCAGGAATAAACATTTTATCTTCTTTATCTGATGCAATAGCAATANTTTTAGTTATTTCTTTCCATGTTAATTCATCTCCACCAAGTGGATATGTTTTACCTACTGATTTTTGTTCTTTTAATGCAGCCACAAAACACTTTGCCACATCTTTAACATGTACAGGGCTCATTTTAAAACTACCAGCTTTAAAAGGTAAAAAACCTTTATGAAATAATGGAGCTGGTACAGGAAGAGATAGCATATCATTCTTTAATTGCTTACAAAACTCAATTTTATCAGATGAATCACCAAAAATTAAAGAAGGCTGAAAAATAGTATAATCTAAACCTGAATTTTTCAAATATTCTTCAGCTCTATATTTAGTAGACTGATATCCAGTACCATTTTCTTTTACACCATTNGCACTCATTAGTATAAATCGTTTAATATTTAATTTCTTTGCTTGATNTACACACTTTTTCAAACCCTCATAGTGTAATTTTTCAAATGTAATTTCATTATGAACAGAAATAGANAAGGAAGGTGAAGACTTAAATTCTCTTATNATTCCAATATTATATATAACTGCTTCAGTATTCATCATTGTTTGTTCAACAGCAGTTCCATTATCAATATCACCTGTAATAATATTGCACTTCCTATTTTCAGTTATTTTTGATTCATTTCCAAGNCTAACTAAAACATAAGGATTTATATTATTTTTAACTAATTCACTAATTATATAATCACCAACAAAACCACTTCCACCAAAAACTGATACTTTCATTTAATCTCCTTTGAAAAAGCAAAACATGTTGAAAACTTAAAAAACTATACTCTTTAATTGCACGATTTGAGCGTTTAATAGTNANGAATTTAAATAAAAAATCTCACTTATACAAACATTACAATTTGACAAGTACACCCGGTAGGATTCGAACCTACAACCTCTTGATCCGTAGTCAAGTGCTCTATCCAGTTGAGCTACGGGTGCAATTAAATTAAAAAATATAGATATAATTTAATGAGCATTTCATAAGTTATAAAATTAGTTTAATTAAAATTTTAATCATAATTAATGAAAAGTAACAAAAATATTTATTTTATACATGCAAATGGATATCCTCCAAATGCATACTCATCAATGTTTTCTAAATTACAGAAATCATTTAATATTAACTATTTTAATTTAGTATCTGATAGTACAAATATAAAAAAGCTAAAAAACTGGCAACCCTTTCACACAAGTTTTATTAAGACAATTGAAACAAATGAAAATAATATAGGTATAGGCCATTCAATTGGAGGTAATTTAATTTTGAGATCAGCGATTAGTCACCCAGAATTATTCTCAAAAGTCATATTATTAGATCCAACATTATTTATACCCAGGTTTATTTTATTTTGGAAANTTATAAAACTATTAAAAATGGANGACTATTTGCATCCTTTGTCAAAAAAAGCTTTGAGAAGAAAAATGAACTATAAAAACTATGATTCAATTTTTAAATCTTANAGAAGAAAAAATGTTTTCAAATATATAAATGATGAAAATTTAAAGATTTATATTAATTCCATAACAAAAGCTAATACTNACAAATCACTAGATATTTCGTTTCCAAATGATTGGGAATACCAAATATATAAAAGTGGCATAACAGATGATAATTTTATTTGGAAAAACATTAAAAATATTACTGTTCCTACACTAATAGTAAGAGCTAAAGACTCAAATACATTTTTTGAATCAGCTGAAAAAGAAATAAGTAAAAAAAATAATCGAAATATTGAATTTATATCATTAGAAAATTGCTCGCATTTATTTCCATTAGAAATTCCTGAAAAAATATCTGAAATAATTTCAGATTATATNAACTAATTACTAATTAAACTTTCTACATTTTTGGCAATTGTATAGCCAATAATCCCTGAACCTATGATTTATACTTTAATTTATTATTCATATTTTTTATAAAAAAAAAGGGACTAAAAGTCCCTTTTTAATTCAAAATTTAATATTATTAATTAATCTGATATTTATTAAAATCAATTTGAATACTCAAAATTGAATTAATAACTAATATAACATCTTGTATATTGATAATATCATCATTATTTATATCTCCATCAGTGAGCATGCAAGAGCTTGCATCAGGAGTAACATTTAAAATAATATTAACAAGGCTAACTAAGTCCAATACATCTACAGTCATATCATCGTTTAAATCACCTAACATATTTAAACAATCATCACATTCATCCGCTAATCCATCATTATCAGTATCTACTGTTCCAGTACAAGATGAACATAATGATATCCAAACTGAATCAGAACCTTGGCAATAATTATCTTCAATATTACTAAATTCATAATATGTACCACCAAAATCCTCACAACAATATTGCTGATATGATTCTCCCCCTGTACTGTAATCATCAATTAATTCGCCATCTATTCTACATTCGCCACAACCTTCTAACATTGAGTTTATTCTAGAAGAAATAGACCAACTACCTGCTGTATTCATTTGATCATGTACACGCATTTTATGATCTATCCATACAGTTGCTGGAACATAATTATTTGGAGTAAGCATTGAATAGATTGAACTTCCTGTATCATGAATAATTTGTGAGTAGCCCCCATCAGGAGCATTTCCCCATTGTGTACACGAATAAGGTTGATTTAAATCAGACAAAGCTCCTAAAAACTTAACATACTCATTATCTTCAAAATTATGGTGCACTTCGCCCGCCGGGCCTTGAAGTGACTGATAACATGTAGGTCACCAAGTTGCAGACATATCAATAAAAATAACATTATAATGACCACCATTTAGATCACCATTCCAATCTGCTAGTTTCCAATCATCTCCCACTTCATAGCCATTGCCAGGATAGCAGGTTTGTTTAGTTAAATTTTGATCAGATATAGATATTAAATCACCAACACTATAACTAAAAGATAATGTGAAAAATAAAATAGTATATAAAATTTTATTCATATTTAACTCTCTTTACTATCTTTTTTAGAACAACATGATTTAGTAGAACATGACTTAGATTCTTTAGAATCACAAGATTTTGATTCTTTATTACAACTCATTTTAGAGCATGATGAAGCTGAACAATCACCACCTAAAGCATTCATTGTTGAACAAGAACTAAAAAAAGTCCCAATACTAAAAATAAAAATTAACGATAATATATTTTTTCTCATCACAACTCCTTATTTTTTACTGCAAGATTTTCCTTCAACAACACTGGTTTTACAACAACCTGACTGCTTGTCACCACAACTATCCATACAGCAAACAGCACTCATGACACCCCAAGTAAAAACTGCAACAAAGATAACTTTTAAAGCTAACTCTATTCCTTCTTTCCAACAATTCCAATTATCACACTTCATTTTTTCTCCTTTTAATTTAAGATAAAATAATATTTATAAGACTTACTATATCTGTTACATTAATTACACCATCTCCATTGACATCCCCTGCACAAAAACCTTCACCTTCTAAGGTTGAAGTACCAATAATATGATTCACAGTTGAAATAACATCTAAAACATTTATTGTACCATCCCCACTTACATCACCAGCCGTACATTGAGGTGATTGTGATTCTACTAAATAATAGGCATTAGCTGAACCCCAATAGTTATTATTAGGATAATGTACGTAAAGAGTATATTTAGCAAAGTAAACATCATTGCTAAAAACTTCATTGATATCATCAAAACTAGTGTCTAGATTAAAAGACATTGGAGCAATTAGCATTTGACAATTTTCATATTCATAATACCCATCTCCATCAGTATCTCCATCAGGATCTAAACATCTTTGCAAGGTGTATTGTAAAACATCAACAGGAGGACTAAAAGTACTCCAATCCACATTATAACCACCATCAACTTGTGTAATTACAAATTCACTACCTGTTGGCATATCATTGTACATACATAATCCATTATCTGCAGTTGCATTTTCATTATAATAATTTTCACAAGGCTCTGAATCTAAACAAGACAAACATTCTGGAAAATAAAGTGTATCTATATCTTCATCACATCTAATAGCATTTGGATCCATACATCCTTCAACACCACTTTCTACAACCGTAACTGTTCCAACCATTCCCATCGCTGCATGTTGACCGACACTACAAATATAATCATAAGTACCAGGTAAAGTAAATGTATATGAACCTATATTACAAGGTGAACTACAAGCTGAAAAAGAAATCGACTCAGGGCCTGAAGTAACAACAACATCATGATACCCTCCTTCATTATACCATTCCACAGTATCTCCAACTTGAATTTCAATATTTTCTGGATTGTAATACATATTACCAGCATTAATCGTAAAGGTTGTTGCTTGAACTATAAAAAATAAATTTAATATAAAAAATATTTTACTCAACACTAATTACTCCTCAATTAATTCTAACATTTCGTCTATTTTTAATTTTATTTCTGCTTCACTCATATAACCAGAAACTGAATCATAAACTTTTAATTCATGATCAATAAAAACTCTTTTTGGTATCTGAGTAGAAGTAAAAAACTTACTTTCTAAACCACTTAAATTACCTAAAGTTAGAGAATTACCACCATTTATCAAAATAGGTAATTTATTATTTCCATGATTTCCCCAAGATTCACAAGAATGTGGTTGACCAATATCCATTAAAACAGATATGGCCACAAAATTTGGATTATCAAGATAATCTTTTATTAATTCATCTGCCTCCGGCAAATGTGTATAACACGTTGCTCACCATGTACTTGTCAGCTCTAACCAAATAACTTTTCCATAAAAATCGCTTAGTTTAATACTTTCATTACAATTAAATGGAAAACAAATATCTAACGGTTCTTCTACATCAGCACAATTTAATTGATCTCCAATTTGATATGGATAATTTATTTGATTAGCATTGCATAAATACTCAGTATCATCAGGAATGGTTTCACATATATCATATACACACAAAGAATTATCAGCGACAGCGTTATCGGTTAACTCAGTATGAAAATTAATTGCCGTTTGGTCAACACATAAACCATCTAAACATTCGTTGCTTCCAAAACATTCACCACACAAATCTTTGTCATATCCAGATTGAAAACCAGTATTTTCACCAACACAGCGCCCACAATCATCAATAAAAGCAGAACCTAAATGAATACCACTACAATCTGATTCTGCCTCATTTGGTAAATCACAAGATGAAAAAATCAAAAAACTAATAAAAAACAAACAAATCTTCACAAATCTAATTCAATATACTATTAATTACTAATATAACATCCTGAATATTTACATTTGAATCACTATTGAAATCAGCATCTACAAATTCACAATCTGTTGGATTTTGATTAATAACTAAAATTATATTTACAAGATTAACAATATCCAATACATCAACTATTAAGTCATCATTTAAATCTCCTGATATATTACTACACTCATCACAAACATCTCCAATATTATCATTGTCAGAATCTAGTTGATTTGGATTATAATCACTTGGACAATTATCATCTCCTACTAGTATACCATCTAAATCTACATCAGGGTTATCTTCACAAAGAGGTCCACATTCATCAACAAGTTGTTGAAGAAAAGTACCAACACTTCCTCCACTCCAACCATTTAAATATGAACTACTTCCATCACATGAATTTGTATTAGAATTACTTGTTAATGTCCATGGCTTTCCTCTTAAAGTCATTGTATGATCAATAATAGCAAATGTTGGAAATGCGTTATAAGAATCATGTAATAAATCAAACAAGCTTACATCACTTGCATTTTGATCAACTACAAGAGGAATTCCAGGAACTCCAAGATTTTGCCAACCTAGAGAAGAAAGATTAGAAGTACCACTGTTATTTGTACCAGCATCTTGAAAAGACGTTATAAACTTTACATTGTAGTCAGAAAATTGCTGTTCAAGCTCATCAACTGATGGAGCCAAAGAAATACAAGTTCCTCACCAACTAGCACTCATTTCGATAAAAATTATTGAATAACTACCACCATTTAAATCACCATTAAAATCAGAGAGATATAAATTATCACCTTCACTATAATCTTCAAAACCTGCACCAACAACTAAGGGACTATTTTGATGCTCTAAACTAATTTGATCACCAGTACAATAAGTTTGAGTAAAAGTAAGACTAAAAAGTGTAAAAAATATGCCAATACCAACTTTTTTCATAACAACTCCATCATTTAATAATAATATCTAACATTTAAATATAATAAAACAAGAGTAATAATAAAGTATCAAAATGTAACCTAAAAACTAGTCCTTAGAGTTACTTTTAATCCGTTATCAAAATCAGGTTGTTGTATGCATGAACCATTTGCACATACCAACCCTCCTTTTTGAGATCCTAAAAATAAAGATAACTGTGCATTTTCTATATTTACAGTATAATCCAAAGCATAAGCATCATCACCATCTAAATCAGCATCAACAAAAAATGTTAAAGACCAATTTCCAAAATGATTGTATGAAGGGCTCAGATAAACATAATCATATTTTTTATCAACAGTCTTATCAAACTTTTCTTGTAATTCAAGATAAGTGGTCAATGAATTACCTTGTGGAAATTTATACACAAATTGCATTGGAATAGTTTTAGCTTCAATGGTTTTTTCAAACGTTGTTTCATAATAATAATCATAACCTACTCTATAATAGAAAATATCGTTTTTAGACCAATTACTAAATTCAATAAAATACTGTTTGTAAGGATATATACTTTCTAACACTTCTAAATTATTATAAATATTGATATTAAATAAACTCTCATCTTCATGCCCGTTTCTATGATGCAAAGCAAAAGCATATGAGAGATTAAATGATAAATTATTTCTAAAAATTTTATTTAAATTTAATTGATGACCATATTCATTGCTAAAGTCGATGGTATGCAAGTTTCTTCCAATTAAAACAGATGAAGGCTCTTTAAAAACAACCGGAGGATTTGAGAAAACATTATATAACAAAGTAGTATTATAATCTTTAAATTCATAAATCAAATCATAACCTAGTATATTCGCATATATAGAAATATAATTTTTATAACCGTCAGTTCTCTCTGATAAAATCTTATCATAAAAAACTAAGGATTTTTCAAAATATATATCAAATGGACCAAACATCAAATTTAGTCCAAAATTATGCTCTAAGTTCTTCATTTCAAAATCAGGATTTTCATTTAAAATATAATCACTCAAAACATCTAAATGATCTCCTAAGTCATTAGAAAGATTCATTAAACTTATCATATCTGAAGAATCATAAAATTGATCGTAAACCATCGTTAAATAGTATAATTCAAAGTTATCGTGAAAATATTTTGAGCCTATTAATCCAACGTTATTTTGAATAGAGATTGATGGATTGATTTCAGCAGGGTTAGTTCTAGATTTAACGTTATTATAGCCTACTGTTGAAAATATATCAAAATTATTATTAAGACTATAATTTATATCAAATCCATAAATACTATTATCATAATCAATATCTTGATTTTGAAATGTATGCATCGATAAACCCATACCTTGTAGTAAATATAAATTTCCTAGAGTTAGCTCATAATTATTACTTGAATATTGAGCATACATTGTGTTTAATATATTCTTAATATCACTACTTGGACCTAACAATGGTGGAACACTATATTCTAATTGAGTGTGAAGATATAAACCATTATCAAAAAAAGTATTTATATCTATTAAATTTTCAAAAAAATCTCTACTCTCACCTTTTCCATTTCCAATTTTCAATTCATATGAAATAATTGAATCAGTTTGGGATAAAAGAATGGAAAAAGAACAAATTAAAACAATATTTCTAAAAAAATGCAACGTTATTTATTTTGAGGATTTACTGTATTTAAAATATTAATTATGCTTGAATCAACCAATGTTGTATCAGAAGAAATTCTTGAAAATAACATAGAAACAATTTCTTGCTCTAACTTTATCTCATCACCGGGATTATATCCAGAACGACGACTAATAATTTCTCCTTTATCATTTACAACAAGTAAATAAGGGCACACCTTGGCTCCAATTTTTCTAAAATATAGTGATTTAGGATCTAATAGTACAGGAAATGAATAATTTTGAGAGTTCACAAAGGGTTTTACTTTATTTAAAGTTCTTGCATTATCTGTATTAATACTTAAAACTTTAAAACCATACTTTGAATATTTAGTATTATAATCACTTAAATATATCATTTCTTTTTTACAAGGCTCACAAGCTAAAAACCAAAAATTAATTACAGTGAAATCACCATTGATGGCTTGAAATAAATCAACTTTTTTCTTATCCATACTTTTTAAAAAACCATTTGGTAAAGTATCTGCATATAGATTAAAAGCTAATAGTATTAATAAAAATTTAAATTTTTTACTTATCTTATTCATTTTAACTCCTTTAATTGCTAATAATTTGCTATTGAATTGGTTATTTCTGATGATAAACTTTTATAGTAAAAGAAATCAATATAAGCATGGTCATATTCCAAAAACTCTTTTTTACTAACTATGAACGAATAATTATTTTTTAAAGAATTTTTTTGGAAGTTAAATTGAATGGATGATTTACCTGGCGTTATAGAAATTAGTGGCGAAAAACTATCAAAAAAATCAACTTCAATTCCTTGACTCGCAATAGAATTAAAGTTATCAATTTTTTTACTCCATGAATCAACAATTAATTTACTTACACTATTATCAGCACTTACTAAAAATATCACAGGAATAATTTGATAATTCATTTGCGATAAATAGTTTACAAAATCTTTATCTAAATTAAAATCATTCTTATTTAATTTATATATAAATGTTCCATTTGAATTATCTTTTACATCAAATGGAATTCCATTGAACATATCTAAAAAGCTATCACTGATAGAAAACTCAACAGGAATAGTTACATTAATATTTTCGTTTAAATTTTCACTTAATATATCCGATATGTTTACAGTATAAAGACTACCTTTTATATTATCTAAAATTTCTAGAAGATTAACTGTATTTTTTTCAATACTATTATAATTTTCAATATCATTCAATAATTTATTTTGAGAATTTAAGTTACTATGAAAAAACTTAATATTTTTTTGAGAAAATAATTTTTCTTTTTTATTATTTTTAATATTAATTTTTTCTGAATAATCACAGTTATTCGAACCGTTACATATACCGCAGTCATCTAGTTTTGCATTTCCCCAACAAATACCATTACAGTCAAGTCCTTGATTTAATGGAAAAGAAGTTTTGCCACCTACACAAACAGAGCATTCATTCAAAAATGCATNNCCACCCCAATCTCCATTACAATCTTGTACGCAATCATTTGAAATATCAAAATCACATATACCACAATTGTCAAGTAATGCATTACCATTTGGATTCCCCATGCAATCTGAGCAAGAAGAATTATCTCCACCACAAACACCACAAGCATCAAGCATTATAGATCCAAAACATTCACCACTACAATCAAAACCTAAGTCAATATTATTATTAGTTTTTCCTCCAACACAAACATTACATTCATTTACAAAAGCTGTTCCATTGCAATCTCCATTACAATCTAAATAAGCTTCTCCATCACATACACCAAGACAATCCATTCCAGAACTTTCATCCATTTCATCTGAAATACAAATGTTGCATGAATTTAGATATGCGTCTCCACCCCAAATACCTAAACAATCTTCTTTGCAATCATTACTACTATCATAATCACATGAGCCACAATTATCTAATTTAGCACTTCCCCAGCAAGTACCTTTACAATCTAAAGTTGCATTTCCATTGCAGATACCTTCACAATCTAATTTAGCTAGCCCATTGCAATCTCCATTACAATCAACTTTTGCATCACCATTACATTTACCCATGCAATCATAATAAGGACAAAATAAGGGTNTTATACTTTCATCAATACATACATTTAAAGCTTTTTCAATGCATTCAACATCACTAGTTTTACAATAATAAGATCTGTAAGCTTTTTTCTCCCATGTATTTACATCATAAGCATCGAACGAAATAATAATATTATCATATGATGATAAAAACCTTCCATTAATTAAAATACCATTATTTAAATCAGAGCTTTCATCATACATTGAGGGAATTATTTTAGGTGCATACAAAATATTTAAATAATCCAAATTGGAGTATCTTTCAACTATATAACCAGGTAGTGTCTCAGAAAAAGAATCTAACTTATAATCTCTAGAGGTATTATCAAACTCCATTAAATATAAATTCTCATATGAGAATAAAAAACTCATGGAAAGAAAAACANGTAATAAAAATTTAATCATATAAATATTTAATAACTCAAATTAAAATATAAATTATTTTAATAATATAACTTTATTATTAGCAACTATTTCATTATCTAGAGAAATTTGAATAAAATAAATACCACTTGATTGATCAGATGCTAACCAATTAAGTTTATTAAAACCAGACATTTGACCATCATGCAAAACAGAAACTTCTTGACCAGCTAAGTTATATACTTTTGCAACAACATATTTTGAACCATCTAGATCTAAATCAAAATTTACAACTGGATTAAATGGATTTGGATATGCAGCACTTAGTCTGTAATTGCCTGGACTTTCTTCATTATGAAACTGAATTGGACTAAATCCATTTCCTAAGCTCATATCTGGAATAAATGTAATCTTTTCTTTCAAATTTAAATATTTACCTGAAATATTATCATAAATTTTAAAAGATAAATTAGCACCCTCTTCATTTCCATAAACCATTAGNGGGAATATAATATTTCCATCTAATGGAAAATACATTCCATCAGNATATCCAACACATTTTGAGCCATCATAAGCAACTAAAGTATAATCAAAACTGTCAACTCTATCATTATTAATATATAGAGAAGATGTTATTGTTGCATTGAACTCNTAATCATGAATATTTAAATCAAAATCANTTTCATTTATATTATTGACTAAAGTTGACACCCTAGATAATTGNCCATCACTATAAACAAAATCAGTATCATTATTTAATTTAATAATATAACCAAGNAAAGGATTCATATTAGTCAATGTACCAAACCAACCAAAGCCAGCATAATAATCAGCATAAGCAGATTGACTTTTTATAAATTGTGCATTACCAGCAGGAATATTAGATAAAGCAGTACTTACATCTAATGAAAACTGTGGAGTATATCCTATCCAATTAAATCCGGAACCTAAAGAAAGCAATGTATTATTTACATCGACAGGTGTTCCACTAAATGTCATCGTATCATCTTGAATCATATTTAGCTTGTACATAGAAACATTATTTACATCTGATAAAGTGCCAAACCAACCAAATCCAGCGTAATAATCCGCATAAGCTGATTGATTTTTAATAAACTGAGCACTACCCTCAATAGATGAAAAAACATTATTTAGAGCCATGTCATCATTTAATACATTTAAAGATATCCAATTCCAACCACTTGGAATATCCAACGTAACNTCAACTCCAGTACTTACATTTAAAAATACAGGATCAACAACAGAGCCCATAATCATATCACTTATAAATTCACCTGATTCAGATATATCATATAATTGATCTGACTCATAATCATAAAACTTAAAATTAATAAATTCGCCTGATGACTCATTACTATAGATTAAAGTGAGAAATTGATATGTTCCTGCAAAAGGTCCAAAAGGAACTTCTGAAGGAAAACCTATTCCTCTTAATTCACCATTAACAAATGCTCCCAAAAGATCATTAGGACTACCAGCATTCAAACCATCTAGATAAACAGCGGCAGTTACAGAACCACTATTTTGATAAAGANCTATATCATCGAAAAAACCATCACCATCTGAATCCCAATCGGGACAATTAACACAATCTAAAGGACAATCTGATTCTTCGCACACGAAAGAGCCATCCCAACATTCAATATTTTGTCCAGGACCATTACATAATCCGCAATCATCAAGTTGACCAACACATTCATCTACATCATCACATATACCATCTTGGTCTAAATCGATACCTGATCCTCCACAAACTCCGCAATCATCTAAAACATTACCAGCACAATCACATGCACCGTCAGAAATTCCATCGCCTCCACAAACCCCGCATTCATCTAAAATATTTCCATCACAATCACACGCACCTTCAGGAATCTCACACAAGTANATTTCAGATATTACTGTAAAAAGACCATTAAATGTTCCATTACCAGCAGAAACTTCATATTGTAANGTAAATTCTTCNTGAGCAGACTCGTCCCATACTTTTAAAACCATATCATTTCCTNGGACACTTCCAGGTAAAACAGGACCACCGAATAAGGATAGATCGACTGATGAAATTGCAGCTATTTCTAGTTGTGAACCTAGCCAAATACCTTCTCCAACAAGAACTTCACCAGTATTCCCTTGAGAATCAATCAAGCCATTCAAATCAAATAAACCGATTTGGTCATTAACATCTAAATTAGATATTGAGTCTTGAAAAATGAATAATGTTGATTCACCAGTTTCTTGAATTTCCAATGAAAAATATGGAACGTAAGGGCATTCAGCTAAATCACAAACCGCTGAACCATCCCAGCAAATATATTCTCCAGGTCCATTACATAAACCACAATTATCATACTCGCCTACACAGTCATCTTCGTTATCACATATACCATCAAAATCAGCGTCTATATTTCCATCGCAATCACATTCACCTTCTTGGATATACTCACAAGTACCATCATCTTCTTGCGCTAAAGAATCATAATTGCATGCAGTTGAATCAGTACAACCCAAAGCCCCAACATTTACTTGGACTCCATCNAAAACTGCAATAACATTTCCAGAAGGACTTGAGATATTTATATTATCTGATATACCTGTTAAAACAGGAGAATAATCACATTGATATGCCAAATTAACTAAGATACCATTACTTCCTGCAGGGATGATTCCCCCTAAACCTGAAACTGTTTGATTAATAATACTAATAGTATAACCATATTCTTCAGCAAANCCACCTGAAGACTCACCNAAAACAATTAAAGAATTATCTAATGTAAATTCAAAATCTGATAAATCAACTGGTGTATTAACAATTATTTCCATAGATGTACCTATAACATTTCCAAAAGAAAGAACAACAGTACAACTTGAGTTATCTCCCTGACAAACACCACAGTNATCAACAACAGCATCACCATTTGGAACTCCAGCACAATCAGCACATGAAGAATTATCACCGCCACAAACACCACAATCATCTTCAACAGCTAAACCGCCACATTCNCCTGCACAATCTAAAATATTTCCATCACAGTCACATTCTCCAAAATTAATATCACTACAGCCACACTCATAAACTGCTCCAGGTCCATTGCAAACACCACATTCATCAAAAACATTTCCATCACAATCGCAAGCACCATCAGGTATTTCACACAAATAAACTTCACTAATTACAGAAAATAGTCCATTAAAAGTTCCAGATCCATTTAAGACATCATAATCAACAGTATATTCGATTGACTCGTTCGTTTTCCAAACTTTAAGAACCATTGAATTTCCAGAATTTGTTCCTGGTAAAATAGGTCCTCCAAATTCTGATAAATCAATTGAGGATATAGCAACAATTGATAATTGATCTTCAGACCAAATACCTGAACCAACTAAAACTTCTCCGTTATTACCATCAGAGTCAACAACACCATTTAAATCATAAAGACCAAGATGATCTCCTTCTTCTAAGCTTGAAATAGTGTCTTGGAAAATAAATAATGTTGATTCACCAGTTTCTTCTATCTGCACATCAAAATATTGAGGACAATTTGTAAGTCCACATATATCAGTTCCATCCCAACACTGCTGTGTGCCAGGNCCGTTACATAATCCACAATCATCATATTCACCAACACACTCGTCTACATCATCACATATACCATCCTGATCAGCGTCAACACCTGAACCTCCACATACACCACACTCATCTAATATATTTCCATCACAGTCACATGTACCTTCTAATAAATCAGAACAACCACACTCATAAATTGCACCAGGACCATTACAAACTCCACATTCATCATACTGCCCTACACAATCATCTACATCATCACAAATACCATCTTCATCTGCATCAACACCATTTCCTCCACATACACCACATTCATCAATAATATTTCCATCGCAATCGCATGTTCCTTCAGGTATATCTGAACAACCACACTCATAAATAGATCCAGGACCACCACATACTCCACATTCATCAAAAGTGTTACCATTGCAATCACAATCACCATCAGGGATATCACATAAATAAACTTCACTTACAGCCGTAAATAAACCATTAAATTCTCCTGAGCCTACAGCAATATCAAATGTAACATTATATTCTACTTCTTCAGAATTATCCCATACTTTAATTGACATTGGTTGTCCTGATACAGCTCCAGGTAAAATTGGACCACCAAATTGAGATAAATCAACTGATGTTATTGCAGTAATCTCTAATTGTTCACCTTGCCAAAAACCTGCACCAACTAAAACTTCTCCTGTATTACCTTCTGAATCGACAACTCCATTAAGATCAAATATACCAACTTGATCATCAATATCTAAATTTGTAATTGTATCTTGAAAAATAATTAATGTTGACTCACCAGTTTCATTAATTTCAACTACAAAATGAGGTTCAATAGGACAATCATTTAAATCACATACTTCAGAATCATCCCAACACAATAATGAATCTTCACAACCACAATCATATATGGACCCAGGTCCATTACATACACCGCACTCATCAAATTCACCTACACAATCATCTAAATCATCACATACACCATCTTGATCAAAGTCAACACCATCTCCACCACAAACACCGCAGTCATCTAAAACATTTCCATTGCAATCACAAAAGCCATCAGCTAAATCAGAACAACCACATTCATAAATTGACCCAGGACCACCACAAACACCACATTCATCTAAAGTATTTCCATCACAATCACAAGCGCCATCTGGTATTTCACATAAATAAATTTCGCTTATGACAGTAAATAGTCCATTGAATGAGCTATTTCCACTTGTAGTATCAAAAGTTACATCATAAACAGTATTCTCAGATGCATCATAAACTTTTAATGACATTGTATTTCCAGATACTGCACCAGGTAAAATAGGACCACCAAACTGCGATAAGTCAACAGATGTAATAGCAGCAATCTCTAATTGTTGTCCATTCCATATACCAGTTCCTACTAATATTTCACCTGTATTTCCATTACTATCCAATACTCCATTTGAATCGAAAATACCTAATTCGTCTCCAATATCTAATGAAGAGATTGTATCTTGAAAGATAAATAATGTCGACTCACCTGTTGATTCAATATCAAGATTAAAAAATAATTCTAAACAAGTTGAACCATCACCATTACATACGCCACATTCATCTAAGGTTGCGGAGCCATCACAAACACCACTACAATCTACAGTAGCAAAACCATCACATACTCCCAAACAATCAAATATTCCACTTTCACAATCTGGAGGCTGATTATATGTAACATCAAATCCATTTCCTGAAGTATCTGAAAAAACAATTCCGGATAGTCCATATGGTTCACCATTTAAAGACAAAGAAGTTAAAGTTCCACATCCTGCAGAAATAGTTGCTCCAGTAAAAGAAAAGCCCAATACGGTAGAACCACCTGCTGATACAGTAAATCCAGCAGATGCAGCATCTCCACCTGAAGCACCACTTACAGTTGTACCCTCAACTTCAAACTGAAAACCAGCAATATCAGTATTTACATTATACCAAACATCTCCTCCATCTAAAGAGATTGTATTTTCCGGTAAAGAACAAGGATCTGCAAATAATAAATTAGATGTTAATAGAAAAGTAATTAAGAAATAAAGTTTCTTCTGGAAAATAATCATAAATGCTCCTAAAATAATAATAAACTAATCATAAAATAAATCCGCGGTATAATATACGATAAACTATAATTAAAGTTATACCTAAAATGAATTTAAGTTCTAAAATAAATTTTATCCACTTTTTACTCGTAACAATATGTAACTTTCCAGATTACAAATGACTTGTTATTAACTTTATTGCTTTTTGAAGATTTATTTTTGATAATGATGAAATTTTTAAAACTTTTTTCCCAGATATTTTAATTTCCTTATCGCAATCGATAGTGTCTGACTTGGTTAAAAGTATAATTGATGGTTTTTTTAATAATTCTTTATCAAATAACTTTAATTCTTTATTTAATAAATTGTATTCATTTGAAATATCTTCTGAATTTAGATCAATCATAAAAACTAATATTTTTGTTCTTTCAATATGTTTAAGAAATTGAATACCTAGTCCTTTGCCTTCCGAAGCACCTTCAATTAAACCTGGAATATCTGCCATAACAAATGATTTATATTCATCATACTTAACTATTCCTAAATTAGGAATTAAAGTTGTAAATGGATAATCAGCTATTTTGGGTTGAGCATTTGAAACAGATGAAATAAATGTAGATTTTCCAGCATTAGGAAATCCAACAAGACCAACATCTGCTAAAACCTTTAATTCTAGTTCTAAATCTAATAATGTACCTTGTTCACCATCATTTGCAATTCTTGGTGCTGGATTTTTATTTGATTTAAATCTAGCATTTCCAAATCCACCATTGCCACCTTTACAAATAGTGATTTTTTCATCATCATTTTTAAAATCATGAATGATTTTATTTTTATTTAAATCCTTAATTATGGTTCCGACAGGAACTTTTAGAAAAATGTTTTCAGCATTTTTACCATGCATGTTCTTACCTTTGCCATTTTCACCTGGCTTTGCAAAATATTGTTTTTTATATGAATAGTCTTGTAATGTAGTAAGTTTTGAATTGGAAATAAAAATAATACTACCTCCATTACCTCCATCGCCTCCAGATGGACCACCTTTGGGTCTAAACTTTTCTCTTAAAAAAGCTATACAACCATCACCTCCTTTACCAGATTTCACTGATATTTTAGCATGATCTATAAATTTCATAGTTAGAAATTACATATTATCAATTAGGGCTTTTCCAAATTCTGAACATTTTAAAAGTTTAGCACCACTCATCTGTCTTTCAAAATCATAAGTAACAAGTTTTTTGCTTAAAGTATTATCTATAGATTTAATTATCATATCTGATACTTCACTCCATCCCATGTATCTGAACATCATCTCCCCTGACAAAATAACTGAACAAGGATTAACTTTATCTAAACCAGCATATTTTGGAGCAGTTCCATGTGTCGCTTCAAATAAAGCTTTTCCTGATTCATAATTAATATTTGCTCCTGGAGCGATACCAATGCCTCCAACTTGAGCTGCTAACGCATCAGATATATAATCACCATTTAAATTCATAGTAGCAATAACATCGTATTCTTTTGGTCTTGTAAGTATTTGCTGTAAAAAAGCATCAGCAATAACATCTTTAATAATTATTTTTCCACTAGAAATAGATTCATTCATTTTTTGATCAGCGACTTTTTTACTTTCATTTTCAACTATTTTATCATATTGTGACCAAGTAAATACTTTATCTCCAAATTTTTCTTCTGCTATTTGATAACCCCACTTTTTAAAACCACCTTCGGTAAACTTCATGATATTTCCTTTGTGTACTAAAGTTACACTTGATCTATTATTATCAATTGCATACTGAATAGCATCCTGAACAAGTCTACTTGTACCTTCCTTAGATATAGGTTTTATCCCTAANCCACATGTATTAGGAAATCTAATTTTTTTATATTTACTACTAAAATTTTCTTTTAATATATTTAAAAATTTATTTGCATCATCAGTTCCTTCTTCAAATTCAATACCTGCATAAATATCTTCAGTATTTTCTCTAAAAATAACCATATCAATATCATTTGGGTTTTTTACAGGTGATGGAACATTATTAAACCATCTAACAGGCCTTAAACAAACATATAAGTCCAATTTTTGTCTTAGTGCAACATTAATTGAACGAATACCTCCACCTATTGGAGTTGTCAAAGGACCCTTAATTGCAACTAGATATTCACTTATTAAATCAAGAGTTTCGCTTGGCAACCAAGTATTAGGTCCATACATATCATTTGCTTTATCTCCAGCATAAATTTCTAACCAGTCTACTTTTCTATTACCACTATAAGCTTTTTCTATTGCTGCATTAAATACATTTACTGAAGTCTTCCATATATCTGAACCAATCCCATCTCCTTCAATAAAAGGTATAATTGGATTATCTGGAACAATTAATTTTCCATTACTATCCATTTTAATTTTTGAGCCAAAAACAGGACTTTTAACCTTATTTGTATCCATTTATTTATCCAATCATTTAAAATTNATTATAAATTTCATTGATATCTTACGAAAAATGAAATTTAGATTTTTAATAATTTTTTAATTACTTTGCAAGCATGCTACTGCACTGACATAAATAATATCATCAACAGAACAACCTCTAGATAAATCATTTACAGGCTTATTTAAGCCAACTAGAATAGGACCCAACGATTGATAATTAGCTAAATGATTTGCAATTTTATAGGCAATATTGGCTGAATTTAAATCAGGAAAAATAAATACATTAGCATCTCCAGATAATTTAGATTCTGGCATTTTTAATGAAGAAATAGTAGAATTTACTGCTGTATCAAACTGCATTTCTCCATCGTGAATTATATTACCGTGCTTTTTAGAAAATAATTTAACAGCATCTTGAACTTTAGAGACTTTAAAATGTTTAGCACTTCCTTTTGTAGAAAAGGATAAAAAAGAAACTTTAGGTGATTCCTTGAAAACTAGATCATGTAGCTTTGATGCCTGAAAAGCAATTTCGCAAAGTTGCTCTGAATTAGGATCAGGTATAACACCACAATCTGAAAAAGTATATAATTTTTCTCCACATGGAGAAAGCATAAAAAATACGCTTGAAATCCATTTGGCAGAAGAATGTAAACCAATAATTCTAATTGAAGATCTGATAACTCTAGATGTAGTATTCACTGCACCAGCTACAACACAATCAACATCTCCATTATCAAGAGCCAACAAAGAAAGATTAAGATTAGAACTCAAAAAATTAGATTTCATTTCTGAAGTCCAATTCTTTGAAAATGGCTTTGATAATATTTTATCAATATACTCTTCACCATTTCCTCTTAGCTGATTAATATTAATAATTTCAAAACCTAATGATAATAGATGTTTTTTTGCAGATTTTACTCTTTTATCAGATTCTTCTGGTAAGCAAATTTTTTTATTTTTTTTTAAAGCTCTATCTAAAAGNCTTTCTTTAAAATCTAGCATTATATTTTATTTTTTACATTATTAATTATAAGCTCTGGAGCATAATCTTTCACATNACCTCCAAGTGATATAACTTCTTTAATTAATGATGAACTTATATGAATATATTTTTCATGAGGCATCATAAATATTGTTGATATTTCATCATTTAATTTTCTATTCATTAGCGCCATCTGAAATTCATATTCAAAGTCTGATAAGGCTCTTAAACCTCTAACTATGATTTTCACATTTTCTTGAACTGCAAAATCAATTAATAAAGAATCAAATATTTTNACTTCAACATTTTGAAATTTATTCAAAACACTTTCTATCATTTCTTTTCTTTCAAATTCATCAAATAGAAATTTTTTATTATTACTATCTTTAATTACACCAACGATTAGTTTATCATAAATTTTTGAACACCTATCAATTATATCTAGATGTCCATAAGTTATTGGATCAAAAGATCCTGGGTAAATTGCTTTATTCATTCATTCCTCCAAAAAATAAGCTGTGTATTTCCATATTTTTTAATTTTTAAATTTAAATTTGACTCAATTTTTTCTTTTTTACTTTCATAACAAAAAATACCCTGTTTTTTAACTTTATTTTCAATATACAATATTAAATCGGGAAACCAAAATTTTCCATAAGGTGGATCAGCTACAATTAAATCAAAACTTTGATTTTGTTTAAACAAATAACTAAAAACATCGCTTTTAATTATTGAATAATTATTAAAATCGACTTTAAGTAAATTGAGATTATCTTTCAAAATATTTAATGCTTTCACATCAGAATCTACGAAAGAAACAGATTTAGCACCCCTACTTAATGCTTCAATTCCAATTGAACCTACCCCGCAAAAAAGATCGAGGACAACTTTACCACTAAGATCACCTATTATATCAAACATAGATTTTCTAACTCTAGCTTGAGTTGGTCTAATAGATTCAATATTAAAATGTTTCAATTTGCGATTTTTATATTTTCCTGCAATAATTCTAATCATTATAAATAACTAAGTTGTAATAATTTTTATTTTTCATCTCTTTGATAAGTTGTAGTTTGAAATTAAAATTATACTTTTTTAATAAATCAAAAATCTTTATAATCTCAAAACTATTACCAATTATAATCAAATTATCTTCTACTATTTCTTTTTCTATATTAATACTATCAATATAGTTAATCGAATTTAATAATTCGTAAAAATCAATATTTTCATTACTTTTGAAACTATCTTTAATTATAATTTGTGAAGATTTGTCGTTTACTGAAAAACCTACAAAACTATAATTATAATAATACAAATCATAATCTGTATAAATTTGATTAGATTGCTTATAGTCTAAAACTAACCTCAAATTATTATCTTTCATCTCAATACTAATAATATTATTTATGTGCTCCTGAAATAGACTAAGGCAATTAAAAACATTTTTTGTATTATTTTTTGAACTTATATAAAATGAATATGAAAAAAATAGTATTAAAAAAAGTGAAACTGAAATAATGTAATAAAAATATTTTTTATTTTTTTTAGAAAATTGATTTTTAGGCGTTTTTTTTAGTTCACTAAGAATCTTAGGATTTTTGACTATTGAATTTAGATTACTTTGTATTCCTGGATTACCTAATAAATTCATTATACATCTAATCCCTTGAATGTTATTCCATTCTCAACAAATGGCATGTATTTTAATAAATCTAAATCATCATATGTAGCAAATAAATTATTAAAACTCAATATTTTAATATTCTTAAAATTCATATCAATTATTCTATCTAAATCATTCCTAGCTTTTTTCGTTTGATATACATAAATATTAGAAAATCTATGGAAACTAGATTTATTAATTAATATTTCGTTTACACAATTAACTAACAATTCTTCATAAATCTTATTTCCAATAAAAAAACTTTGTTCGTATTTATTGTTTTTTTTATGCAATTCTGCATAGGCTTTAATTTTATTTAAATCATATAAAACTATTTTATGTTTATTTCCTTTGCATATTTTCCAAATAATATATTCATTTTTAATTTGATTAAAATATATTTGCTTAGCACCAATTGCTGCTGAAAAAATATCTACAGATAAATATCTCAAATCATAACCTAATTTTTTTGAAGCATTTAAAATATTATTTTTTACTTTTTTTGATAAATATAAACTCATGTAATTGTACGATTCATCTGAAAATATAGGAAAATAATAATTTAAGTGATCTTTACAAAACTGATTACCAAGAATATTATTTTCATACCAGTTAATAATTTCTTTATTTCTTGTTTCAGACTTTAAAACTTCTATTTTGGATATTAAAAATTGATCACTATTTAAAACTATTGATAAAGATTTTGATTTTGACTTTGACTTAAACGATTCAAATAAATTAAATAAATCATTTTCATCCTTGAAATTTAAATTAAAATTTAGATATTCAGAATTAATGATTCTTGGACCTTTTTCAGTAGAAATCCACTCAATACAAAAAAAACCCCTTGATGTTTGAGATATTGAAAGCAAGAAAAAGTCCTATTTTTCTGCCCAGCTTTTAACTCCTCCTAAAATATATTCTTCATTTCCAGGATTAAACCTGAAAATACCATATCTTAATTCCCTATCTTTTTTAGATACTGGAGAAGTTATTTTAAAAATTTGATCATTATCTTTATTATTTTCAATTTCCAAAATAAATTTTTTATTTTTATTTGAATCTGATATTGGGCAATAAATTAAATCATTACTTAAATGGAAACGTCTTCTAAGATAATTAGATTGTTTTTCAAGCCTATCAATACTTTCAGAATTAATAATTTCTTCAAATTTTTCATCATTTTTATATCTATTAAATAATCTTGAGTTAATTAGTATTGTATCGAGTAAATTTGTTTCATTATTTAGCATTGAAATGGTATAAATAGTATCAGTTACTTCATATTTCAATGTTTCAATTGAACTAAATGTAGTATCTACAGCAATATGAAAGTCAGGGTCAACATTTACATTATAAACCTTATCATTAAGAAATATTTTTTGTTTACCTGTGAATAGACTATCAGCTATTAAAGAATCTGTTGCAGCTTCAACTAAAGAAAATAATTCATTTGTATCAATGGTATATTCTCCCATTAATTCAAAATAAAAATCTTCAGCTCTAGAAATAATATTCATTCTATCTCTTCTAATTTTCTTAAAACTATCTTCTTCCTCCCATATGATTTGAGGAATAAATATCATCAGAGCCATTACAAAAATAGAAATAAAAATAGCCCAATCCAATATACCAACTTTATTATTTTTTAATTTCTGATTCACTTTAAAAATTACTCCTTTTTAAACTTTATTCATTATTAATTTTTTTAAATTCAGTCTCACTATCTAAATTTAATCTTAAATCCTCTAAAATACTCTTAGTTTTATTATTTATTTTACTTGGAATAATAATATTCATTCTTACATACTGGTCACCTGATCTATGCCTATTTAATTCATTTATACCTTTATTTTTTAATCTCAAAAGCTGGCCATTACTAATTCCACCAGGAACTTTCATCTTTACAAATCCACTTAATGTAGGAACTTTAATATCAGTACCCAAAACTGCATCAACATAACTTAAGAAACAATCAATATATATATCATTACTTGATCTTGTAAATAAATCATGATTTTTTTCTTTAAAATAAACAATAAGATTGCCATTGTGATTTCCAGTAATACTTTTATCTCCTTCACCTTCTAAAGTCATAAAATTACCTTCACCAACACCAAAGGGGACATTTATTTTAATCTCAGCTGTCTTTTGAATTCTTCCACCACTATAACCAACCCCTGAACAAGAAGAACATGGCTGAACATTAACAACTTGACCTAAAAAAGATTTTTGGACGTACCTAACTTCTCCTGAACCATTGCACTTAGAACATTTAACAGGTTGCTCACTTGACTTTTCCCATCGTTTAATTTTAATTGTTTTAGTGGTTCCTTCAAAAATTTCTTCTAAACTTAAAGTTATTGTTATTTTAAGGTCATTTCCTCTTGATGAATTCCTTTGTCTTGAACCTCTATTACCGAAAATATCTCCACCACCAAAAATGTCACTAAAAGATCCACCTCCACCAAAAACACTATTAAAAATATCTTCAACATTTATACCACCTGAAAAACCTTGACCTTGAGAACCAAACTGTTGATATTGCTGATGGCCCATTTGATCGTATCTATTTTTTTTCTCTTGATCACTCAATACAGAATATGCTTCTGCAGCTTCTTTAAACTTTTCTTCAGATGCTTTATCACCAGGATTTTTATCAGGATGATATTTCATTGCAACTTTCCTGTAAGCTTTTTTTATATCATTATCATTAGCATTTTTATCAACATTTAATATATCATAATAATCTCTCATAAAACTATTCACTTACAATAACTTTTGCATGCCTTAAAACTTTATCTTTGTACATGTACCCTTTTTCATACTCTTCAATTACAATATTAGAATCTTTTTTTGTTTTTTTCATCATGATTGCTTCATGAAAATCAGGATTAAAACTTTCATTTAAAGAATGATAGGTTGAAATTTCTTTTGATTCTAATAAGTTCAAAATTTTTGATTTAATCATACTAAAACCATCAAAAATAGATTTATTTTTTATTACATCTTTTAAATTTAATGTTCTATCGATATCATCTAAAATCGGTAAAACAGATTTGAAAAAATCAAAACCTTCATACTTTATAAGTTTTTCAATTTCGTTAATTTTTCTTTTTTTATAATTATCAAATTCAGCTAGTAATCTCATATGCTTATCTTCAGCAGCTTTAATTTGTTTTTTTAAATCTGAAATATTTTGCTTTGATTTTATTTTTTTTGAAATACTTTTTTTCTTTGAGATTTTCTTTGTTTTTGAAGATTTTACACTCATCATTAATCCTATAATTTATTTATAAATTTTATTTATTGACCTTGTACTACTTATCAATCCTAAAAAAATTCCAAAAAAGATGTTAAAGAATAATATGAAATTATAATTAGCAGAATTGAAATCATAATATGGAAGAATTATATATAATGAAATATTATCTAAAAGAATTAACGCTACTAATGATACTAGTGAACCAAGTAAACCAACCAAAACTCCATTTATTATGTAAGGAAATTTAATAAACAAGTCATTAGCTCCTAAAAGTTTTAAAATATTTATTTCGTTTTTTTTTGAATGAACAACTAGTAAAATTGTATTAGATACAAAGAAATATGATACTACTATAATAAATAAACCGATTAAAAATGAAAAGCTCAATAAATTTCTTATTGTTCGATCAAATTGTACAATAGCTTCCTCAGGAAAAATAGCATCATCAACTCCATCTAAATATTTTATTTCTTTAGTAATTTTTGACATTAAATCATATGTCCTGAAATTATCTGAAATTCCAAAAATACCACCCATTGGCAATGGGTTTAGTCCTATTATATTTTTCACGTCTTCATTGAATTCATTTTTAAATATATCTGCAGCAGTATCTTTATCAATAAAAACACCATCTTCAATACCATCAATGAATAAAATCTTATTAAAAATTTGTAATGAGCTATCTAAAGATAATTTATCATTAAAAAAGACCTCTATTTTATATTCATTTTTAAAATCTGATGTAAAAGACTCTAAGTTTACATATAAATAGTATGATACAGAAAGCACTAGCAAACTAATTCCGATTGTTATAGCAGAAATTAAAGATGGGATCAGCGAACGATATAAAATTTTAAAACCTTCAAATATTAAATATTTTAATTTATTTATAAGCATTAAACCATTCTTCCTTTGCTAAGTTCAATAAATTTTTTATTTCTAGGTTTAATCAAAGGAAAATTATGAGTTGACATTAAAACGGTAGAACCATTTGCAGTAAAATTTTCAAGTAAATCTAAAATTTCATCAGAAATATTTGGATCCAAATTACCTGTTGGTTCATCAGCTAAAATTATTTTAGGATTATTTACTAATGCTCTAGCTATAGAAATACGTTGCTGTTCCCCTCCACTAAGCTCAAGCGGATATGAAAATTCGTATCCAGACATATTCACTTTATTCAATGCATCTCTAACCATATGCTTGATATTTTTACTAGATATTCCTGCTATTCTTAAAGGTAATGCAACATTATCATATACATTCCTATCATTTAATAATTTAAAATCTTGAAAAATCATTCCAATTTCATTTCTAGTACTCGAAATAGATAAATTACTGCTTGATAAAGATATATCTTCATTGTTCAAAAATATTTTACCTGAATCTACTTGTAAATCTTTATAAATAGTTTTTAAAATTGTTGATTTACCAGCCCCAGTTGGACCCATAATAAAAACTAGCTCACCAGGTTCAACCTCAAAAGAAATGTTGAAAATTCCTATATTTTTTTTATATGTTGCTGTTACGTTATCAAATTTAATCATGAAAAATGTGCCTAGTTGACATTATAAAAATTTAAATATATAAAAACAAAATATATACTAATAAATAATAAACTGAAAATTTTACTTATTTTTTTAAAAAATAGTATTATTAAAAATACTAATAACGTTAATAAAATCATGAAATTATTAAAAATTAAAATAGAATTATAGCTAAAATATATTTCTTTTATAATACTTGATATACCAATAGCAAAAACAATATTCGCAATATTTGAACCAATAATATTTCCTATAGAAATATCAATTTGTTTTTTAAGTATAGAATTAATTGAAACTACAAGTTCTGGCAGTGACGTCCCTAAAGCAACTATTGTTAAACCAACTACCAAGTTACTTATACCTAAGTTATATGATATTCCAATAGCACCATCAATAAAAAGATCTGAACCGAAATAAATCAAAATTGAGCTATAAACTATCTTTAAGATTGGATAATCTGATACAAAATGGTCAATTTCATTTAATTCTTGATTATCTGTATAAATAATTGATAATAAAATATAAATCACAAACAATGAAATTAAAAATAAACCAAAATAAATTGATATGTCCCCACTTTTTAAAGAAAGATAAAATAGAAAAGTCAATAACATTAAAAAACAAACATGAAAAATTAATTTATTATTTTTTTCTAAATAAATACTCCTAAATAAAAGTAAAGCGCCTAAAACTAAACTAATGTTTGCAATATTAGAGCCAATAATATTTCCTATAACAATATTTGAATTATCATTTATATTTGCAACAATACTCACAACTATCTCTGGCAAACTTGTTCCAAGTGCAACGATTGTGCTCCCAATAAATATTTTTGATAAATTAAATCTTACAGCTAAAACAATTGAATTATTAATTAATAAATCTGAACCATAAAAGAGTAAACAGCATCCAATTAAAAATATTAGATATGGGTTTAAAAATAATGAATCAAGCATATAAATTATTCTCTTTAATATACTTTATAATTTTTGAATTTAACATTGAAGTAATATTTCCAAAAGATTTATTTTTTAAATTTTTTCTAATAATACTAGAAGATACCATAATTTTAAAATCTTCAACAAATTCAATATTATTAAATAAAGTCTCATCTATAAATTTATTTTTCGATAACTTCCTATTAAAACATATAATCCTGACATTACTTAAAATAAAATCTATATTTTTCCATTTTTTTAAATTTAATAATTGATCATATCCAATTATCATTGTTAAATCAAAATTTTCATATTTTTTCTTTAAATGTTTGATAGTTAAATAAGTGTAATTTTCAGATAAAGATTCAAATTCAAAATTACTAATTTCAATTTTTTTATTATAGAATAGAATATTCAACATTTTTTTTCTATGTTTTTCTGAAGCAAATGGAACAATTTTTTTGTGAGGAGACTTCCTATTTGGAACTAAAACAATTTTATCACATTTATTTAAGCAATAATCAACAATTAATTTATGACCATTGTGAGGGGGGTCAAAAGTTCCACCGTAAAAAAATATTTTCATTTTAAATATGCTAAATAATAAGATTCATTTTGGTCAGATTTTAAAGAGCCAATCAAATTATTTGTTTCTTCAAAACTAGTACTATCAAGAAAATTATTTTTATATTCACTAATATAATCTTTAGCTTTTCCAATATCTTCTAGACAATAAATTATAGCAATATTTGTTAAAGCATCGTCGACAAATTCAGTGTCGTAATATTCGTTTACAATATTATCAAAATAGATTAATGCTGCATCAATTTCTTCTATTTTTACATAGAGTTTAGCTGTATAAAAATCTTTTTTAGCTAATTTTGTTCTCAACTCTAATATCATTACTTCTAAATCAGAAGAATACTCATTCATTGATTTTTTTTCTATAAAATATTGCAACTTTTCAATTGCAATATAAGTATCTGATTGATCTTTATTATATTCTAAAGAAATATTAAAATAACATTTACAAAGCATAAATTGTGATTTCTTCACAAGTTCATCAACAGTATCATTTCTTGTTAAATATTTATTATATTCAATAATTGATTGATTAAAATCATTCAAATAAAAATAACATTCAGCAATATAGAATTGTGATAGAGCAGAAAATTCAGATAAAGGATCATTAAATAAAATATAATTTAATTCATCAATAGCCCTGCTATATTTTTTATTTTCAATTAAACTTTTAACAAAATCTATTTTACTATTACTAGTATCATCTGAAACAATATATGAACTACAATTTGTTAAAAATAAAAAAAGTATAATTAAATAAGTATTTTTTACCATTGAATTGAAAACTCTAATCCATTTAAATTAATATTATCATCATAAATAGGCTTTGTCATGTAATTAAAATCTGAATTATCACCTGCTAAATTTACAATAAATGCATCAAGCATGCTAACAGCATGATTAATAAAAATAAAAGTTAAAGCATTTTCTGCTATATCATAATTTTTATTTGCCTTATCTCTTAATTCATATTGATAATATCTTTTATTATCTGTGTATGCATTTTCTGTGTTATTAGTTAAAAGGATATAACTACAACTACCGTATTCATTTATTGTCTCCTGATTACATTCACCATCTCTAGTATCATCCCATCCAGCAAAAAATAAATCGTATTTACTTATTCCTTCATAAAAATCATGATCTTTATTCACTTCTGCATCATTAAATTCATTAGTTAAACATTCTTGATTATTTAAAATAGCTTCACTGCATACAGAAGAATATACATTTTCAAACCAATCATCACCATTGGAATTATTAGTTCTTCTTAAAAAACCATCTAAATAAAACTCTATGTGATGAGAGTCATTCCAAGGATAGAAAAAATTATTATAAGGATCAAGCATAACTGAATTAACTGGATTTGTCTCATCAGCATAAATGCTTATATCTCTTATCCATTTATCAAAATGCCAATGATTATTTGCAAAGTTCTTATATTCAAGAACATAATCATCTCCTCTATCTAAATATTTTTGACGTTTTGAAATATTAATTAATTCTATTGCTAAATAGGCAATACCTCTTTTATAATTCTTATTATATATCTGACCTGCTCCAGGTAAAACAGCTGATAGAGCTAATGCAATAAAAGCATTATTGCGTGATTCAAAACTTGAACTTTTTGGTAAATTTTCATTTTTAAATGTATTATCAGATGAATGCGACTGCAAAAATGAAATGATAAATAAATATATTAATACTTTCAAAATAACCTTTAATTAAAATCAAATAGAATCTTTAAATATTGTTTACCTTTACTTTCCCAAGGATCAGATAAAGGAATATGATATTCATAGGTTAAAGCTGTTGGGTAAGAATAAAAAGAATAACCCAATAACTTGATTTCAACTCCTAAAGAATATTTATATGCTTTATAACGCTCTTTTAAATCTAAAATATTTTTTCCACTTTGTGTAAAGTTATTATCATCATATTTTGCATAAATATCTGGATATAGGTAATGCTCTATTGATTCAGGTATTAAATTAGAATTATCTAAAGCATCCATGGATTGAGATAAATCTAAATATTCTTGAATACTAGAATAATTATTACCATTTATCTCTAATTCAATATTTTGAAAATCATTTAAAATATCATTAGACATTTCATCTTTATCATAGCCTATGTTACCAACAATTATTTTACCATCAAACGATTTACCTATTTGATGCTTAATACCTAATGCTACGCTATTTAAATACATATGCGCCACCTTAATTGCTTTTTGATTAAACACAGGTATGTTCAATTTATTTGTAAAAATAATTTGTCTAGGTCCTTGTAAGGTAGGTTCATAAAAGGTATATCCTTGTAGACCTTCAAGCCCTCCACCAAAAAAGTATAAAAAATCATCTACTTTGTAATTTGATAAATGAAAATATTTAAAATTATTAGTAAAAGATATATTATAATTAGAATTTACTAACCAATTGTTTGATAATTCTAATTTATATCTAAATGTATTATGAGATGTTAGAGATTCAATAAATCCACCGTAGTCTTGATTAACTTTAAATTCTTCGAAAATAGAATTTAATTCGTATGATATAGATGTCTTAATATTGAATCCATTTTTAGGAATCATATTGTATAAATAATGAGGCTTTCTACCATCATAGTTATATTCTAAGCTAAAAACATGAGCTCTAAAATAATCATAGGCTCCTTTTCCATAAATTGAATTAGTATTGGGTCCATTAAAATTATACTCTTGGATTTGGGTTGCACTATAAAACTGTCTATATTTTGAATAGGTATACTTTAACCAGAACTTATGATTTTTAATAATAAATCTATTGCCAATGTCAGCTGAAAAAAGTTGATACTTATAATCAACATTCCAATTTATACTTGGTATTACTTCTCCAATGCTATTTATGTATGCATGTGATCGTTCTTTATTTCTTGTGATCCAATAAAAATTAAAAAAATAACTACTTTTGTACTGATTATTATCAAATAAAAGGAATAAATCTATATCTTTATTAGAGTTAAAACTAATACCACTTAGAATTGAACTTTTATTTAAAAAATCATTATCAAACAAATATAAACCAGGTTTAAATGTATTATAATCATAAGTTATTCTTGGCATAATAAATGGGCCTGAATTTGCTGATTCATAATTTTTTAAACTTAATTCATTTTCATTAATTTGTCTTGAAGAAACTGAGATTTTATCGGACTTAGGATTTATATAATAATTACTTTTTTCTTCAAAACTATTAAAGTCAGATCTATTTTCATTTAAATTACTATACCCAATTTTATTTTCGTAAAAATTTATTTCATCTAATATTGCTATTTGATACTTACCTTTTTGATAAAGACTAAAGACTACTCTTCCATCATTTGATATATCAGGCATAAATGCACCTCCTGAAACATTTGATAAATAATTTTTTTTATCATTTAACAAAACAAGATTAAATATTCCATATTTATCATCTGAATAAATCAATTGATTATTGTTCAAAGTAGGATCTCTACTGTCCCATTCATTAGAAATATAATTATTTATTTCTTTTGTTTTTTTATCTAGCGAAAATAGTTTCCTTCCATGATTTACAACAGCATCGAAAATAATCAAACTATCATTACTAGATATAGAGAAAATCTGTGTCCCATCATCAAGATTTGTAATCTGCTCATAATTTGAATAATCATCTTTACTTACAAATATATTTGAAGTTCCATCATAAGTATTTATAGCATAAATTTGATTATTTTTTTTATCAAAATGTGGAGCAAATAATCTCAAGCCATTTGTTAATCTATTTTGTTTTTTTTCAATGAAATCATAAGAATATAAATCAAAAAACTTTGAACCATTAATATTTGGTTTGCTAATTTTAGAATAAACAATTAAAGAATCATTAATCCAAGATGGTGAAGTTTTAACTCCTGAAGCAATTTTCTTTGAAACTGAATCTTCTAAACTGTAAATATATAAGTCAGTCTGTGTAAAATAATCATTTTCTTTGTTTGATAAATATGCAATTTTTAAACCATTTTTTGAAAAGGTAGGATGGATATTGGTTGTTCCATTATTTTCAATAATAAAGTAATTTTCTATATCTTCGATATTTTTTAACTGTTCTTGATATATTTTACTAAGCTCTATTTTCCAATCACTGTAAATTTCATAACCTGATATACCAATAGAATTTTTTAATGCTTTATTTATTGATAAAACAAATGGTTTTGATAGTTCATCTGTAATTTTTTTTAATGACTCTTCTCCATATTTTTTTACAATAAATTTTGTTAATGAAAAACCTTGATTATATGTTGACTCATTTCCAATACCTTTTTTACCAAAAATATTCATTTGGTCAAATGATAAAAGATTATTATTAATTACTCTATCTCTCAATATCATATCCCTTATAGAATCCCAATAATCATAATTTGCTCCATCAAACATATATTGAGCAGTTCCTTCAGCAAACCATGGAGGTACTGTTGTGCCTGGAATAGGATAACTTACTATTTGATTTGGATATCCGTATAAAACATCTTCTCTTTTTTCATTCTCATATGATAAAACTTGTAAATAGGTACCTGGTATATTACGTGAATATTTCATTGATGCACCAAGCTGAACAATATGAGTAAACTCATGCGTTATAACATCTTGTAACCATCTATGAGATCCTCTTAAATCGTAATCTAAAGGTTTTGCCCAAATTATAATTTTATTATCATAAAAATATGCCGCACCATTAGAATAATCATCAACGTCTTGTATAACAATGTAAGTTTTGCTTTCTGGATAGAAATCATAAAGATTGGTTATTTTATCATAAATTTTTTCAACAATATCTACTGCTTCCACTGCACTTCTTTTTGTTTCATCGTGAAAACAAATAATAAAATGATCAGTTTCAAGTTCTTGCCAATTTAACTGCGGATGATTATACCAATTTATTTGAGGAAGTAAATTAAAAGAAAAAAGAATTATATATATAAAATACTTAATCATCTTAAAACAACAATCTTAATTAATTTAGACTCATCAAAATCAGATTTAAATTCTGCAAAATATAATCCGGAATTCATTTTTGATGCATCCCACAAAATTTCATTAAACTCATTTTGAATTAAACTACCAAGGCTTAAACTTTCAACTAAAATACCAGCTGCATCAAAAATTTTTATATTAACCTTATTTGAATTATGTACAAAGAATCTGAACTTAGTTAATCCGTTTATTATTGGATTTGGATAATTATATACTTTCGATAAATCTACTCCAATTAATTGTGGTGATAAGCTCTGTCGATTAATAGGTCCAGAAACTATTGAATTATTTAAAGTATTTGAATTAGTATTATACCAAAAAGAACTATTAGAATTATAATTATCAAAAATAAATATTTTATTCCCATTAATTAAAGCTGCTTTGTTAATATTCCCCCAGTTTGGAATAATACTTAAATCTTGGCTTTGATTGTAATCAGGAATGTTTAAAAGTATATTACCATTATTATCTATTACAGATATTGATTGACCATTTCTACATATAATTTCTGGTTTATTATCATTATTTAAAATATCTACAATTAATGGAATATCTTTAAAATTACCATTAATTGGAAAACCAGAGCAAGATGACTCATTTGAGTTCAAACAATGTAAGCTATTATTTTTAATTAATAATTTCTCATCATATCCATCCTGATCTATATCTCCAAGTGATAGAGCATCTTCAACTTCTTCAAGTTGCTCTAAACTATTAAAAAAGCCATAAGGATTAGATATACTGTTTAATAATTCCTCATTGTATATTGAAAAAGTTGAATTTTCAACAAGGTATAAATTTTGATTTAAATCAACTAAAATTCTTGAATCTGCATTAACAAAACTTAAATCACCAAAATATAAATCATCTTGATATAATTCAACAATATCTTCATCAAAACATAACCTATAAATAATATTTGATTTATTATAAAAAATACATCCATCACTATTACCAATTACTAAAATATCACTATCTATATAATTAACATCGAAAAATTGGTTATAATTATTTCTTACCTCAACGGTCATGCTTGGACTAATATTATCTTTAATTTCAAAAGAAATGTAAGAATCGTTATTATTTTTAGTATTTGAATTTGGTATGCTTTCACTATTAAATAATATAGGATTATTTAGATAATTTTGATTTTCATAGCCTTCATAATTAATATATTGATAAAAATCATTTGATGAATACCAAAAATCTCCTTTGCTTCCCTTTGAAAAATCGGTAAATAAATAATAATTAGGGTTACCTATATGATTTATTCCATCACCTTCTTCTATGGAAATAGATTTATTCATCAAATCATTATTGATACCGGTTATGTATTGATTTTGTTCTGGTTCATCAATATGCCAAATCAATATACCTGAGCCAGGAAGACCATAATCATAATTTTTAACGCTGGTAATTACATTATAAGTAGGATTAATTTCAAAAATATCATACCCATTAGTAGAATTAAAATAATTTAAAATATCAAAAAAATTTAAAAACTCATCATTTTCTTCAACATAATTATCATCAAATTCATTTTCATAGTTAATAATATCTTCTATTGACATGTTAGAATATTCACCAGGAATATCTAATCTATTATTTCTATTTTCTAAAAGGAAATACTCGTTTTCAGAAATTGGAAACTTATATATAAAATCAGCTTCATCACTAACATTCATTATATCTATTTCTAAAAATTGATTCTGAGAAAGATTTTCGTTATTTTCAATTACATCAATCCATCCTAAAACATTTTCAGACTTATTTGATCTTGTCCAAGGGTTAGGTCTGGGGGGAATTATACCATTCATATTTGACCAACCAACATCCATTAATCCAAATTTTCCAATTCTAGTATCTCCTGTTTCTGTATTTGACATAAGTGGAAAACCAAAGTGAAACCCTAATAAATGAGCAAACAAACCCGTCATTCCAATTTGAATATCACAATATAAATTAGATAAATCACTTTGTTCAATAAAACTCAAAGGGAAGATATCCTCAATAACATCATAGAAAATCCAATTCAATGTTTCTGGTAAAACTAAACCCGATTTAATATTATTATCATTAAGCCAAGATAATGAAGATACTTCTCCTAACATTTCATCATCAATATAAGCACTTCTTACATCATAGATTGTAGGATCAAAATCCTGCGATGCCTCTTGTCCTAATCCTGCATGGAAAACGACAAATAAGATGTCATTTAAATTTATATTATTATTAATCGCAAATTCTTCAATATCATTTGATGCAAGCTCAAGCGAATCTGAAAATAATAAACCAATTTTTTGATCAGAAGTTGAATAAAATGCCATTGGTTGATTTAACTGGTATTGATTTTGGATTACATGTATTTCAAAAGATATAAAATTATTTGTTATTGATTCATAATAATTTTTAACACTTTCCATCTGCAAACTAAAATATTCATGATTATGCGGTGGTAAGTCAATTACTAGTTTAGAATTTTTATCACATCTTTTTATATTCGGATAATCTATAAAATTTAAATTTTCAGTTGTTAAAAACTTACCATTACCTGAAGTTTCTGGATTAGTATCTTCTTCAAATTCGACCATTATTCCTACTAGATGAGTAAAATTTGAACTTCTTGGGTTTAAATTAATTTTTGAATTATTAACTTTTAAATCAATATTTTTTGAAAAACAAAAATGGATTATTAATAAAAAATAGAAAAAAAATCTATTCAATCTTTACAATCCCATAGATAATGAGAAAAACATAGTATTTTCTCTTGGATGACCTTTATCACCTGCGGTGTATCCAAAGTCAAACCCATAATTATTAAAATTTAAACCTGCACCAAATGTTGGGTTCTTAATATCTCCTTGTAAATCATATATAAAACCGAGTCTCATAACAAAATTTTGAGTATATTCCCATTCAAGACCAAAATTATATATCATCTCTTCTAATTCATCTTTAAACTCACGTTGGTCGCCTGTTCCCTTTTCAAAATTACCATGTGCATTATAAATACCATATTCTGAATCAGTAAAATTATATTGACCATTATCATTTACTTCAACATCAAAATGTGCTTCTCCATATTGTGGTGACTCTATAACACCATTTAATTCTTGATTATCACAAATATAATTTTGATCAAAATCACATTCTGGATCAAAAATATCAAAATCACCTAGTCCATCTTGCGGCATATCTATATATGACAATTCATCAAAGTTTTCATTTACATTCATTATCCAAGTTGGATCATTAAATGAACCTAAATTAGTTGGTTCCATATATGATTCTCCACTTGAATCATAACACAGAGAATAACCATGCCAATCAATGTTTACACCTTCTGAATAAACACTTCCACCATATGGCTCATAAACTTCATTACAAAAGCCGTTATAATTTGGAACATATATAATTTGGTCATCCATTTTGCTTATTTTGCCTGATAGTGCTGAAGGATTATTTTTAACAAACCAATCCAAAGATGTTAAATATTGACCATCTATTGCAGACAAATTATTATTTTCAATATCATCAAATAAAATACCATCACTCCAAAAATCTGCATACTCACCTAATGCATTATCTAAACTTGATAACGTTGCATATAAATTCTCATTATTTATATAGTCAAAATTTGCAATTTCATAATAACCGCCAATTCGATTATCTCTAGAAGTTCCAAACGAAGAGACAATATCTTTATCAATAGTTGATTGACCACATGGGTCTTCACAAAGATCATAATCCCCACCATAATACCAATCATCTAACCAGGCTGTCAGAACACCTTTATACCATGGATCAATATGCGACTCTTCTTTACTACCACTAATTACACCATCTCCATTCCAATCCATTGCTGGATAAGATGCCACAAGTAACTTATTAGCATCAAATAATAAATTTATTTTATTTATTCCATCATCATATATTTGTGTATAAAGACCAAATTTCATATTTGTTGGTGCTGGATCTGCTTGCTGACTATCAATAAAATCAATAGGAGGACCTATGTTTTGAATTGAAAAACCAAACTGATGATTCATTTTTTTACCAAATTTCTGCAAATATCCAATATCAAATGCAAAATCTGTTGAATATGGATCTCCTGTTTCGCCTTGAACCACATCGTCAGCTAATTTTTGATAAAAAACTTTAAAATTCATGCCTACAGATTTATCTTCAGAAATTTGGGTACCATAACTTAAATTAAAAGCCATCATATAACTTTTGAACAAATTAGTAGCATTCCCCTGAGCATCCATGCCTTGTTGCTCTCCTAAATTTAGATAAATCAAATGGCCACCAAATGTTCCTAAACCAGGAACTGATTGTCTATAAGCTAAAAAATCATAAAAAATATCATCTGCTAAATTTGGAAGCCAATTGACGTGCTGCATAACAACTTCCCTGCCTCTTAAAAATCCTAAGCCAGCTGGATTATAATAAGAAGCATATGCATCGTCTACTTTCGCAACCTGAGCTTCTCCAGCACCTGCAGCTGAAGATCCTGGATTAATTAACAAAAAAACTGCACCTGCTTCACCTACAGCAAAAGCCTTTGTAAAAAGTGATATTATTAATAAAAATTTTATTTTATTCTTCATTTTATCTCCTATTCATATTTAAAAAAAAACCGGGCTATACTAAACCCGGTCAAGATTATAGTACTGCCAATATGTTATCTATTAAAAAAAAATTCAAATCTAGTAACCTATTAACAATAAACTATAAACATACTCCTTTTTAAATACTTTTCTAATTTATACAAATCTAACTATATATACAAACTCTATTATTTATAATGATCAAGTGATTAAATGTTCCTATTTCTTTTTTGCTTCGAACCAGGCCCTTAAATACTTTGTTGGATTTTCTTTAACATCTTCCAATAATAATCGTGCATCTAAAACTAGACCATTAACATTTTTGTACAACTCATCATCATTTAACATTAACGATAAAGTACCATCTCCATTGTTAAGATTTTTTACAATAACATTTATATCCAATAATATATCATCAATTTCTGATGAAACTGAGGGCATTTTTTCCATAAATAAATTAAAATTATCAATAGAACTAATTAGTTTATTTTTTTCATCATATAATAAACTATTAAGGTTTTCTGAAATTTGTTCAATATTTGAAATAAAATTACTTAGATTATTTTTATCATTATCTGAAATCATATTTTTATTATTTGATATAAACTCTTCTAATTGTTTAGTTGCAGATTCAATATTCGAAATAGTATTAACTATTTGATTTTTTTGCTCATTACCAAAAGTTTGATTTAATCTACTTGCTACATCTCCAATGTCTTTAGTAAGTGAAGCAACCTCTGCATTCTTACCAGCTATAGTTTCATTATCTAAAATAAATTTATCAATATCTTTTCCTGGATATATTGAAATGAATTTACTTCCCATTATATCAGTTTGAGTGATTTCTATTTTTGAATCAATAGGAATTTTAAATGCAAAATTATTATCAATAGTTAATTCTACTGCTATTTTTTCTCCAATAATTTTTGTTCCAGTAACTCTACCAATTCTCTTTCCTAACATTCTAACATCATCACTTATATCAAGGCCTTGCAAGTCATTAAAAACAACATTAAAAGAGAAGTTTGACTTCTGAAAAGACTCATCTTGTAAAAATTTTATTCCATAGAAAAAAACTAATACTGATAGAAATACGACTATTCCAATTATACTTAATTTATTATATTTCATAATATCACTCTTTACCTAATATAAATGATTTTATATATTTATCTTTAGAAGAATTTAATTCTTTAGGTGTACCATCAAAAACAATTTTACTTTTATTTAACATAATTACTCTAGAGGCAAATTCATTTACAATTTTTAATTCGTGAGTTACAACTATAGAAGTTATTTTTTTATTTTGTTTTATTGAATTCATTAAACTAATTATTTTACCTGTATTGATTGGATCTAAACCTGTGGTTGGTTCATCATAAAGAATATATTTAGGTTTAATAGAAATAGCTCTAGAAATCCCAACTCTTTTTTTCATTCCTCCTGATAAATCACTTGGAAATAAATGTTCTATATTTGACAAATTAACTTCATTTAATGATTCTGTGACTCGCTTATTTTTTTCAAGCATATTTAGTTTAGTATTATTATCAAGAGATATCAAAATATTATCTTTTATTGATAATGAATCAAATAAAGCACCAAATTGAAAAACCATTGACATATTTTTTCTAACTGACTGAAGATCACTAAATGAAAGCTTATTAATTATTTTTCCATCAACAACTACATCTCCATTATCAGGTATAATTAAACCATTAAAATGTTTTAGTAAAACACTTTTTCCTTCACCACTTTGTCCGATTATTACAACAGACTCTCCAGATTTAATTTTAAATGATATATTATTTAATATATTTTTAGATGAAAATGATTTTGAAATATTTTTAAATTCTATCATAGTAATAATGCAGCTAATATATAATCTAATAACATTATTGCTACACAAGAAACTACAACACTAGATGTTGTAGATTTACCTACTCCAGCAGCACCACCTTTAGTATAGTATCCATAAAAACAAGAAATAGAAGTAATAGCTATCCCAAAAGATAAACCTTTAATAATACCATACCATGCATCCCATGGTTTAAACCAAGTCTTAAAACCTTTCATGAATTGATAAGTATCAATATCTAATGAAAAAGCTGCAGCAAAAACGCCTCCAGAAATGCCAAAAACATCTGCAATGATTATTAAAACAGGAAACATAATAATTCCGGCAAAAACTCTAGGGAATACTAAATAAGCAATTGGATCAAGAGATATAGATTCTAAGGCATCAATTTGTTCTGTTACACGCATTGTTCCTAGTTCAGCTGCTATTGTCGCTCCAATTCTTCCAGCTAAAACTAGCGACGTAATAACTGGAGCAAGCTCTAACAACATTGTCTCACCTACTAAGCTTCCAATAATCCATTTGGGTGTTAATGTTGACTCCATCTGGTAAGATGCTTGAACTGATGAGACCATACCAGTAAAAAAACTTGTTATAATAACAATTGGAATTGAATTTGTTCCTATGATAATCATTTGATCGATTGAATTAGACAAATATACTGACCAAGAATTATATGATCTAAAAACATTTACTATTAACATAATAAATCTTCCAAATTCCTCAAAAATGGATAGTATCTTTTTAAATGGATATTTAATAAATGAATTCATACTATATAATAGTTTAAATATAAATTAGAACGAAAAGAAATCTTAAATAGAGGAATACAAAGAGAAAGAACTGCATAATTCTTTTACTGATGATTTTATCTTTTTGATATTTTGTTCATCATTGATATTTGATAAAATAGAATCAATAAAATTAGCAATTTTTTTCATCTCTTCAACACCCATACCTCTTGTTGTTACAGCTGGGGTTCCAATTCTAATTCCACTTGTTACTAATGGAGATTTCTCATCAAAAGGTACCATATTCTTATTTGCTGTTATCCCCGCTTCTTCAAGTTTTTTTTCTGCTAATTTTCCTGTGATATTCTTATTTGACAAATCAATTAAAACTAAATGAGTATCTGTCCCACCAGAAACTAAATCATATCCTTTTATTTTCATTTCTTCAGCTAAAAATTTAGAATTTTTAACAATATTTTCACAGTATGTTTTGAATGTTGGTTCTAGAGCTTCCTTAAACGCTATTGCTTTTCCAGCTATTGAATGCATTAGAGGACCACCTTGAATTCCAGGCATAACAGATTTATCAAGAAGTTCTGAAATCATTTTTATTCTTCCAGATTTTGGAGCAGTAATTCCCCATGTATTTTGGAAATCTTCACCTGCCATAATTATACCACCTCTTGGACCACGCAATGTTTTGTGTGTTGTTGATGTTGCAACATGACAAAACGGCCATGGAGAGGGGTGAACTCCAGAAGCAATTAAGCCAGAAGGGTGAGCAATATCAGCCATAAGATATGCACCTACTGTATCTGCTATTTCTCTAAATTTTTCAAATTCAACATATCTTGGATAGGCACTACCTCCACAAATTATTAGTTTAGGATTATGTTCTTTTGCAATTTTTAATACATTATCAAAATTTACTCTACCTGTATTTTTATCTAATCCATAAGATACAAAATTGTAAAATTGCCCAGAAAAATTAACCTTACTTCCATGGGTTAAATGACCACCATGTGCTAAGTCTAAACCTAAAACTTTATCCCCAGGATTCAGCATAGTTAAATAAACTGCCATATTTGCTTGTGAACCTGAATGAGGCTGCACATTTGCATATTTACAATCAAACAACTTTCTTAATCGATCTCTAGCAATATTTTCTACTTTATCAACTACCTCACATCCTCCATAATATCTTTGACCAGGATAACCTTCAGCATATTTATTTGTTAAAATACTACCCACAATATTTAGAACATTTTCACTGGTAAAGTTTTCAGATGCAATAAGCTCTAAAGTATTTTTTTCTCTACTTAACTCCAATTCTAAACATTCATATAATTCTAAATCATATTTTTTAATATTATTTATATTTATATCTCTATTAATTTAATTCTTTTCAAATGACGACCACCTTCAAATTTTGTTTTAAGCCAAGTTTCAACAATATTAATTATTTCTGTGTATTCTGTCATTCTTGCTCCTAAAGCAAGAATGTTTGCATCATTATGTTTCCTGCTCATTTCAGCATGAGCTTGTGAAGTACATAGCGCTGCTCTTGCCCCTTTGACTTTATTAGCTGCAATAGAAATACCTATACCGCTACCACAAATTACAATTCCCTTATCAACAGTATTATTTGAGACTAATAATCCTACTTTATGGCCATATGATGGATAGTCTACAGAATCTAGAGAGTTAGTACCTACATCCACTAGATTATATCCTTTTTCAACTAAATATAATTTTAATTTTTCTTTTTCATTAAATGCTGCATGATCACAACCTATAGCAATTTTTTCATTCATATAATTTACCTTTTTGAGCTAACTGTTCTACTTAACCACTTGTAACAATCAGAACCCTTTAAATTTGAACAATCATTACTAGATGGAGACAATTCATTAAATTTTTCAGCATTTAAAAACCAGTCACCTTTTGTTGTAACAAAATCCTCAAGCTGATCTTTATAAACTTTAGCATTTAGATACCCGCTCTCATACGAAGTATTATAATCTTCCCAGGCTAAATCATAAACTAACCTATCGCAAAAATCAATTTCATCATTAATATTATACTCAACTAATGCAACTAATAGCTCAGCTCTTTGAAAATAAGATTTTCCTGGAGATGTTTTTAATGCAATAGCTTTATTAACCCAGTTGTATCCTTTTTTAAACTCACCTATTGCAATACATACATCTGCTATATCTAAAAATGTATTAATATTTTTATTATCAATATCACCTAACTTTTCTAAATATTGTAAAGCCATTGATTCTTGGTAAGAATTTATGTATGCATTTGATATAACTTTTAATAATCTTTTATCATTTGAATTATAAACCAATAATTCTTTACAAACATCAATAGCTAAATCATTTTCGTTTTTTTCAATTAATCCTTCAGCATAATCCAGACCATACTGTAAATTACTTTTATCATTACTCCATCTTTCTTTATCAATCTCAACTTCATCTTTACCTAATTTACCATAGGCTATTTTTTTTTCTGATAAAGCTTTTTTATTTTCGGTATCTATCGATAACCAAACTTCTAAAATTCTAAGTTGTTCTTCATACATTTCATTTTTTTTATAAGTTTCATTCATACGCTCTAAAGCTCTAACATTCTTTGGATTAATTTCTAATAAACGTTCAATGTAATAAAGTTGTTCCTGCATATTATTTAATTTTCCTGCATTCCATGCAGCGTACTCTAAAAGGACTTCATCATTTGGATTTTTTTTAAGACCTTTACCAAATGCCCATGATGCACTATCAAGAAGACCTAATTCAACAAAAGATCTTCCTAAATATCTATACATTTTTTTATCGTTTTCTATTTCACAGCCACAATAGATAGCAGTTTTATACTGATCTACACAACCTCTATAATCTTTACCCTTCCAATTAGTAGATGCAAAACTTAAAAAAAGACTACAATCTGTCTCACCATCAAAATCCATATCACATTGTGGCTCAAAAACCTCTTCATAATCTTCATATGTAAAACTAAAATTAAATATTAAAAAATATAGTAAGAAATACTTATACATTTATTTTTTCCTTTCGTTAACAAACCATTTTTCACCACTTATTAAAGATAAAACAATTTGATAATAATCTTCATCATTATAAATATCATTTGAAAAACTCTTTTTACCAAATTTAAAAGATACATCTAAAAAGTTTTTAGTCTTAAAATAATTTATTCCATAACCTAAAGTAAAACCTTTATCTGATATACTGTACCCAGTTAAATCATATTTTTTATCAAAAAAACCAAATTTAAATATAGATTTATTGATTTCTGAGTTTGACTTTTTATAATCTACAAAATATGCTCCAAGATGATTTGATTTAATATTATCAATATTATTATTCAAAATATTCAAAAAATCGTAAGCATTAAATGAATTGTAATAATGATTTTCAAATACTACACCTATATTATTATTTATCTCATATTTTAAACCAAAATCTCTTTCAAATAAATTGTTATTTACTAAATATTCTTCAGTATTCAGGCTTCCTAAAGTATCAAAAAATGGAGTAAAACTTATCTCTAATGGACTTGTATAACTATATGAAAAAACAAATTCATATTTTTTAAAATTATATCTTAACTCTAAATTATATTTTTGAGATGAGTATTCTTGATTATTTGAGAATGATTCAGTATTATTAAAATTGTATGATATATTTTCATTACTATCAAAACTGATATTATATAAGTTTAAAAGGTATTCATACTCACTTGTTCCAAACAGTTTGCTCCATCTTAATCCAATTGAAAAATTATCAGTTATCAATGAAGAATAAAGTAAATAAAACTCAGAAATACCACCTTTAAATGAGTAATCCGTATTATGTGCTAGTGGATTTCCTGTTGGTGAATTTTGACTAGGAATAAAAACATAATCTAATTCAGAAATTGAAATATTGGATCTCAATAATGGATTCATACCAAGGGAAAATGCTTTATTCATACCAACAGGAAAAGAAAATGATAACATCTTAAAATTATTTGAAACTAAATTATCATTAGATAATGAATAATTGTGGACATCTATAGACATAATTAAATTTGAAAATGGTGATTTCCAAAATGAAGAACTGGAAGAAAAATTAGCTCTATCTGAAAAGCCACTAAAAAACTTTGAATCACCCATTCCAATTGATGAAGCATCAAATCTATTAACATAACTACCAAATCCATTCAAAGACGAAGTAGATGTTTGAGAAAAGGAAAAAGACAATAATATTAAACAATAAATTAATTTCATTCGGAATAAAATATTTCTAACCTAGGATTATATCTTGTATCATTTTCATCATAAATAATTGATAAGTTATTAAAATTAAAATCTTCACTTGATAATGAAATCCTAATTCCATCATATACATAATCATTATTTATATATTTTTGTATTAAAGAACCTACATTAATTTTTATCGAATCCATAGATTCAGTAACCATTTGATTACTTATATAATCAAATACTTCATAATTGCTTTGGTCTTGATTTAAAAATTCAAATAAAATTTCAGATTCATTTTTCACATTATGATTTGAATTTTCAGTTTTATCAAAATATAAAATTAGATTTGAAAATTCATTTGAAATATTTGAATTCGAATGATTATTTATAAAACTATCTAAGGAATAATTATCACTTATAAAATCTAAAGAACTTTTAATTCCATATCCGTAGCATAAATTAATTTTTTCAGAACTATAGGTATTATTTTGATTACATTCATTATTTTCACAAAATTCGGGTAAATTATATAAAGTTGCATCAAGGATATATTTAGATCCATTTTCTACTATTTCAGTTGATTCAGGAAATAAATTATTATTATCATCATTAAATTCGTATGGAAAAATATATAGAGTCTGATTATCGACGACATCAATTTCAGTTGAGAAAGGTATATGCTTTAATTGAAATTGAAAAGCTTTAACCTCAAGCAAGGAATATACATTAACTTTAATTTTATATTTTTTATCAGCAATTCTTTCAATTGATGAAATCCATAGAGCCAATTGGTCATCTAATGAAAATGAGGGCTGACTAAATTCAATTAAGTTATTTGATTCAGGATTGTATTCACTAGATTCTATCGAAAGGCTGTACAAATTTGAACCAAGTGTTAAATTTGCTAAGTTAGCATAATAATTAGTTTCTTCAGTATTTTCAGTATGATCAAATCCATAATCATACCACTTTTCACCCTCGTCATAAGAAGACCAAACACTATCTTCATTTCCATCAGTCCAATCTAATAATCCATTATTCTCAGTTCCAGAAGGATTACTGGTACTATCATAATTATCATTATTAGGGTCAATGATATAATTATCATTATTTAAATCTAAATTAGCATTATCGCAACTTGAGTCGTCACAACAATTTTCAGATCCTATTTCTAAAATATCAATACATTGATCAAGACCATAATCATCAAAATTTTCTCTCAAACCATCATTAAAATAGTCGTATGTCAAATTATTTTGCTTGCCATTAGAATTAAATCCTTCTTCTTGATAAGAAAGTAATTGATCCAAACCATAATCAAAAAATGGTTCATATAAATCATAATCAATATCAAATTGATTATTTCCATTTAAATCTATGTAATCCCACTTTCTATTATTCTCTGTTCCAGTAGGGTTACTATCAACATTATAATTATCATCGTCAACATTCAAATTATAATTTTCATATAAGTCGGGGATTCCATCAATTCCATAATCTAAAAAATATTCATATGAATCAAATTCAATATTAAACTCTTGATTATTATCTAAATCTTCGTAATCCCATAAAAAATTACTTTCTGTTCCTTGAGGATTAAACTCTAGATTGTAATCATCTTGATTTGGATCAATTGAATAATTATCTCCATTAGGATCATTTAAAGAGCATGTTTGACAATTTAATTCCCAATGAAGTTCACCACATATTGTTTGATTTAATTCATTTGTATAAGTATCTAATTTAACATCTTGATTATTTTGAGAAACAAAATCATTAAAAATTTCTTCATAAGTAAGGTTAAGAGCTAAATCAATAGATAGTCCATAAATATTTTCAGAATTAAAACAACCAGATTCGAAAGAATCATCAACTAAATCAAAACCTAAGTCATAAAAATTCTCACATTCTCCTTTTTCACATAAACCATCACCATCATAGCCTTCTTCTGATTGATCCCAAATATTATTATTTTCTGTTCCCTGATCGTTAAAAAGACTATTTTCAGTATCACAAATATTATTCCCTGCTTCGTCTTGATCTTTACAAGAATCTAAACCATAATCATCAAAAGCTTCAAAAACGTCATATAAATAATCAAATTCATTATTATTGTTTATATCTTGATAGTCCCAAGATAAATTATTTTCAAGATTTTCCCCTAAATCATAAATTGAATTATTTTGACTTCCATCTTCATCTATAACCATACAATCACCATCTGAACCACAATCATTCCAATTATCTAAATTTGGATCTAAATCTTGAAAAACAAAATTTACATTATTAAAATAAAAATTTACCTCATCATAAGAATTTGAAATTTCATCATTCAAATCAATAATATACTCAAAGATCACATCATTAAAATTTTCTTCAATTATAGTACCAGATTCAATATTCAAACAATCATCAATACTACAATCAAGATTATTCTCATTATCTAAATTCACTAAATTTATTATTGAAGGATCTAACCCTATAACAGTTCCAAGCAAATCAGATTCACTTGTTTCATTTGAAAAAAAATTTGAGTCCTCAAAATAATCAGATAGGACTGATTCAATTGAGAATCTATTAATATATTCTTGAGTAGAACTATTTACTTCATATTTTATATATAGGTATGGGCTATTATAAATATTTGAATTATTGGTTGAAAATAATTCAATTACTTTTGTAGTTAAATTAGAATTATTAAACTCTATGACAATATCAAAATCATCTGCTGATCCATTGCAAAAATCTTCAATCATCATTTCTAAAGCTAAGGATTGTTTATTGAAGCAAAAACTACCAGTTTGTTCATTATTTGGATTATTCCAGTAACACTCATCATTTAAAACTATACATTGCTCATTCTCGAATGAACTACATAAACATTCATCATAATTTAAATTTGTGCAATCATACTGACTGTCATTTAGGGTATATTCTGATAAAAGATATCCTCTTAAATCAATCGAAATATAATCAAAGATATTACTTATGTTTACAGGTAGTTGAATATTACTATCTAAATTATCTAAATCTAAAAAACTATCTTGATGAATAGAGCTATTATCTTCATCTAAAAAATTAATATTAGTATTTAATTTATAAGCTTTTACATAATTTTCTGGGCTTGATTCTAAATTAAAAAAACTTATGTTTGAAGAATCTAATAAATTTTCATTTAAATCTGCAAAATCAATTAAAGCAGGTAGTTTGAGATCAATACTATTAATATTAAGTAAATTTTCATCAGTGCATAATGGATTATCAAAAAATAAATCCTTATTAATTTTTAAATAAAGATATAAACTTTGATTTAAATTATCACTTCCTAAATAAAGTCTTGAACTTTCTCCTGAATTAAAATCGTTTTCTTGATAAGAAAAAGAAGTCTCAGGATTTAACTTAAATATTTCAAAATTATAAACTTCTCCACCATCAGGAGTCATAATAACAGAAGAATCCTCTTTACAAGAAAAAAATAAAATTATAATAGCAAAGAGAAAGTAATTTAAAAAAATTATTTTTTTTTTCATTTAAATCAATGATGATACTTCTTTGCTAACAGTATTAAAAATTTCTAATTTTTCACAACTTTTAAGGTTATCTAAAGGACCTACTATTTTATGCCTATTATCTTTTAATAAGGACTTAATTTTATTACTTTTCAAATCATTAAATACGAAAGTAAAATCACTGTTATTGATTGCTAATTCCATCAGGTCTTGTGTTTTTTTTCGTTTATTATAATCTAAATTTAATTTTTCAAATATTTGATTCGAAAAATTAAATTGATCAGAATTATTATGTAGGAAAAAGACTGTTTTAATATTTTTAAACCAAGAATCTTTTTTCATTCTTTTTTGTAAGAGTAAGGGTAATATTGAAGTTTGCCAATCATTAAAAATAATTACATCAGGAACCCAAAATAATTTTTTTAACGTTTCCAATGAAGATTCAACAAAAAACGAGAATTTCTCTTCATTATCCTTATAAAATCTCCCATTTCTAGATTTATAAAGTAATTCAGGTAAATCTTTAAAAAAATTATTAAACTCTAAAAAATAAATTTGGGATCTTGTATTAGGAATAAATGCAGATTTAATATTTGTGGAGAGTTTCTCATTCCAAATATCAATTTCCATATCTTTTAAACGTATAACTTCTCTTAAAATATATTTTCTTTCACTAATAAATCCATATTTAGGATGAATAGTACGCATATCAAAATTTTCTAAATCATTCAAATAAATAGAAATAGATTTTGAAAATTCAGACAACGGGGTTGATTGAACGTACGGAGATAGCTCAGATGTTAAATGATATATTTTAAGTGGTTTCAATATATATTAATTTACAAATTGAATTCTATTAAATTCAATCTATATAATATTAAATATGATTATTAATAATATTATTAATCAATCCTACTCCAATACTGCAAGTTAATAAGAATGATCCACCATAACTTATAAAAGGAACAGGCAAGCCAGTTACAGGTAATAATCCAGAAATCATACCCATATTTATTATTATATGCATAAAAATCAGACTACTTAGACCAATTAATAAAGTACTTATAAAATTATTTTCTATTCTCTGAGAAAAATCTAGAACCCAATATACAAACCATATAAGNGAAAATAAAATTATAGAAATAGTTATAAATCCCATTTCTTCTGAAATAACGGATATAATAAAATCTGTATCTCTAACAGGTAAAAACTTTAAATGTGTTTGAGTACCCTCACCTAATCCTTTACCCCAAAACCCACCAGACCCTATTGATATCATTGACTGAATAACCTGGTAACCATTTCCTGTTGGATCACTAAAAGGGTCAATAAATGAGGTTATTCTATTTCTTTGATGATTTTGTAAAACATTTGTCCAAACGTAAGGAGTGACAATACTAGTTATTAAATTAATACTAAAGTGTATTATTTTGAAAATTATTGATTTATTTATAATAAATATAAATGCGAGNACAAAAATCATCCAAATATAATAAAATATAATATTTGATGAAGCAATCATACTAATGAATGGAAANATCATCAGTAAAATCAACTTTTTATCAAAATCAGACCAATATAATATTGGTAAAATTAAAGATAAATAAATTATTGCGGTTCCTAAGTCTGGCTGTTTAAATATAATTAATGGAGGAATAATAGCAATNAAAAGTATAAAAATAAAAAACAGACTAAATTTATCTTTGACTCTATAATCATTAAATAACCTAGAAAGTCCTATTATATATACAATTTTACCTAATTCAGATGGTTGGAAATATATTCGACCTAGAACTATCCACCTCTGGGAACCCTCAATCACAGGCGATAAAAAAGTTGAAAAAAGTAATAGTAATATTAAACTGTAAAATATGTATGCATAATCATAAATAAATTGAATTCTTACNTATTGAACTAAAAAAAATGTTAAAATACCAATTAAAATCCATAATATCTGTTTATAAAAAGTTGAAGAAAAAAAACTTACATAGCTACTTGTACTACTCAATGCCATCATTCCAATAAATAAATAAATAATTATTGGGATTAAAATAACCCAACGTAAAGTTATAAAATAATTTTTAAAATCAAATAACCCTTTAAACATCATTATCCAATATATATTTGAAAATTTTTCCNGCTATATCTGATGATAAATCAGACCCCTTACCACCATTTTCAATAATTATAGCAATTGAGTAATTTTTATCTTTGAATTCAATAAATCCTGCAAACCAAGCATGTGGCAATAAATCACAATTTGAACATATTTGAGCAGTACCAGTTTTACCATATACTTTTGCTAGTTCTGNATTGACTTTTGCTTTATACGCAGTTCCCTTATTTTTGTTAACTGCATCATACATAGATTGTTTAATGATTTTCCATACATTTTTATCATAATTAATTATTTTTTTTTCAACCTCTACATTCTTNTTCAAATGTGGTGAAATTGCATAACCTTCATTTTGAATAAAATTCATCAAATTAACAATTTGAATAGGAGTAACCATGATTTCACCTTGGCCTATTGACAAATTTAACAAGTGACCTGTAGACCAACCTCCTTTATTTCTATATAAATCATTCATNTATTTTCTATCAGGNANGATACCAGATTTTTCTCCATNTAAATCAATATTTGTAATTTGNCCAAAACCAAACTGTTTAACTTCAGATGACCAAAGCTCAAANTCAATCATCTGAATTAAATTATAAAAATANATATTACATGATTGCTGTAATGCCTTATTTAAATTTGTTTTACCATGTCCATCTTCTTTCCAACAACGAAAATTAGTATCATAAAATTCATAATTTCCACTACAATTTATAGTTCGATTTTTACTTATCANATTTTTATCCAGAACTATAGCTGATAAAACTAGTTTAAANATNGACCCAGGAGGATAATAATTTTGAATTGCTCTATTATTGAAAGGTTTATCACTGTTATTATTAATATTATTCCAAACTTTTCTAGGTATTTCGCCTGCAAAAGAACTTAAATCAAAATCAGGTTTGCTTATTAAAGTTAAAATCTCTCCATTTTCAGAGTTCATTATAACNACAGAGCCTACATAATCACTCATTAATGATTCAGAAAAAGCCTGTAAATTAGAATCTATTGTTAAAAATAAATCACTTCCTTGAACTGGAAGCATATTTCCATCAGAATTAAAAATTCCCTGATCAATTGAAAAACGATCNACTTTATGATATTCAATACCATTAATACCNTTTAATAAATCTTGATAATATTTTTCNACTCCACTATAACCAACTAAATTATCTTTTTTTCTTAGGTAACCAAGAACATGAGATAAATTGCAATCCATCATATANGTTCTTATCTGAGAATTTGAAAAATATAACCCTTTTANATCTAATTTACTTTCTTCTAATATAGATTTTTTTTCAAAAGGAACATTTCTTGCAATTGTTACAGGNCTAAANTTATTAATTGATGTCAAATTTTTATTTACTACTGAATCAATNTTACTTTTATTAATTTTTATNACATCTTCTATTAAACTATAATTAAANGTTTTTGAATCGAAATCTTTAGGTATAATATTTAAGTCATAAATAAATTTATTNTCAACAATAGGTTTATTTTTTAAATCATATATTATCCCTCTTGGTGCCTCTAATTCAATTCTTCTTAAACTATTATTACCAGCTTTTTCATCATATTTACTATAGTCTAGAATCTGTAATTTAAAATATCTAAAAAAAACGATAATAACTAAAGCTATATAAATGAAAAATACTATATTTTTTTTATGAGAATTTAATTTAGGCACCATATTATCTAATGAATAATTTATTTAAGATCATTTTATCTATTAATACTATTAATATTAAATTCATAAATGATTCCATGAAGATAAATAAAATAGCAAAATAATTGACCTGATTTATAAATACGAAATGATATAAAAATTTATGTAAGAATATTAACGAAAATAAAAATATGCATTTGAACTTAAATGTCCATATTTTGTTAGAATCTTTAAAAAAACCAGTAAAGTACACAAATAAAACATTGAGGAAAGAAAATAAACCTATCGTTAAAGACTGTACAATCATATCTTGAAATAATCCAATAAAGAAGGAAAATATTATTATCAAATAAATTTGATAATAAAAACATAAATACACCAAATAAATAAGTAAAAAATCAATTGTGATTAATAGATATTGCTCGGAAGTAATAATTTTAGGAAAATAAATTTGAATAATTATCAAAATTAGAGTTATAAAAAAATTACTTATTAAGCTTTTATAATTATTGGATAACAAATACATAATTTATTTCATTGATTTTAGATAATATTTCAACAACAACGTTTTGTGTCAACTTATCTTGTTGTTTAGTAAATGATAAAATTTTTCCAACTGGTATATCAGATGGATATATTTCAGATACACCCGAAGTATAAATAATTTCTCCTTCATTTAATTCTAAAGTTTTTAAAACACCTTCTAAATATCCATATTTACCAAAAGTTGGCTTAAAAATTGCTAAAGACATTTCCTTGCCAACTTTAACAGAAATTGCAAAATTTTTATCAGTAATAAGCTGCACTTTTGATGCATTATCTCCAACTTTAATTGTTTTTCCAATTAAACCATACATATCAATAACTGGTTGATTTTTTAAAATTTGATCTGTATTACCAACATTAATAATTATAGAATATATTGAAGTGAAATTATCATTTACTTTGTTTGCTGGTAATAAACTTAGTTTAGGATATGACTCTTTGAAATTAAGCATTTTTCTTAATTGAATATTTTCTTTTTGATAATTAGTTAATTTTGAATTTAGNAATTTTAGCTGTGTAATATTTTGNCTAAGNAATGCATTGTTTGANTTGATTGATAAAATATTNTGATACCATNTTTTTGGATAAGTAACAAAAGCTACAAAATCTATAATATCNTCCTCAATATTTGAAACATANNTTGATTTATTTGTAAAAAAAATAAATAGAGATAAAAATAAAAATATAATTAAAGTTAATAAGCGTTTATTTAAAAAAAATAATNTAGANTAACTCATTTAGGGATGAATGAGAACTTCAGAATATTTTTTTATATTTTCTAAAACCATTCCAGTTCCTTTAACTACAGAAAACAAAGGATCTTCAGCNATNTGNACAGGTAAGCCAGTTTTATTNTTTATNTGGACATCAAGATCTTTTAATAGTGCGCCTCCTCCTGTNAAGACAATACCGTAATCTATAATATCTGAAGCATGTTCTGGAGGAGTTTTATCTAAGGCTTTTTTTATTGCAGTAGTTATTTGAAAAACAGTTTCTGCCAATGCTTGACGAATTTCATCGGATGAAATTTCAATAGTTTTGGGAATGCCAGTTATTAGATCTCTTCCTTTGACAGAAATTTGCTGACCTTTGGTTCTAACAGCAGTTCCTGCATTACATTTTATATCTTCAGCAGTTCTTTCACCTATTTCTAACTTATGTTGAGATTTAAACCAGCCAACTATTGCTAAAGTCTGCTTGTCACCTGCTACTTTAATAGTCTCCATTGCTCCAATTCCATTAAGGGAGATTACAGCAATTTCAGTTGTTCCACCTCCTATATCAACAATCATATTTCCTACAGGTTTACTTACATCAAGTCCAATTCCAATAGCTGCAGCCATAGGTTCTTCTATCAAATGAACTTCACTAGCATTAGCATGTTCTGCAGATTCACGGACAGATCTCTGTTCAACATCTGTNACACCAGAGGGGATACATATTACAATTCTTGGTCTAGAGATTCTGCTTCTAGAAATTTTTCTCATAAACCCTTGAATCATAGCATCAGTCATTTTATAATCTGCAATAACCCCATCTTTTAGAGGTCTAATAGTTTCAATTTTTGGGTTTGTTCTTCCTAACATTTGNTTTGCTTNATCACCAACTGCAATTATTTTATCATCAANAATATTTCTTGCAACAACGGAAGGTTCATTTAAAACAATTCCTTCGCCTTTCATCCATATAATGGTATTTGCTGTTCCTAAATCAATAGCAATGTCACCGGAAAAAATTCCTGAAAAAAANTTTTTAAAATTATCAATCATAATTTATCCAAAATGTTAATGTAAAAAGTGTCTCTCACCAGTAAAAACCATAAATAAATTATTCTCATTTGCAAAATCAATCACTTCTTTATCTTTTATAGATCCGCCAGGTTGAATAANTCCTNCNATTCCNTCTTTTGNTGCAATTTCTAATGAATCAGNAAATGGNAAAAAAGCATCTGATGCCATAATTGAATTTACTAAATTTAAATCATTTTCTTTAGATTTTCTAATAGCAATTTTTACTGAATCTACTCTTGACATCTGCCCAGCACCAATTCCTAGTAATTTTTCAGAATTATTTACAACTATTGCATTAGATTTAACAAACCTAACAATTTCCCAACCAAGTAACAAAGCACGCATTTCTTGCTCAGTTGGTTTTCTTTTAGTTACTACCTTGAAATCTCTTTTAATGATTGTATCTTTTTTTTGAAATAAAAAACCATTAAAAACAGATTTTAAAGATAAGTTATTTAATTTTGAAAAATTATTATTTTTATTTAATTCAATTATTCTTAGATTTTTTTTTTGATGTAAAAATATCTAATGCTTTTTTACTAAAAGATGGTGCTATTACACATTCTAAAAAAACCTTAGTCATTTCATATGCTTCTTCATGTCCCACTTCAGAATTAAAAGCAACAATTCCACCAAAATAACTTACAGGATCAGTACTTACAGCATTTTTATATGCTTGGATATTATTATTACCAAATCCAAAACCACATGGATTAGAATGCTTAATAATAACACAACATAGATNATTAAATNCATATGCTATACTACTNGCTGANTCCATATCTAAATAATTATTATATGATAATTTCTTACCTTGNATTTTTTTCCAAGGTATTTTTTGATTTANGGGAAGATAATAAGCTGATTCTTGATGTGGATTCTCNCCATATCTAAGGTCAGTTTCTTTATTTAAACTAAACTTAAAATTTGAAGGTAATACTTCATTTTTATTATCATTTTTATAATTTTTAAAATATTGATTAATTTCTAAATCGTAATTGTATGTCAATTCAAAAACAGATTTTGCATAATTGATTCTTTCNATNTCAGAAAATAAACCATTATTACTTTTAAATTGATTAATAAAATTTTTATATTGGTCAGGTNTNCATATNGGGATTACATTTTTAAAATTCTTTGCAGCTGCTCTTAACATTGAAGGACCACCTATATCAATAAACTCAATTGATTTTTCTAAATCTAATTTTTTTTCTACTNCTTCAGTACTAAAAGGATATAGATTTATTACAACNAAATCAATTAATTCTGAATCTATTTGNTTTAAATCTTCAATATGATTTTNATTTGATCTATNAGCTAATATACCTCCAAATAAATTTGGATGGATTGTTTTAACCCTTCCATCCATAATTTCTTTTTGTTTTGTTAAAGAAGATACAGATCTCACAGGAATATTTGATTGCTCTAATATTTTTTTTGTACCTCCAGTAGAAATAATTTCAATATTATTTGATGATAAAAANTTAGCTAATTTGACTATGTGTGTTTTATCCCATACACTAATTACTGCTTTTTTAATTTTTCTCATATTTGTTTATACTTTTTAAATGTTTAATTATAGCTTTTGGAAAAATTTCATGTTCTAATTTTAATACTTTTTTTGCAATCTGTTTAGGATTACTNCAATCTGTTATATCAATTTTTTTTTGAAGAAGNACTNGTCCTTTATCATATTCTTCANTAACATAATGAACTGTTACACCNGAAATTTTTTCATTCGAATTAAAAACAGCATCATGAACTTTCATCCCATAAAANCCTTTNCCGCCATACTTAGGTAATAATGAAGGATGAATATTTAAAATTTTATTTTTATAAATTTCAATTAAATCAATTGGAATTTTTTTCATAAATCCTGCAAGTAAAATTAAATCAATTTTATTTTTATTTAAAGAAGATTTGTATTCNCTATTTAATAAAGTTTCTTTTTTAAAAATATTTTTATTAATTACTTGNACATTAATTTTATTTTTTTTTGCAAATTCTANTGCATTAGTATTTGGATTATTTGANATTANTAAAACTACTTTAGCTTTGAGTTTATTTTTATTAANATAGTTTACTATATTTATAAAATTAGACCCTGTCCCNGATGCAAAAACTGCTATTTTCATATTTTTAAATAAGGAACTTTAGATAAAATTGATTTTTTTATTTTACTGTATTTTTCATGATCTTTGAAAATATTAAAATTATCTGAGTCAACAATTAATACTTTTTCATCTTTGATCTTTGAAATCCATTTATCATAATAAATATTTAAACTATGAATATATTCGGGAGATATATCATTTTCAAAATCTCTTTTTCTATTCTTAATTCTTGATATAAGTGTATTCGTACTTGCTTTTAGATAAATAATAAGATCTGGATGATCGATAAATTGTATCATATCATTAAATAAATTACAATATGTAACCCAGTCAATATCTGACATTAATTTCATATCCCTTAAGTTTTTTGCAAAAATCTCCTTATCTTCATAAATAGAGCGATCTTGAACAAAGCTTTGTTTTGAATTAATTAAATCAAGTTGATTAGAAAATCTCTTGTGTAAGAAAAATATTTGAAGATTAAAACTCCACCTACTCATATCACTATAAAATAACTCTAAATAAGGATTATCATCAACTGATTCAAAAATAGGTTTAATATCTAAATCTTTTGATAATTTTTCAGTTAGGGTTGTTTTTCCTGCTCCTATATTACCCGCAATAGCTATTTGACAAAATTTAGGTGCCAATTAATTCTCCATATACGTTATGGTTTTTGTAATCAACTAAATTAACATCTTTTATATTATTAATAAATTTTTTGTCGCCATAACTATATACTCTAATATAATTTTCAGTCAAACCACTTAATAAACCATCGCTATAATTTTCAAATAAAACTTTTTTTGGACTATTTAAATTTGTTTTTATATATCTGGTGAATTTATTTTTAGATAACTGCTGCAATAATTTTCTTCGATTTTTTTTAATTTCATCTGGAATTTTATTTTTTAATCTACTAGCAAAAGTATTTGCTCTATCTGAATAAGTAAAAACATGTAAATAACTAATATCTAGTTTACTTAATAAATTATATGTTTCTAAAAAATCTTCCTCACTTTCATTTGGATATCCAACAATGACATCAACACCAATACAAAGATTTTGAAAATTTTTATTTAATTTTGAAATTAAAATTTTATAATTTTCAACACTATATCTTCTTCTCATATTCTTTAAAATTTTATTACTTCCAGACTGTAATGGAATATGTAAATGAGGTAGAGCTTTTTTTGATTTAGACAAAAATTTAATAATATCATCGTTCAATAAATTTGGTTCAATAGATGATATACGATATCTATGGAGACCTTTAACTAACTCAATATTATTTAATAAATCTAACAAGTTCTCTTTATTTCCTNTTCCAAAATCACCAATATTTATTCCACTTAAAATTACTTCTTTTACTCCATTTCTAACTAAATCGTTAACAATATTAATAATTTCAGATACTTTTCCACTTCTACTTTTACCTCTTGCTTTTGGGATAGTACAATAAGAGCATATATAATCACAACCATCTTGAATTTTAATAAATGCTCTAACTCTTTCACTTACAGAATGTGTAACATGAAAGTTATTAATATCTAATAATTCTGAGGTTTGATCACTTTTATTTACATCNTTATAATACTCTTCAAAATTAAATTTGTCATTCATGCCAATAACCTTTGTGACACCTTTAAGTTCACTGATTTCTTGAGGTTTTAATTGAGCATAACAACCCGTTACTATTATTTTAGAGTCTGGATATTTTAAATTAAGCTTTTTTATAAATTTTTTTGCTTTATTATCAGCATTTTCAGTAACTGAACAAGTATTTAAAATATATAAATCTGCTTCATCATTTATATTGACTTCGGATAAACCTTTTTTAACTAGTTCTCTCGCAATCATGCATGAGTCAGCAAAATTCACCTTACAGCCGAAGGTATGNTATGCAAATTTTTGATAGGGACTACTCATCTTATTTTATAATATTTTTTTCCATTAGCCAATGATGTAAATTACCAAATAAAACATGTGATTTCTTTATAATTTTATAACCATTTTTCAAATAAAATTTAACAGCAGAATCTCTTGCATTTAAATAAATANGATCAATTGAATTTTTATAAGCATATTGTTCTAATTCTTTTAANATTTTTTCNCCAACATTGTTATTNCTATACTTACTATGAACTGCCATAAATCTAATTTGAGCTTTTTTATTTTTATCTTCATGTATTCTGCCAACTCCAATNACTTTATTATTTGGTAAATAAGCCATTAAATGGTGACTAACTATTTCTTTAGTATCTTTTTCAGAACCTTTTTTTTGATTATAAGGTTTTCTAAGNATTTTCCATCTAAGGTCATAGTATGAATTNAAATCATTTTTTGTTTCAGGTGACTTAATTAAAAAGTTCATTTTCATTCAAAGTTATCAAAGGATTATCAGTCCCCTTATATTCACATTCATTCCAATAAAAACACCAATCACATAAAATACTTTCTTTTGGATTATAAAATTTATCTTCNCTAATNGTATTAATTATATTTATTATGTTATCTTCCAATTTTAAAATTTCANTGGTATTATGATTACAGATTAAATATTTATCAGATTTCAAATAAAATAAATTCAAATTTATTTTGTTAAAATTTTTAAAATCTTGAGATCTTCTTACAACCATTTCATATATAAATAACTGTAAATCTTTTTTTAATTTGTTTTGAGTATGTGGTTTGGAACCTGTTTTATAGTCAATTATATCAATATTATTTTCATTATCTTTATCAATTCGATCTATAAAACCTATAAATCTATATTCTCCAATCTTTATATCAAACTCATATTCAACATACATAACATTTTCATTAAAATATCCTGACTTATTAAATCGCTTATAATAATTAGATAAACATTTTTTNCCNTCGTTGAAAACCTTCAGNAAATATATTTTTTCTATAGAATTATTATTAAAATTTATNCTTTTATCATTTTTAATCTGATTATATTTAAATCTTGTAATAACAATATTATTACTCCAATTTTTTTTCCAATACTNTATATAATNNTCAATTAAATNATCAAANGAAATAAAATGATTTTTAAAATTTTTTTTTGAATATAGTTTTTCTAAAACACTATGAACACTTTGNCCCATAAATGCTTCTATACTATTTTTATCTGAAAATACCTTNTCTAAATATTGAATTTTAAATTTTTGAGGACATTGATTNTAAGTATTTATTCTTGAATAAGAAAATTTTTTCATATTATATCTNTCTAATAGTTCTGATTATATAATTCATAAATACCATATCTGTTNATAAACATAAACTGTAAATTATTTTTATATATCCAAATTTCATAATCGCCATCAATATCAAATTGATTTTTAATATCAACCGGTTTTCCATATATAATATATATTCTACCTCTATCACTTTCCCAACCCATTGAAGAAGAATAACCAAATTTTTTATTTGTCATTAGAACTCTGTTATAGAACTCTTTAAATAAATCATTATACTCACCATCTTTAATATCCCAATAATCAATAATAAATTGAATTTTAGAACTATCATTTAATGAATTATATTTTCTATAAGTACTAAAACTAGTATTTTCTAGGATATAATCCATTGGTCCTACCACTAAATTATAATCATAATCAACTTCTTCTTGTCTATTAAAATTAATAACTTTCTTCTTTGAGGTTTCATTATAGAAAATATTTATATCTAAAGTATTAAAATATTCGTCAATTATTTCAATTGCAATATAACCAGCATTCTGAGTTTCACTTATACCTTTATAAACAATAAAAGAAGTATCAAGTGATGTACTATAAAAATTATATTCAATTTTAAAATTATTATTATCAATATTATTCAATGTACTTATCCAAATTGTATCTAGATCTAATATTTGATCATTAGGGATATATTTATAATCATTATTTTTCTTTTGAAAAATTGCTATTTCAGGAAATTCTAATTTTTCATCTACATTAAAATCATATTTCTTATACCATGATAAATGATTATTAAAATCATTTACGAACAAATTCAAAGAATACTCTCCTTGATTAAGGAGAATGCTTTTATTAATAATTAATTTGTTATCGGATTTTGTATCTTCAAAAAAATCTTCACTTATCAACTCGTTCCAAGTTTCATTCAAAACAATATTATTATTTATATCATTTACAATAATATTGAAAGATAAATTAGATTCAAAACCACTGGCAACTTTATGAAAAACCATTTTATTATTTGGAATTGATATAACTAACTGCGAGTTTACTTTATCTCTTGATTCAAAAACACCAATAATATTAACTTTTATAAAATCAAATTCTTTTTTTTCAAAATCTACTCTATTTGTTGAGCAGCAAAATAAAAAAATAAATAAAATTAGAAAATTATTTTTCATTATTATGATATTTACTCCAATTATACATCGTTACTCCTTTGTTCGTTGAAAACCAGACCCATGATTCATCGCAACCTATATGATTAATTATATTACCAACAATACCATCTGACTGATTGTAAATTGTCGATTTATTATTATTTAAATTAAATAAAATAGCATTGTTTACACTATTGACCCATAAAAAATTATCAACATAACAGGTATTTTTTATTCTATTTAAATTTATTAATAATTCATAATCATCATTACTTGATTTAAATATTTTTTTTCTTCTTGATAATATCAAATCATTATCTTTATTGGTAAAAACATTTTGATATTTTGTTTCAGTTATTTGAATAACTTTATTTTTCTTAAATATATATTCATATAAACCAAGTTCTGATGCAATTAAAATAGATTCAGTATCTAAAAAAAAACTATAAATATTAATATTATCAAAGAAGTTTAGCTCATCTACGGATAATAAAATATTTCCAAAAGTTGAAAGAACATTAATTCCTGAATTTGTAGCTATATATATATTATTACTAAAATAATTTATTTCATTAATTATATTAGAAAGCAGACCTTTCTTTTGATCAATTAATAATGAATCTTGTGAATTTAAATCGTAAACAACCAGTCCTTTCTTTGTACCAATATACAGCCAGTTATCTATTCTATAAAATGATGTTATATCGCTTGAAAAAATATGCTTAAAATTTCTATTAGTATAATTTAACCATCTATTATCTTCCTCAATCCATCTTGAAAAGAAAACTAACTCACCTCCAATAGATATTTTTTCGTTAACTAGCACATTATCGTTTGAACTAAACCACCAATTTCCAAAATCATCGTAATAGCTAATATTTATATCAGTCATTATGGGAATTGATTTAATTTTACTTATGGTATTCATTTTAGAATCACAATAAAAAACTTCTCCTCTATCTGTTCCAATCCAAAAATCATGATATTTGTCTTTAAAAATTGCAGTAATATTTAAATTCACTCCATCACTTCTTATTAAATTGTTTGAAATAACATCAAGATTTTCAAATGAATTAAATCTTGTTAAATCAATATTAGTAAATTGATAATTTGATTGATTTGACCAATTAATATCATTGATATTAATTGCTATATCTTGATTTTCTATTAACCTACCAGTAAATGGATTTAAAATTAAATAAGTACTACCTACATCTAAATAGATGTAATTAAAATCAGAGCCTATATTTATTATACTTCTATATGTGGCAGTATTTAATTCATAAAAATTAATCTTACTCCAAAATGAACTAATTCTAGGTTTATAATTCAAACCTTCATCAGTGAGATACCATAAATAATCTCTATACTCATCATAAAACACAATGATTGATTTTTGATTATCGAATTCACGCAAATATTCTTCATCAAAGTTAAAACTTGAAGTTAACATATTATATTTGAAAACACCATTTTCAGAAGAAAAAATAATTTCATCATTTGTAGATGTTATAGAATTAATTGATTTAGGATTTGACAAAGTAAACCAATCACCAACTTCATATTTAAAATTAATGGAAAATAAAACGGAAACTAATATAAAAAAAATCATATAAGAAAAAGGCTGTACAAATATGCACAGCCTTTAACATTTTCTATCTTAAAAGTGTCATTCGTTTTGATGAAATCATATTATTTGTAGTTAATTGATAAATATATACACCAGAAGGCATCTCTTTACCAAAACTATTTTTTGCATCCCACTTAACTTCATGAGATCCTTCAACTAAATAATTTGATATTAAAGTTTTAACATGTCTACCGTTTATATCAAAAACAACTAACCTAACAAATGAATTTTCAAATGTAGTAAATTCAATATTTGTTATTGGATTAAATGGATTTGGATAATTTTGACTTAAAATAAACATATTTGGATATTCTGAACCTAGTTGATTTTCACATCCATCACACTCATCAAAAGTTAAATTAAGAGGTACAGCACCAGGTCCAGACCAATCACCATCTGATATGCTATGGACATTACCTGTAAAATCAAGTACCATTAAAACTCCACATCCTGCAGATAAAGTATAATCGTTTAACTGATCATCAATAAAGAAACCTAGTATTTCAGATGAATCTGAATTATTACTAAACTGTATTGTCCAATTTTCAGCATCGCTACCAATAGTACTAATAAAACTAATACTATTTTCTTCTGAATTTGCAGGACATAAGTTTGTATCACTACACCAATTAATATCAAACTGGAAGCCTACCATATCGTTTGTAGAATGATATAAAACCTGACCATTACTTAATATTGTAAATGTATTTTGTGGGATTGGAGAACTAGATAAACATTCATTTGTACCACCACAAACTCCATAATCATCATATTCTGCAGTTCCATCACATACTCCAGCACAATCTTGGCTTGCATTCATTCCATCACATACTCCACAATCATCAACATAAGCATCACCTCCACAAACTCCTGCACAATCTTCTACTGAATCACCATCACATACTCCAGCACAATCTTGACTTGCATTCATTCCATCACATACTCCACAATCATCAACATAGGCATCACCTCCACAAA
>PAHD01000008.1 GCA_002704685.1 Fidelibacterota bacterium
TCAAAAATTGGGATTTTACCATTTTTTAAACCATTGATTTTTTTACTATCAATATCTAAACATGTTACTTTATTTCCAGTGTAAGCAAAGCAAGCACCTGTAACTAAACCAACATATCCTGTTCCTATAATTAGTATTTTCATTTAAAAAATAAATAATTGACTTATATGTATATATTCTATGTATATTAACCTTTAAGGTATAGTTAATTTAACAATTTATAAGGAAATTATATGAAAAAGTTTTCACTACTGTTCTTAGCCTTTACTTCAGCTATAATTATAGGATCTGAAGAAGAAGATCAAAGATTTTTGGAAAAAAATGGAACAATTTATAAAATAAATGGCTCATCGCTTCATTTAACACCTACAGAGGAAAATCAAAAAGTAAGCAAGTCTTTAGATGAAATGGAAAGTCCATCAAATTTAGTAAAAGAAAGTAATTTAGATGAAAAAGATGAATCTAAATGTGAATGCGATATGACTATCTCAATGGGAACTTTAACAGCATTAGGTGATGATGCAGATGATTATGATCCAGGAACATCACTAAGTGTTAAATTTCCTACAAAATATAATTTTAATTTATTTGGGAAAGATTTTAATATTTCCGCTGAAGTTAATTTATCAAATTTAGCAGGAATTAATGGAGATGATAATAACATAAAAGCTGGTATTGCCCATTTTCATACGGATTTTGATTTACCAGTAAATTTAACATTTGGACTTGGAGTAGCGCACTTAGATCAATCAGGTGGATTAACAGGAACTGGGGTATTGGATATAACTTACACTCTACCATTATTAGAAAATGATTTAAGCTTAGGATTTAGATATCAAAAGTTCGTTGATGTATTGAAAGAAGATCCGTTCTTAGATTTTAGTTTATTAGATACATATAGTTTTAATCTAAACTATAGTAAAACTCTTAATTTCTAAATAAATATTAATTAAAAAATATTAAAAGAGCATCTATTAGATGCTCTTTTTTTATATTAAAAAATGGATAAAGAACAAAAAATTGGATTTACATGCAGCTGTTTCGATTTGCTACATGCTGGTCACATTCTTATGTTGAAGGATGCAAAAAAACAATGCGATTACTTAATAGTTGGATTGCAAACAGATCCAACTTTAGATAGACCAAATGAAAAAAACAAACCTATACAGTCTTTAAAAGAAAGAAAAATTCAACTTGAAGCAGTTAAGTATATAGATAAAATTATAATCTATAGTACTGAAAGAGACTTGTACAATTTGCTATTGAAATTAAAACCAGATATCAGAATTTTAGGTGATGATTATAAAAATAAAAAGTTTACAGGATATGATTTGAATATTAAAATTTATTATCATTCCAGAAATCATAATTACTCATCAACTAACTTAAAAAAAGCATTAATTTAGGCTAAAATTAATTTACTTATAAATTTCCCATGTAGATTTAATGATTGTGTTTAAATCTGAATGCTTTGGTTTCCATCCTAATAACTCTTCAGCCTTAATAGATTTTGAGTAAAGCTTACTAGGGTCACCATACCTTCTTCCAATAACCTGATAATTAATTTTTTTTCTAGAAATCTTTTGGGTTTTGTTAATTACATCCATTACTGAAAATGATTTGCCTGTAGCCAAATTTACAATTAAGCTATTTCCATTTTTCCTCAAATAATTTAAAGCAAGTTCATGTGCAGATGCTAAATCATTAACATGGATATAATCTCTCAAACATGTACCATCTAATGTATCATAATCATTTCCATATACTTCAATTTTTTTTCTTTGACCACATGCAACTTCCATTACAATTGGAATTAAATTTGCTGGGTTTTTTTCCTTACATTTTATTCTACCAAATATATCATATCCGGCTGCATTAAAATACCTTAGGCATGAAATATTTAAATTTGCAATTTTATTAAACCAAATTAAATTTCTTTCTATGCATAATTTAGTATAACCATAATAATTTATAGGGTTCACTGGATGTGATTCATCTAAAGGTAAATATTCTGGATTTCCATAAACTGCTGCACTTGAAGAAAAAATAAAGTTTTGAATATTATTTTTAATACATAGATTTATTAAATCTAAACTACCTATTATATTATGCTTGGCATATTTCTCAGGAGACTCCATAGATTCTCCTGCATTTTTCAATGCAGCAAGGTGAATAACTGTATCAATATTCTTTAAAGCTTTATCTAATTTTAAATGATCAAATATACTACCATGAATAAAACTAGATCTTGAATCAATATTATCTTCAAAACCAGTGGATAAATTATCAAAGACAACTGTATTATAACCTTTATCATTTAGTTGATGAGTAATGTGAGATCCTATATATCCAGCTCCACCAATAATCAATATTTTCTTACTCATTAATTACCTTGAACCGAAACCAAACAAAATGACGGATATTGATTTAAATAGAATGTAAATATCATTCAAGATTGAAATATCATTTATATATTCTAAATCATATTTTAATTTATGCTTAACTTCATCAACCTCACCAGATGTGTAACCCACTTTTATTTGAGCTAAACCAGTTATACCAGGCTTGACATTATGTCTTTTCATATATTTAGGAATTTCTTTAGATAATTTCTTAACAAACTTTTCTTGCTCTGGTCTAGGTCCTACTATACTCATGTTGCCTATTAAGACATTAATAAATTGAGGAAACTCATCCAATCTATGCTTTCTTAAAAATTTCCCTAATTTCGTTATTCTCACATCATTTTCTGTAGTTGTAACTGCGTTATCACCTACATTCATATTAATCAACATTGTTCTAAATTTATACATTCTAAACAAGATTCCATTTTTGCCTACTCGTTGCTGAACGTAAAATGCATTATATTTTGGCTGACTAATTTTTATGAAACAAAAAATTAATACTATAATTAAAATAATTACTGGTGAAAATAAAAAAATAAAAAATAAATCAAAAAATCTTTTATTCATAAATATAACAATTCAAGCTTTATTAATAAAAATTAACAGGTCGTCTAATTGATTAGAAAAATCAAACTTTTTTTTATTCAATTCATTTAATTTTTCTGATATCAAATTTAATTCACTTTTTCTAATATTCTTTAAATTTTTTAAAATATTGTTTAAAGAACTAAAATCTTTTGGATTTACTATCCATCCAATTTTATTTTTTATTATCAAATTAGAGGCACTACCTTTTCCAATATATATGATTGGTATTCCAATATTAATTAAATCATAAATTTTAGAAGGAAAAGCTCCGAATACTTCAGATGTCAAAGAGACTAAACCAAAATTATATTTTTTCATTTCTTTATATATTTGTTTTTTACCCACTGAACCATGGTAAAATATATTTTTTTTATTTTTACTAATGTTTAAAATACTTTCTGATTCACCTCCAGCTCCATAAATATGAAACTCTACATTTATTTTTTCAAAATTAATTTTACTGCAAATTTCGTAAATTCCCTGTGCATAACCCAGCAAACCAGCATAAAATATTTTAGGATTATTAATAATTTTATTTTCTTTTTTAAAATCAACAATTTTATATGGCAAATTTCTATAAATGAAACTATTTAAATTATAATTATCAATCAAATATTTTTTTATATCTGATGACTGAACAATTATTTTATCAGAATTACTATAATTAAAATTTTCTATTTTTTTTAGAATTGAATAAAAAAAACCTTTTTTTAGATATCCTAATTCTAAGCCTGATAATGGCCAAATGTCTGAAATATTTAATATAATTTTTTTATTGAATATCTTCTTGCATACAAAAATAAAAACAAAAGTTGAAATTAGAGGATGTCCTTGAACAATATTAATATTAGCTTTTAAAAAGTAAAATCTTGGAAAATAAAATAATAAACTTACAGAGTAAGATAACATAGAAAATAATCTTAAAAAAATATTTTTGGATTTAGAAGGATAAATCCACAATCTATGAATATTAATGCCTTTAATAATTTCCTTAATAAAGAATTTATTTTTATAGCCATTATATACTTCTCCAAGTGGATAATTAGGCATAGCAGTAATTATTGTTACTTTGTAATTTTTTTCTTTTAAAGCTAACGCTAAATTTTCAATTCTATATGATGCAGCACCTTTTTCAGGAGGATAGTAATTGGAAAAAATATTAATATAATTATTTTTCATTTAAAGAAATTAAATGATTTATTATTCTATATGATGATTTGCCATCCCAAAGCTCTGGAGTAGAACCTTTTTTCCAATTATGAGTTAACACCTTATTTAATGATAAAATTATTTTTTTTTGATTAGTTCCTACAAGCTCATTCGTACCATATTTAACTGTTTCAGGTCTTTCTGTATTTTCTCTTAATGTTATACATGGAATATTCATTACCGTTGTTTCTTCAGTTATCCCTCCAGAATCTGTCAAAATACATAAAGAATTTTTTACCAAATAATTAAATTCAAGGTATGACATAGGATTAATTTGATAAATATTTTTTAAATTAATTTTACTTTTATTCAAAACTTTTTTAGTTCTTGGATGTGCTGGAAACAGAACTTTTAAATTATTAACATTATTATTAATTACTTTTAAAACTGATAATAATTTTTTTTCATCATCAACATTTGAGGGTCTATGTAAAGTTAAAACAAAATATTTCTTTTTACTTAAACATAGTTTATTAAAAATTAAAGGTTTTTTTAAATGGGGTAGTTGACTCAGTAATGTATCAATCATTACATTTCCAACAAAAAAAATCTTACTTTTTCTTACACCTAAATTTTTTAGATTCATATTTGCTGTTTCAGATGTTGTAAAATAATAATCGCTTATAGAATCTGTAACTATACGATTAATTTCCTCAGGCATGTCAGAATCAAATGATCTAATTCCTGCTTCAACATGAGCAACTTTTATTTTTTCTTTTTTTGCTACTATAGCACATGCCATAGTTGAATTTACATCACCAACAACTAAACAAACATCTGGCCTAGCTTTTTTAATAATTTGTTCATAACCAACCATAATATCTGCAGTTTGTTTTGCATGAGTTGAAGAACCTACATCAAGATTTACATTAGGCTTAGGTATTGATAATTGATTAAAAAAAATATTAGACATTTCATCATCATAATGTTGTCCAGTATGAATTAGCCTGTAAGATAAATTTGTTTTCTTTTTTTTAATTAAATTTATCTGGTTAATTATTGGTGCAATTTTGATAAAATTTGGCCTTGCCCCTGCAATGATATCAATCTTCATATTTAATTTCTATTTTTGACCTTCTATTTGTATTTAAAATAATTTTTTTTGAGGAAGTATATTTATTGAAACCGATTGGAAAATTATATTCTTCAACTTTAAAATTATTACAACCTTCAAAATTTATAATTAATTCCTCATTAACTCTAATACTATTATTCAATAGTTGAATTTTACATTTGGGATGAAAATGTAAAAATGATTCTATTCTTGTATTATTTGTAATACCTTGAATAAAATCTTGAATTATAAATTTTTGTCTTAGCATTGAAAATTTTCTTTCATGCACTAGACCATATTTCTTGTATCCATCGTGACTAGCTTTAATACAATATTCTTCTTCCACTAAATCTATTATATTAGCTCTATCTGCTATTCTAAAAGCACCCCATATTTCAGAAGAGTTTTTACCATTTAATTTAATAGTATTATGAAAATTTGTAGACCTTTCAATTTCTCTAATGTTATTATTTTCATATGTTGATATTCCAGGATCAACTATTATTGGATTAGAATTATAAATTAATTCAAAATTAAAAGTATCAGCATGTGCATGACCGGGAATATAGCTGGCCCCAATTTGACCAACATCAATCAAAATTTGAAATTTATCTTGATTCCACCTTCTATATCCAGATTTTTTAAGATTAATTTTTTTCCATTTTATGTTTAATTTTTTAGAATATTCAAAAAAATCATGTGTTTTCCTAAGCTGATTTCTTGCAGAATCATTTAAAGCTGGAAGGCTACCATCAGAATATGCAATGGATTCATTCCAACTAAGCATTAAAGCTGCTTTTTCAAGCAAAAAATCTTTTAAAAGTCTATCTTTTTTCCAAGATTCATTATTTGATATTAAATCAATGCAATTCAATATTTTTATTAAAAGAATTTGGTGATACATTGTACTAAGCTCAAAATGAGCACCATCAGATAAAATTTGCTCTTGAAGCTCTGAAAATAAAATTTTTCTTGAAAGATTATATAATTTTTCACTTTTCAAATAATATGAGCAAAATAGTATTGCAAAAGAATTTTCTAAAACATGGTTCCCCATTAGATGATATTCAATATTGTTGTATAGATATTTAGAATCCTTAACAATAGTATCATTTATATTGGAATCATTAATACTATGTTTAGATAAAAAGTTAATCCAATTTATTAATCTTAAAGAAGTTGGATATGGTTCTTTATTATTTTTATTTTTTTTATAAAAATTAATGTAATCATTTATTAAATCTAATCCATAATTTTGATCAATGTCATTTAAATAATTAAAATACTTTAAATTATAATTCCACAATTTCCCATAACCTAAAAAATTCCAATTTATTACATCAAATTTTTTGCTTTGATTTAAAAAAGTAAACTCATTATTATTTAACTTAGAATTTTTATTAACTATAAATTGATTAATTTTTATAAACTTTATTGATTTGTAAGTTAAATTAAAATCTAGAAATATTTTTTTTGAAAAAAAGTAATAAATTCTATAGAATATTTGTTTGAACTTCAAATACTTTATAGTTTTAAAAAATAAACTAATTTTTTTTATTTTCATTTAATATTTTTTTAATATCTTTAATTTTCCAGATCATCATACAATTTGAAAAACCTTTTAAAGATCTTCCATAACCTATTACATTTAGCATACCTTTGCCCTTACAAAATTCTACCTCAGGATATCTGAAATATTTTTGAATAAAACTTGGTAAAATATTTTTTTTAAAAACTGAAATTTTTATCCATTTTTCGCAGTCTAGACTAGCATAAATATAAACATTACTTGTATCATTAATTTTACTTGGTTCAGGTACAGTTGAAATTAGAAATAAATCGTTTATCTTAATTAGATTAAAAATACTATTTTCTATAAAACAAATTTTTTTCATTGTACCAGTTTTAAAAGAATATTTATAAATATAATTTTTTTGGACAGGACTATCCATTGGAATAATTAAATCATTTTTATTAATAAAAATATCAACAGCTCTACTACTTTGACCCTTATTTACAATTTTTTTTAAAGTCTTAAAGTTATCTGATGTAAACCATAAACCCGATTCATTATTAGAATCTCCAGTAAGAACCCATATACCTTTTCGATATTTATCATACTTTAAATTATGAATATGCCTTATAGAACCAGGATTAAATTTATATACTTCAAACCAATCTTTACCATTTTTAGAAGAAAAAACTTTAACACTAGATCTATTTTTATTTGAAAAATATTCACCAAAATAGATTTTTTCATTTGGACAAATTAGAAGGTTTAAAGGTCTACTTCCTTTAAAACTCGTAAAAACAGTTTTCATTTTTTTTTGATTTTTAGATTTAAATAAAATTTTATTCTTATGGATACCAATCAAACCATTTTTATAAGGTTTTACAGATCTAAAGCCATATCTAAAAGTTTTAGATAAAAAGTGGATTCTACTTATAAATTGTTTTATTGAATTATCTTGAAAGTAAGCTACTAAATTATTTTTATTATTTTCAAAAAGTTCAGATTCAAAGATATAATTTCCTCTTGAAAATATTAATTTACCAGCTTTAAAAAATAGTGGTTTAAGACCTTTTTTTATTTCAGGTTTAACTAGCATTTTAATTTAATTTTATATAAAATTTTGGCTAAAAGTAAAAATGGTTGAATTATAATTACAAATAGCATTTTAAAGGATAAAAATTTAATTTTATTTTTATAATTAAATTTTTTGATAAAAAAATAACAGATAGTCTCAATAATTAAATTTTGGTAGCCAGCTAATTCTGATTCCCATTTATTAAAATTATTTTTTTTAATTGGCTGAAACGTCTCTTTTTTCCATTCTAATTCATCTTTAGAAACTAATTCTTTAGATGAATCTTTAAAATTCAAAACTTTATACTCAAAATCAAGATCTAGAAATTTTATAATTTTTGATAATTCAATCTCAGGATTTTTAATTAAATTTTCATAGAAGACTTCAAAATATTTTTTTTTATATATACTTTTTCCTTTTTTTATACCCAATGATATTTGAAGATAATAAATCATTGCATGAATATAAAATGAATATTTTTTTGACCATTTAGCTTTAGTCCTTGATAAAACGACATCTCTAGGATCTCTAATAATATGAATAATTTTAGCATTAGGGAAAAAATAATACAAACTATCAATTTTTTCAATTAATTTAGGATCTTTATCTCCTAAATAAATTATATTTTCATTTATTAAATTTTTATTTAAAATATTTTGATAAACGTCAAACATAGTATGATTTATCCGAACAATATTTTTTACATCAATATTTAATCTTTTAAATCTATTATCATTTATCAATTGATTAGTAATTATTTTATAATTTGATTTTGTAATCTTTAAATTTTTATTTAATACATAATTTCTTAAAAATTTAGATTCTGGTAAAAAACGGATTTTTGAATGTGAGTTAAGAATACTTTGAAGCAAACTCGTACCAGATCTTCCTACACCTAAAATAAAAATCATAGAATATCCCTAATAAATTTTTCGATGATTTTGTCTTGATCGTATTTAATTAAATCTTTTTTTATATTTACACTTAATTTATTTAAAGCTTTATCATTAATTTCTAGCATTATTTTTTTAAAGCTTTCATAATTTGTTCCAAAAAAAATGGCTGAATTCTGTATCATTTCCATTAAACTAGGTAAACTACTTAACACTAAAGGAGTATTTTGACACATGCTTTCTAATATAACACTTGGGTACCCTTCTTTCGAAGAAGGTAAAAGTGTAAAATCATAATTTCTGTATATTTTTAAAATTTCTTCTCTAGACAATATACCTTTATAGGATTTTTTCCATATTGTTTTATATTTTTTATCTACCTTATAATCTTTATTATAACCATAAAAATCACAAGAAAAACTCGGATTTTCTAGTAAAAATTTCAGAATTAACTCTATACCTTTATTTTGTAGAATATTTCCTACATAAACAAACTTTTTTGAATATTTTTTTTTAAAATTTTTATAACTTTTAATCTTAATAAAATTAGGTAGGTGGTAAACATCTTTGTTAATTTTTTTAAAAAAATTGTAATTATCTAAAGTTTCAAAAGTTAAAATAATTTTTGCTTTCATTAAAAATTGAAAAATAAATCTATAAAAAAGTTTATCTTTATACAACGACTTTTGATTAGAACCAAAAAATCGAATGATAATATTTTTTTTTATTAAAGTTTGAAATATAATAATAATAAAAAAAAATTTTAACGATTTAGTACTTAAATTCCAAATAACAATATTTCTATTAATCAATGAATCTTTAATAATTCCTAAAATATTAGAATTACCAAAAGTATAGCTTAATACATTTAAAGGAATTTTTTTTTCTAGTAATGCATCTCTAAATTTAATACCAGCTGTAACTGCACCTCCTGTCCTAAAACGAGACCTATCCTTATAAATAAATGAAATCATAATTTATTTTTATAAACCTTATTGTAATAATCTAAATAGTTTTTTGCCGTTGATGAAATACTAAATAAATCATGATATTTTTTTAAATTATTTTCTAAAATTTTCTGTTTTGTATCATCTGTAGCTTCAATTGCCATTTGAATAGAATCTACAAAGTCTTCAATTAATAGACTCTTTGATAAAAAACCATCATTATTTATCATTTCAGGTATAGCCCCAACAGGCGTTGATATTGGTATACAAGAACATGCAAATGCTTCAATTAAACTTATAGGCATACCTTCATAAACTGAGGAAAGTATAAAATAATCAGATATCAACAAATAGTCAGTAGGATTATTAACCTCACCTAAAAATAACAATCTGTCATTTCTACTTTCATATATTTTTTTCATAATTAATTCTGATACATTACCACGCTTTCCTCCAATTATTATAACAACAATATTTAAACCTTTTTTTTGTAACATTAAAATTGCATCATTGAGTAATAAATGATTCTTTTGATTTTCAATTCTACCAATATTTACAAGTATTTTAACATCATTTCCATATTTATCTTGAATTTTTTTAAAGTAATTGTCTACTTGAAAATAATCACTAGATTTTTCAGGTTTTGATCTGCCGTTATAAATTAATTTTGATTTAATAAATTTTGAATTATAAAAATTAATAAAACTTAAATTGCTTTGTTCTGATATTGTAACAGGATAAATATTTAATATAGTAAAACAAATTTTTCTAAATAAACCTTCAATTTTACTATTAACCTCTTTTTGAGCATGATTATGTACTGTATGAACTACTTTTATTTTTTTAAAAAAAATTGAAAAAACTAAATAATTGATTGATCTTAAATGCGTATGAATTAAATCTGGTTTTAAGATTGAAATTTCCTTTCTGATTCTTAAAATCAATCGGAAATCAAACCCTCTTTTCTTTGATAGAGTTATAATATTAATTTTATTTTTTATAGTTCTCAACAAGAAATTATCATCATCTAAATCATAAAAAATTATTAAGGAAACTTGTACTTTTTCACTTAAAAGTTGATTTGATAAATCACAAACAAATTTTTCTGCACCACCCAAATTTAAATTTGGGATTAAATGGAGTATATGTAATGATTTTTTTTTCATTTATAAAATTAATGCAATTATTAACCAAAAATATTTTTCATAAGTCATACTTAATGATAAGCTCATAAATAACATTACAAAAAATATATCATACTTTGGATTAAACAAGTTTTTCATAACAATATGGAAAATTGGGAAAATCATTAAAATAATTCCTATCATTCCAGTATCAGCTAACACTTCAATATACATACTGTGAGCAGCTACAGCTGTGTCAAATTTTGTCGAAACAAGCAATGAATTTCTTTGATCAAAAAAGTTTGGTCCACCTCCCAAGAAAAAAGTAAATAAATCTTCTCTGAATAAAGATATACCATTTATCCATGCATTCTGTCTTGATATGAAATTATTAGAATTATTTAATGCTCTAGAAATGTACATATTAAATAAGTCAATTCTGATAATTAAGAAATAAAATCCAATTAACGCTAATGTTGATAAGCTTAGAGATTTTAAACTTATTTTTGATCTAAAATGTGAAATAATTTTATAACAAATAATAAAAAAATAGCATAGTCCACCAGTAATTGAACCAGATAGAATAATTGAAAAAGAAAAAATAAATAATAAAACTAATTTTAATATTTTATTTTTGATATAATTCCAAGCTAAAATACTACCAAGAATTAAATGACTAGCAAATTCATTAGGATCACCTGTTCCGCCAGTTTTTCGAAACGTCCATTCAGAAATAGTATCAGGTCTTATTATAGCATAAATAGAACTAAAAATCACTGAAAATATAACAAATTTTCTAATTTTAGCATGATTATTATTAATAAAAGCTAAAAAGATTGAAGTTATAATTATCATATTGAAAAGATTTTCATATGGGTAGTTTTCTACTGAAACCACATAAATGAAGGATGTAGTAATCAATAGAGTCAAAAATGAAAAAATACTAATTTTAATAAAATTATTTAAACTTTTGATACCATTTAAAATATCATTTAAAAAAAATATAATAAAAAGAAAATATATACATCGCATTAAAGTAAGACCAATTTGTGATGCTACAAAAGTATCATTAAAAATAATGAAAATTAGGGAAAATAATATTAATGACTTTACTTTTTCCATTTAAATAAAAACTTATTTGATATGATAGCTAAAATAATTTCACTTAAAAATAATATAATTAAGTAAACATATATAAAATATATTCCTGTAAAATAAAAAGTGATTAAAAATATAAATAACAATCTAAGTATATTTATAAATATTTCAATATCAATTCTATTTAAAGTTCTTAATGCAACATTAAATAAACCAAAAAATGGTAATAAACCAAAAATAAAAAAGAATAAAAAAATTAATGCTATTATCGAAAAATCAATAGCCAAAACTTCAAAACTATTCCAATCAAAAATATTATAGATAATTAAAGATAAAACTACTGATACTATAAAGTTTAAAAGTAAAAATATTTTTAAACTACTAACAACTTTAAAAAATAATTTTTTTGATTCTTCAATACTACTCGAAACTTTACCAATAAGAACGTTTCGTATTGATTGATTTATAACTGAATAAATACCAATAAAAGAAAATAAAAAACCTACTAACTTGATTTCATCAAAACATTCTTGATTATTTAATACAAAAATACTTATTCGACTTGACAAACTATATAAAAATCTTGATAATAATGTAGTAATTGCAAAAAATAAAACTTCCTTCTTAATTATTATTTCAAAACTATTTTGATTTAAACTAGAAACAAATAATCCTGATAAAGATATTAATAACCCCGGAATTAAAAAGAGTAAAATTATATAACTTTCAATTGTAAAATTATATTTTAATATTAAATATGAACCTATAATTCGTATCAAAACAATAAAAAAAGTAATTTTAATAATTTTATGTTCAATATTATTTTTAATTAAATAGTTTCTAATAGTAATCATTGATGATAAACCTAAACTTCCTAGAACAACCTTGTAATCTATAAAAAAATTAGCGAATAAAGAGTTTAACAGTATTAATAATAATGATATAAGTAATGCAGAATTTCCATATTTTAAAATTGAGTCACTTAGACCTAGAGTAATTACTTGGTTTAATAAAAATATTGTAGTTGTACAAACTATAAGTTCTGCATAAACATTATTTTGTAGAAAATAAATTGGCATAAGATTAACAAAAAAAGATCCTATGCTCCAGATACTTGTAATTGAAAGATTACTTACATAAGGATTAATTTTATTTGAATTTATCAATATTAAAAAAATTAATTTGATTTAATCAGAATTTTCAGCGTAATAGTATTGATAATAGTTGTAATAGTACCCAGCACCATAAGCATGTGATTCTTCAAGGGCATTTAAAACAACTCCTGTTTCTTTGAAACCTGATTGATAAAGATTTGTCATCACTCTATCTAGTGCCAATCTTTCTGTAACCCCTGCTCTAACAACCAAGATAAACTGAGATGAATGTTTCATAAGAACAAAAGCATCTGTAACAGCAATTAAGGGAGGAGTATCGAACAAAATAACTTCATATTTTGACTTTAGTTTTTCCAATAATTTTTTTAACTTTGGTGAATCTAATAATTCTGAGGGATTTGGAGGAATTACACCTGATGTAATCACATCTAAATTTTTAGTTTCTGTACTATTCACTAATTTTAATTCATCAGATTCATTTCCTGATAAATAAGATGTTAAACCTGGACTTTTATCAAATTTAAAAATATTATGAACTACTGGCTTTCTTAAATCTGAATCTATTAATAATGTTTTTTTACCTAAATTTGCATATGTTATCGCAAGATTTGCAATTGTGGTTGTCTTACCTTCTCCTGGTCCTGCGCTACTTACTAAAATAACCCTACAATTTTCATCAACATTAGTATACATCAAGCTAGTTCTTAAACCTCTATAAGCTTCAGAAATTGGAGATTTAGGGTCTTCATGTGTAATTAATCTTCTTTCTATTTTGTCTAGATTTTTATTTTGAGAAATATATTGTTTTGTTCTTTTTTTGCTTGACTTTTTACCAATTGATGGAATTACAGCTAATAATGAAAAACCTCTTCTTTCAATTTGTTCTACAGACTTAATAGTATTATCAAAAAATTCCTTTATACCTATAATAAATATTCCTAGTGCTAAGCCTAAAACTAAACTCAAAAGAATATATAATTTTTTATTTGGTTTTATTGGTATATAATTTGGAATAGCACTATCTACAACTCTAATTTTACCAATTTTTGAAGCTTCATTTATTCTGGCTTCTTCTAACTTTTGTCTCATAAAACTATATGTTTCAGATTGAATATTCCTAATTCTCTCTAACCTAGTATATTCTAAAACTTTTTGGGGTAGATTTGATAATTGCTTTTCATATTCATCAATCAAGTTTTTATATTCATTTTTTTTGGATTGAAGATTTGGAATAATTGATTCAACTTTAATTAAACTATCCATTATTTCTTGCCTATACAGTAAAGGATCAGAAACTGATATTCCATTATTTATAAAATCATTTGTTTCTTCTTTAAGCTTTTTTTTCAATCTACCTATTTTCTCTTTTATAAACGAAACAGCTTCATGATTTTCGCCTCTTTGATTAACAGTTTTAATAAGCTCAGCCTCTTTTGTAGCAATTTCATTTCTTAATGCATCAAGTCTAGCATTAATAGCATTAGACAATGATTGAGCAAGATTTTTTTCATCTTTCGATAATTGGTTATACATAAATTCTTTTCTACTTTTAAGAATATTAATTTCAGCTTCAAAATTATAATATTTTGATTCTAATTCACTTAATTCTCCTAGTAATAAAGAATAATTATCTGATATGGAAAATACTTTTTCATTTTCCTGAAAATTCTTTAGCTTCTCTTCAATATTATTTAAATCTACTTCTTTAATTGCTAACTGTTCATTCAAAAATTGTTTCAAATGTTGCATTTCACCTGTAACCCAATTTAAATCACGCTGTTTATATACTTCTATAATTTTATTAACTAAAAGCGATGCTTCTTCAGGATTTTTACTTTGAATAGATAAATTTAAAACATCAGTATCAATAGTATTTTCTATTTTCATAGATTTTCTTAAATAATTTGAAAATTCTAATAATAATGAATCAGTTAGAACCATATCATCTATATAATACTGTTTATTAAAAAAAGATTTTATTAAACCTTTTTTATCCTCACGATTTTGTAAAATATATAATTTTTGACCAGAATTATATATTTGTTTAATAACTTCTTCAGAATTTGTTCTTGATCTTAAAATTTCTGTTTCATTATAAATAAAATTTTTTGTTTTTGAAAGTCCAACATCAAAAATATTAGAAACATCATTTTGAGGATCTTCAATAAGGATAGAACCTTGAGACTCATATATTGGATCAATAGTTAAAATATAAAAAAAAGAAAACACTAAACACGAAACGATTGATGATAATAATATTTTATAATGCTTTAAAATTAAAAAATAAATTTCATCAATATTTAAATCCTCTTTTTTATTTTCTTGATTAGTCATATAATTAATCTTGAGTTCTTTCAATAGTAATAATAATATTAAGAAGCTGCAGTAAACTACTAACTAAATTAGTGCCATTAAACATTTTTGAGCCAATTTTTTCTTCAATATAAATAGTTGTTCTTGGAGTTATTAAGATATTATTTTTATATGATCCTTTGATATATTCATTGAAATTAATTTCAAAATTCTGTCCATTATAAATTTTTATTTTCTTCAAGTTTGCACCCCTTGCAGGACCACCGGCTAATGCAAGTAAAGTAACAATATCAATTCCATCATAAACAAGAAAAGAACCAGGATTATTAACATGTCCTATAACATTTACATACATTTTTACTATACCATCTTTATCTGTAATATAATCTTGATTAGGAATTACTGATTCTGAGGAAATTAAAATTTCTAAAAATAAATAATTAATAAAAACTAATGTTAATACTATTTTAAATACTTTTTTCATATTTAATATCGAAATTTACTCTTAATAATATCATATAAACTATTATTATGTTTATTTTTCACAAGTAAAGGAAAATCACCTTTTAAAATTAATGAAGCATTATTCTTCAATTCTAAAACTATATCAGAATTATATTTTTTATCTATCATATTATATGCTTCTGGCAAACAAAAGTTTCTTTTTCTATTATTATGAGCATCAGAACCTAGTAAATGGAATCCATATTTATCTACAATGCGCCAACTAATATCTTGAACTTTCTTACCAAAATGGCCAATCAAACTTCCAGCATCTAACTGGATAATAAAATCTTTTGAAACCCAATCATTTATAATACTTAAATCATTTTGAACAAATCTATATCTTTCGGGATGAGCAATAATAGGTGTAAAATTCATATTTTGAATCTTATAAAATTCCTCTTCATAGTTTCTTGGAAAAATTGATGAAGAAAATTCTACTAATATAAATTTATTAGATAGAGTTGTTAATTTATTATTTACTAATTTAGTTAAATTTGGTAAATAAAATACCTCAGCAGTTAAATGAATTTTAATTTTAATATTATGTTTAAATAATTGCCTTTCTAGTTTTTCTACTTCATTTCTTAAAAATTTATAATCAACATTTTTACTATCCATCTTTGGATGTTGAAAATGAACAGTTTGGACTACTTCTGTAATTCCTTTGATTGATGCATACTTTAACATTGAAATAGATTCCTCAATTGTCTTTGGTCCATCATCAACATTTGGAAGAATATGATTATGAAAATCAATCATTTATTTTAAAATTCTTTCATTGTTTGAACTATCATTTCTAGTTGTTTTGAATCTAAATAAGGGTGCATTGGTAAACTAAAAATTCTACTACTAATATTTCTAGATATATCAAATGAAGATTTTTCTAAATTTTTATATATTTCTAATTCTGAGAATAATTTTTTATAAAATATAGCAGTAGGAATATTTTTACTTTCCAAATATTTGATAAATTCATTTCTATGTTTATCACTTTCAGCTAAAACAGAAAATTGAGCCCATGAAGATATATTATTATTACTTACAAAGGGAACTTCTACAATATTTTTTAAATGTTTTTTATAATAAGTTGCAATTTTATTTCTTTTTTCTATTTCTTCATTAAAAATAGATAACTTACTTAATAAAATAGCTGCTTGTAATGTATCGAGCCGGCTATTAATACCTACTCTCACATTATCATATTTATCTTCTCCCTGTCCATGAACTCTTATGGATCTATAGATTTCAGCTTTTTTTTTATCATTTGTAAAAATAGCACCTCCATCGCCATAACATCCTAATGGTTTAGCGGGATAAAAAGATGTTGCTGCAACATCTCCAAATGAACATGATTTTTTATTTTTATATGAAGAACCAAAAGATTGTGCAGCATCTTCTATTAGAAATAAGTTATATTTTTTTGCTATTTTTTCTATTTTACGATAATCGGCTAACTGACCAAATAAATCAACAGCAATTATTGCTTTAGGTTTAAATGTTCCTTTATTAACAACTTCAATAATTTTTTTTTCTAATAATTGAGGATCTATATTGAATGTTTTTTTATCAATATCTACAAAAACTGGTGTTGCACCTACTAATGAAATAACTTCAGCAGTTGCAAAAAAGGAAAAATTTGTAGTAAAAACCGCATCATTTTTTTTAAGATTTTCAGCCATAAGTGGAATTAAAAGAGCATCAGTTCCTGAGGCGCATGTAATACATTCTGATATACCTACATAATCAGCGAGCTTTTTTTCTAAATTAAATACTTTTTTCCCTAAAACAAAATCAGTCCTATTTAGAATACTCTTAATATCATTATCAATATTATCTTTGATTTTATTATATTGTTTTTGTAAATCAATAAATTTCATTACTACAATCTCATATATTTCTTATTATTATAAATTCCTTTCATATCATAAACTAAAGATTTCTTAGAAAATAAAAACTTTTCAATATTAATATTTAGAAATTCAGTGTGAGCAACACTAATAATAATACAATCATATCCAGATGGTTTTATTAAATTAAAATCTAATAATTTAATATTATATTTTTTTAAAACTTCATCTTTCGAGGCATATGGATCATAAACATCAATATTAAATTTTTTATTTAAAAGTTTATGTAAATCAAAAACTTTACTATTTCTAATATCAGGACAATTTTCTTTAAATGTAACTCCCATTAAAAGAGCATTTAATTTTTTCTTATTAGTTATTTTTACAAAGTGATTATTGATATTTTCATTAATATATTTAACATAATTATCATTAAGCTTTCTTCCAGATAAAATTATTTTAGAATCATATCCTAACTGTTTAGCTTTGTATGTTAAATAGTAAGGATCAACTCCTATACAATGTCCACCCACTAGTCCTGGTCTAAATGGTAGAAAGTTCCACTTTGTTCCAGCTGCATCTAAAACTTCTTGTGTATCTAAGTCCATTTTGTCAAATAAAATTGATAATTCATTAACAAACGCAATATTAATATCTCTTTGACAATTTTCAATTATTTTAGCAGCTTCAGCAACTTTTATGCTACTTGCAAGAAAAGTTCCTGAAGTAATGATACTAGAATACAAATCATCTACAATCTTTGCAATTCTGTAGTTTGATCCGCTTGTTACTTTTACAATTTTTGTTACTGTTCTTTTCTTATCACCTGGATTTATTCTCTCAGGGCTATATCCACAAAAAAAATCTTTATTATATTTCATACCAGATTCTTTTTCTAATAAAGGTACACAATCCTCTTCAGTGCATCCAGGGTATACTGTTGATTCATAAATAACTATATCATCTTTTTTAATTAATTGTCCGATACTTTTCGTAGCAGAAAAAAGAATACTTAAATCAGGTTCATTTTTATTATTAATTGGGGTAGGTACAGATATAATATAAATATTGCAGTCTTTTAAACTATTAATATCTGATGATAAGGATAGTTTAATGGAAGACTGAAGATTACGTTTAGTTATTTCACCAGTGGAATCAAGACCATTTAATAATTCACTGACTCTATCTCTATTTATATCATATGCAGCAGTTTTATATTTTTTACCAAACTCTACGGCAAGTGGCAAACCAACATAACCAAGACCAACAATACCTATTTTATGATTATTCTTCATAAATTATTATTCTAATTTAATAAACTTAAATTATATCGACCTCTAATTTTAAATTTATATTAAATTTATTAAAAACTTCTTTTTGAACTTTATTAATTAAATCTAATATAGCTTCTCCACATCCATTCTTATTAACAACCCAATTCTTATGTTTATCTGAAAAATAATAATCATCGGATAAATCTAAATTATTATAAATGGAATTAACATACTCCCATGCTTTTTTCTCATTATTTACAAATGTAGAACCAAAAGAGTAACCATTAGGCTCTCTATTTTTCTTTTCTTTTACTCTTTCTTTCATTTCAAGAATCAACTGATCAATACTATCTGTTTGATTATTTAATTTAAATTTTGATGATAGTAAAATATATCTATTCGGGTTTTTTTTTATGATTGAATTTCTATAGCTAAAATCCATATTATCTAAATTAAGTTCAATCTCTTGATTTTTTTTAATATCATAAACTTTGCAACTCAAGCATACATCTTTTATTTCTTCATTAGTTCCTGTGCCTGCATTCTGCCTAATAGCTCCTCCAATCGTTGCAGGGATTAAACTAAAAAAAATATAGTCTTTATAACCCTTATAAATTAACTCTCGACCTGCTTGAATCAATGAATAAGATGAACCTATCTCTACATAATCATTATAATATGTTATAAAATTAAACCCATCACCAAATTTTAAAAATAAAATATCATCATAGTAATCTTTAGAAAATAAAATATTTGATCCATTACCAAGTATTTTAAATTTTAAATTATTTTTATTTTTAAAATCAATTGCACTTTTAACATCTTTACTACTATTTATTTCGGCATAATACTTGCAATATGACTTTGTTCTAATTGTAGAGAATTTCGTTAAATCTTTTTCAATAACACTAAACATATTATTTAATAAACCAAATTGTTGAAATGTCATATTTTCTATAAATATAACTAAATGAAATTACATTCCATAATATCAAACTAATAGATGATGCAATAGCAGCACCATTAATGCTATATTTTGGAATCAAGATAATATTAAGGATAATATTTGTACATGTAGCAAAAATCATTATATTTTTAAAAATATTTTGCTTTTCTGTCATCATTAATATGTAACCAACTGAACCACATAAAATATTTACAAATTGACCAATAATCAATATATAAAGTGTTTTACTTGCAATAATAAATTCGAGTCCAAAATAACCTAATATTAATTCTGAAAAATAAACAATTAATATTAATATTGGTATTGTTATAAAGAAAATAATCTTAGAAGATTTTTTAATAAGAAATCTTAATTCAGTCATATTATCAGATGAATATAATTTTGAAAATTCTGAAGCAACGATACCATTAATTGAAAATAATATTATACTTGAAAATAATGATATTCTCATTATAACACTATATACTCCTACTGTATTTACCGTTTCAAAATAACCTAAAATAATTATATCTATCCATTGAATTAATAAAAGCATTGAGTTAGATATAAGTATTGGTAATGAATATTTAACGACATCATGCAAATTAGAATCAATACTAGAAAAATATTTAAAGAACTTAATTTTTTTAAGTAAAAAAGTAAAGCTTAATAAAGATACAACACATATAGATATTGAATAAGCTTTAATAGGAATTAATATATCATCATAATTATCAAAAAAATATATAATCAAGATTGTTAAAACTGGAATTAAAACATATCTAAAAGTAGTAAATAAGCTATATCTTCCTATACCTCTTAAAGACTCTGAATTAATATTAATAAAAGACATTGGAAGAATAGATAATGATATAAAAAACAATGAATAATTTAATAAGTTTTTATTAAAAAAAACTGACAACTCTTCTTTAGAAAAAAAAATAATAATACTTACAAATATTGATGATACTATAACAAATTTCAATATACTAAAATAGAATGAATTTAATTTACTGTAATCATTATTACTTACATATTGAGAGATATATTTAAGTGATGCAGTATCAGTTCCAAATACTGACAGCATGACCATAACCATTAAAATAGTTTGTGATAAAGCAAATATACCCATACCTTCAGTACCAAAAATATTTGTAATTAAATACATTAAATAAAAACCTGAAATAATTGAAATGATCCTTAGAGAAAAAACTCTTGAAGATTTATTTAAGATATCTTTTATTGATTTAATTTTCATTCTTTAAATTCTTATTAATTATTTTTTTAAATTTATTTATAAAACTTTGATTTGAAAAACTTAAAATGGTTTTTCTTAAATCCTCAGGATTAAACTTGTTTTTATTTTTCTCAAATTTTACTAATGCTCTATTTAAAGAATTACTTGTTTGATTGTTAAAAAAAATTGCATTTTCATTTTCTTTGAGATAATCAAGAACTCCCCCACCTCTAAAAGCAATTACAGGTGTACCACTAGCTAGAGATTCTAAAGGGGCAATACCAAAATCTTCAATTCCAGGAAAAATCAATGCTTGAGCATTTGATAAATAAGCTGTTTTTTGAGAATCAGTAACATTACTTAAAAATCTTATATTTTTATTCGATAATTTTCTAAATTTTTTTAATAAACTACCTGAACCAATAATATATAATTCTTTTTTACTTTTATTAAATGCTTCAATTGCAATATCAATCTTTTTATAGCCAACAAGCTCTGATAAAATAATGTAATATGATTTTTTAGTTTTACTGATATAAAATTCATCTAAATTAATTGTTGGATGAATTACAGTTGAACTCCTGTTCCAATTTTTTCTTATTCTACTAGACACAAACTTAGAATTTGCAAAAACTAAATCAATTTTTTGAGCTGTTTTGTAATCCCATTTTTGTAAATAATTAAAAATTATATTAATTAATTTTTTTAATAAAAAACTGTATTTATTTAAATACTCATGTCTCATATCATATAAGTATCTCATTGGACTATGGCAATAACAAACATGAAGAGATTTTTTACTCTTAATAATTCCTTTTGAAGGACCAGATTCACAACTAATAATCAAATCATATTTTCTTAAATCTAATTTTTTAAGTGCATATGGCATAAATAATAAATAATATTTATATAAGTATGTTGCAAAGGGAAGCTTATTTATAAGTGAAGTTTTAATATTATGTGAAGTAATTATTTGTGATATATTATTTTTATTATATACATGTGTAAATATATCTGCACTTGGATATGCTTTACATATATTCTCCAATACTTTTTCTCCTCCCCTCATTTTAACTAACCAGTAATGTACAATAGCAATTTTCAAATTTATTAAAATTATGATATGAGCTGTTTTAAATAAAGGGCATCATCATCTAATGATTTGCTAATAATTTTTTCCAGTTTATTTTTATCAATATACTTATACTTATATGCTATTTCCTCCAAACAAGAAACTCTCTTACCTTCTCTACTTTCTACAGTTTTAATAAAGCTAGATGCTTCAGCTAAAGCATCATGAGTACCTGTATCTAACCAAAAAATAGAATCTAGAATTTTAATATTTAACCTTTTTTGGTCTAAGTATTGATTATGAATATGTGTAATTTCTAACTCCCCTCTATTTGAAGGTATACATTGTTTTGCAAAATTAATAACATCATTTTTGAAAAAATATAAACCAACTACAGCAATATTAGACTTAGGCTTCCTAGGTTTTTCATCAATAGACTTAACTTCTAATTTACTATCAAAACTAACTACTCCGTATCGTTCAGGATCTTTAACATTATATCCAAAAATTATTGATTCATTATTTTCTACTAATTCATTACTTGCTGATTTTAAAATTTTTGGTAAATCTTTACCATAAAAAATATTATCTCCTAGAACCAAGCAGACATCATCATTACCTATAAATTTTTCACCAATNATAAATGCTTCAGCTAAGCCATTAGGCTTATCTTGAATTTTATATGAAATTTTAATTCCTAAATCTGATCCATCTCCAAGTAAAAGTTCGTAATTATTAATATCTTTAGGAGTTGAAATAATTAAAATATCTCTAATACCAGATAACATCAAAGTTGAAAGCGGATAATAAATCATTGGTTTATTATAAANAGGAAGTAATTGTTTACTCATCACCTTTGTTATAGGATAAAGTCTTTTACCGTGACCACCAGCTAATATTATCCCTTTAAGCATTTTAAAGTCCCAATCTACTTAAATTGTATTTATCATTTGTGATAATTTTTATCCAATCTAAATTTTGTAAATACCAATCAACAGTTTTTTTTAGGCCGGAATTAAAACTTTCTTTTGGCTGCCATGATAATTCATTTTTTAATTTACTATAATCAATAGCATATCTAAAATCATGACCTGGCCTATCCTCAACAAATTTAATAAGCTTTTTATAAGATTTTAAATTTCCAGAAGGATAAATATCATCTAATATATCACAAATATTATTAACTACTTCTAAATTAGTTTTTTCTTCACCACCACCAACATTATAAGTGTCTCCAATTTTTCCATTCAATAAAACATTATATATAGCTCTACAGTGGTCTTCTACATACAACCAATCACGTATATTTTTTCCTGTACCATAAACGGGTAAAGAATTTTCTCTAATTGCACTAATAATAACCAGAGGTATTAATTTTTCTGGAAATTGAAATGGCCCATAATTATTACTACAATTTATAATATTTGTTTTAATTCCGTATGTTCTATGCCATGCATTAACCAAGTGATCTGAAGATGCTTTTGATGCAGAATAAGGAGAGCTTGGATTATAAGGACTTTCTTCTGTAAAAGAACCTTGTCTATCTAAACTGCCATAAACTTCATCTGTAGAAATATGCAATAACTTAAAGTCATTTATATTTTTATCAATATTTTCTAAACAACAATCTAAAAGAACAGATGTTCCTAAAATATTAGTTTTTATAAAACTCGATGAATTTTCAATCGATCTATCTACATGAGTTTCAGCAGCAAAATTTACAATAAAATCTGGTTTGAATTTTTCTATAGATTGAGTTAATTTATTCTTATTACATATATCACCCTGAATAAAATGATAATTTTTGTTACTTTCTTCTTTTTTAAGATTATTCAAATTTCCAGCATATGTTAATTTATCAAAATTCAAAACTTTATTATTTTTATTAAGACAATAATAAATAAAATTAGAACCTATAAATCCAGAACCGCCAGTAACTAAAATTTTATACATTTTTTAACTATTTCTTTGTTCAATTAAATAAAATAGACCTAATAGAGTATAAGGAATAAATGAAACAGCATGCAATATAAACGCAAATCCAAATCCATCTTCAATTCCAAATAATAATANGGTATACACAATACTACCTTCAAATGTTCCAATATTACCAGGTAATGAAGGTATCATTAGTGCAATTGATGATATTAATAATATAATTATACACTGAATGAAACTTAAATTTAAACTCATTGAATCTTGAACAAGATATACAACAACAATATAGCTANTCCATATTAAAATTGTATAAAATACAGAAAATAAAAAATTCATTTTATTTATNGATGAAAATCCATCGATTATATCATTTAAAAAAAGGAAGTATTTNTTTTTAAATCTTAAACTTTTNATTCTATTTATATTNAANGATAANANAATTAAAAAAGTAGTAAATATTAATATNAAAAAAATAATTTTAANATATTGNTATGGAAAAATATTAAAAATCGAAAAATTAAATAAAACTACAAATAGTATTATTAANCCAAGTAAATCTAGTACTCTCTCAAAAACAATAGTTCCTATAATCTTAAATTTAGGAATTTTTGTTTTTTTTTCTAGAAAATAAGCTTTTAATAATTCACCTAACCTCAGAGGTAATATATTATTACCCATGTACCCTATAAGTTGAGATTTATATAAATCATTAATACCAATAGGGCTATTAAATAAGAAGCTCCATCTCATAGCTCTTAAAAAAATTATTATAATCAATAGTAAAACTGAAGTAATTAAGAAAAAAAAATTTATACCTATGAAAGATTCTTTAAATAGATTGTAATCAAACTCTTGCAAAGAAAAAAACAAAAAAAATATTCCTAAAAATGAAGAAACCAAAATTTTAAAAAAATTATTTATTCTATTTTTCATACCTGAAATCATATTTAATATAATTTTCATTTGATAAATTTAAAGTAAACAAACTATCAAAGCTATTGGAACTATAATAGCTAAATTTTATTTCATTTAAATTTAAATTTAAATTTTTATTTTTAACAATTATTGAATCTAATTTTGTACAATCATTATTGAAAAATAAGCTCATCTCATCTAAATATTTGTTTGTTTTTAAATAGTAACTATTAGGTTTTATGTATTTAAATTTTCTGCTATTTTTATTAAAATTAAAAAATTTATTAATATATTTTTTAAACTTTTTATCTGGAAAATCTATAAATAATTGATTTGTTTTGAAAATATATTTGGAGGTTTTATTATCATCTAATAAAAGTAAATAGTCATTATTTTTAATCTTAAAATTATTTTTGTATTTTAAAAATTGAATCTTGCTATTGTTAACCAATAAATCAATATAGATAATATTATTTTTTTTATTTATATTGTTATCTAATCATTGATCTAAACAATCAGAGGTAAAGATTATATTAATAAAAAAGAATAAATAAAAATTAATCTTCACCAAAAATTTCATTTATATACGCTTGGTCAACCAATACCTCTCTAGCCTTACTTCCATTATAACTACTTATTATACCTAGAGATTCTAATTCATCTACAATTCTACCTGCCCTACTATATCCTATCCTAAATTTTCTTTGAAGTAGAGAAACAGATGCCTGCTGATATTCAAAAACTAATTTTGCTGCATCCTTAAGATATTCGTCATGCTCATCATCAATAATCTCTACATCTGAATTTGATTTTTTAATTTCATACTCAGGAAGCTTAATTTCATCAGGCTTAGGTTGTTTTGATATATGTTCCATTACTTTTTCAATTTCTTCTAAAGTAACAAAAGCATTATGTAATCTTAATGGAGAAGCTGANCCTGGTAATAAAAACAACATATCNCCTCTNCCAAGTAATTTTTCAGCACCCATTTGATCAATTATAGTTCTAGAATCTATTTTNGATGATACCTGGAAAGATATTCTACTTGGAAAATTTGACTTAATTAAGCCTGTTATTACATCAACAGATGGTCTTTGAGTTGCTACTACTAAATGTATACCTACAGCTCTAGCTTTCTGAGCTAATCTTGTTATAGGTTCTTCAACGCTTCTTCCAGATGTCATCATTAAATCTGCCAACTCATCAATTAAAACTACAATGTATGGAATTTTTTCTAATGAATCATCAATTTTCTGCTTTTTATGATATTCATCTATATTACGTACTCTAGCATCGGAAAAAACTTGAAATCTTCTCTCCATTTCTATGATAGCTGAATTTAATATAGCTACAGAATTCTCTGCAGTAGTCATCACATATTCATCTAAATTTGAAGATGTAATTAGATGATATCCAACCAAACTTTTATATGTTGATAACTCTAATTTTTTAGGATCAATCAAAATAAATTTAACTTCATCAGGTTTAGATTTATATAGAATAGATAATATTATAGTATTAATACATACTGATTTACCAGCNCCTGTTGCTCCAGCAACAAGTAAATGAGGCATTTTACATAAATCAAAAACATACGCATCTCCTGTTGTTGTTTTACCTAATGCTATAGATAGTTTTGACTTACTTTCAATAAATTTTTTAGAATTTAAAATTGATTTCATNTACACTGTTGATATATTATCATTTGGTAGTTCAATTCCAACAGATTTTGAACCAGGTATTGGTGCAATAATTCTAACTCTTTGAGCTTTCATTATCCTAGCCAAATCATCTGACAAATTAACAAATTTATTAACTCGAACACCTATAGCNGGTTCAACTTCAAACAATGATATAATAGGACCTGGAGATGTTTTTTTGACCTCACCATCAACACCAAAAGTTGATAAGGCATACTTTAACTGCTCTCCCTTAGCTCTTAACTCATCATCATTCTGTCTTGCAATTTCTATTGGATCATTTAAATATTCTAAGTTTGGCAACTTATATTTAAAATAATTACTTATATTTTTTTTATTTTCATCTAAATTACCTTCTTCAATAACTNATTCTTCCTCAACAATCATTTCATCTAAATTATCACTTGATGAACTATTCAACTCCTCGATCTCATCAGCACTATTTGAAGATTTGTAATCACTATCATTTTCTTCATTATCTGAATCTTTTATATTTAATTCATTTTTATCAATTTCATCATTATCTTTAATATTTATTTTTTCTTGTTCAAAATCAATTTCATTTTCATCAATTAAAGAGTCTTTTTCTGTATCTAAATCTTCTACTTTCTTTTTTTTAATTAATTTAATAAAACTTCCATAGATTTTATGAAATAGTGTGTATAGAATAAACAGAAATTGTTTTATATTTTTTGANACCAATAAAAATAATTCATAAATAGATATCTTAAAAATATTTGTAATAAATAAGATAAAAATAAATAGCAATAAAACAGATACACCCAAAATACCTACTATACTATTCATTGCATTAAAAATACTAATACCAAAAAATCCTGAAAAGTTATTACTTAAAATTGGACTATTAATTGTATAAGCTATAAAACTCATTATCACTGATAAATAAAGGCCGATAAATAAAATATATAAGGTGTGATTAAATTTTATTTTTGATTTAAAATTTGATAAAAGTAAATAACCNAGAAATAAAAAAAATACTGGNAATATTATAGAAGTATANCCTAAAAAACTATAGTAATAATGCGATATATATACACCAAATATACCTAAAAAATTATTCACATTAGAATCTGCTGATAATCCATATGGATTTTCTGTGAAATTATGACCCATTAAGCTTACAAAAGATATTATCGAAAATAATATTAATAATAAGCCAGAAATTTCTTTTTGTCTTTTATTCATAATTATTTATGTANACTAAAATTTTTAATGAAAGGTGGTTTAACAATTTCTCCTTTAAAATATTTATTTCTTATTTTTACATCAANTAATTTATTTGATCCNATATATTTAGATTTAATATATGCCATTGCAATACCTGTTTTTAAATNTAAAGAAAAAGATCCACTTGAAATNTTACCAATTTTTTCATCATTAGCAAANATTTCATATCCAGTTCTNGGAATAGNCTTATCTAACATTTTTATACATATTAATTGTTTATCAACACCATCAGANAATTGTTTTTCAATAATATCTTTACCAAAATATNTTTGNTTATTATTTACTATCCATTTTAAACCAGCTTGAATTGGAGTTATTTTTTCATTTATATCATTGCCATATAAACAGTATTTCATTTCAAGTCTTAAAAGGTCNCTGACNGCTAANCCACATGGAATAACTTCATTTGCTAAAAANTCATCCCAAATATAATTTATTATATCATGATTNGCNAATATNTCAAAACCTAATTCNCCAGTATANCCAGTTCTACTAATAAAAATTTTTTGTTTTTTATATTCATAATAATCGTGATNATAAAATTTAAGATTTATATTTTTANTTAATATTTTTTCTAAAACTAANCGACTATTTGGTCCTTGAAGTGCTAATAATGAATAATCATCTGTTTTATTGTAAATATTACAATTAAAATTATTTTTCTCAATTATCCAATTAAATACATTATCTAAATTTGAAGCATTAACAATAAGTAAATAAGAGTTATTTTTTAATTTATAAAGAATAACATCATCAATAACTCCGCCTAAATCATTACACAAAGCTGTATATTGTGCTTGATTATTGGATATATTTTCAACTTCATTAACGGTTAATAAAGATAAAAGTTTTTGAGATTCAGGTCCATTTATAAAAATTTCACCCATATGTGAAACATCAAATAAACCTACATTGTTTCTTACAGAATGATATTCATGCTGAATTCCATTTTTATAGTTTATTGGCATCAAATATCCGGCGTAATCTAATATTTTAGCTTCTAACTTAAAGTGCTTATCATATAAAGATGTTTTTTTCATATCATCTTAACTTTTTTAAAGATTGTCTAATAAGTTCTTGAGTTTTTATTTCTAAATTCTTTGAAACAATATCATTTATAACTTTTTGTATTTCTTTTTCTTTATATCCAAGACTTAGAAGAGCTTGGAACGCATCTGTTCTTTCAAATTCAACTGGGTCAAATGGTAATTCTTCATCTGACCCTTTTGCAAATTTATCTTTCAACTCAATTATAATTAATTTAGCTGTTTTAGGACCTATTCCTGGCAAATCTGTTAAAACTTTGACTTCTCCTCCAATCAAACGTTTTTTAAATTCAGTAGGATTAACTGTTGATAATATAGATATTGCTTTTTTAGGGCCAATTCCAGATACACTAATAAGAGATACAAATAATTCTTTTTCGAGCTTATCATTGAATCCATACAAATCTTGTGAATTTTCAGTCACATTAAAAAAAGTATCAAGCAAAATTTCATTAGATAATTCGGGTAAGGTATTATATGTATTTAATGTAATATTTACCTTGTAGCCTAAACCATTATTATTAATAATTACATAATTAGGATATTTTTTAACCAGTTTTCCAGAAATAAATTCAATCATAATTCATTTAATTTTATTTGATTGTTGTGACATAATGCAATTGCAAGAGCATCTGAAGCATCATCAGGAAAATCCATATTTTTTAAATTTAATTCTCTTGAAACCATAAATTTAACCTGTGATTTATCTGCATTTCCATTCCCAGTAATAGATTGTTTAATTTTTCTAGGTGAATATTCAAAAACTGGAATATTATTATTTGATGCACACAACATTGATACACCTCTTGCATGACCTAATAGCAAAGCTGATTTTACATTTTTCCCAAAAAAAACTTCTTCAATTGATAAAATATTAGGACTATACTTTTTAATAATTAACGATAAATCATCATAAATTGTTTTTAGTCGATTGGATAACTTTTCCTTTTTATTTGGAGAAATTATACCAAAATCTACTGCCTCTAAATTATTTTTACCACTAATCTTAATAAGTCCATAGCCTGTATTAATTAAACCTGGATCAATTCCTAATATTACCATTTTAAATTATCTCAAAATTAGAATGAACTTTTTGAATGTCATCATGACTATCAAGCTGTTCGATTAAATTTAAAATTTTTGATGAATATTCATTATTTACTTCGACTGTATTTTTAGGAACTAGACCTACTTCACCGTCAATGTTAATATTTTTTTGTTCAAGAATATTACTTATACTTCCAAATTTTTCAGGTTCTACTGTTAATATATATTGATTTTCTTCAATACTAAAGTCTTCAATATCTAAGTCAAAAATCATATCCTCATCAACATCATTTTTTGATAATACAATAGTTCCTTTTTTTTCAAACATCCAGTTCACACATCCTGATTCTCCTAAATTACCGCCACTTTTTGTTAAAATATTTTTTATTTCAGAAACAGTTCTTTTTTTATTATCAGTTAAACACTCTAAAATAATAGCAACACCATTTGGACCATAGCATTCATAAATTATATCATCATATTTTATACCTGGTAAATCACCTGTTCCTTTTTTTATTGCTCTTTCAATATTAGCAACAGGCATGTTTGCAGCTTTAGCTTTTTTTATAGCTAATCTTAGTGAAGGGTTCATATCAGGGTTGCCTCCTGAATCTCTTGCTGTTAATGTTATATCTTTTGACAACCTAGTAAATATAGCACCTCTTTTAGCATCTGCGGCGCCTTTTTTACGTTTTATGGTTGACCATTTACTATGTCCAGACATAAAATATTATTTTTCTGAACTTTCTTTATCAATCGCTTTTTCGACTTCATCTTTAATTTCTGTTGATGCTTTTTTAAATTCACTAATACCTTTGCCCAAACCTTTAGCTAATTCTGGTAATTTTTTTGCACCAAATAATAATAAAATCACAAATAATATTAATATAATCTCACCGCCGCCTAAACCAAACATTTATACTCCTTAATTTATTTAAAATACCTCAATAAATACCAAGATACAAACAATCCTAATATACTTACAATACTTAAATCAAAGAAAAAACCTAATTTAAATCTTAAAAAACCTAATTCTACCCAATTATTACTACTTGCACCAAAACCAAGTGAATGCGTTAATAAAAAAAAGTTTTTAACCACTCCATCAGGAATGAAAAAAGATACTAATAGACTGAAAACTGTTCCAAGCATCATGCCAATTAATAAAACAAAAAAAATAAAACTAATTTTTTTATTCATTCTATTTAACTCTCTCAATAATAGACTTAAAAATAAACTTACCATCATCAGAACCTAGTATTTTATCACAAGCTCGCTCAGGATGAGGCATCATGCCTAAAACATTACCATTTTCATTTATAATTCCAGCGATATCATTTTGAGAACCATTTGGATTTTCTAAATATTTAAAAATAATTCTATTATTATCTTCTAATTTTTTTATTGTATCNTCATCAGCAACGTAGTTCCCTTCTTTATGAGCAATAGGCATACTCAACATATCACCAATTTTTAATTTATTTGTAAAAATAGTAGAATCATTATAAACTTGCAGAGTAACATTTTGACTCAAAAATTTTATATTTTTATTATTTATTAGAGANCCAGGTAATAAACCACATTCTAATAAAATTTGGAAACCATTACATATTCCAATAATTGGAATACCTTTTTTAGATTTTAAAACTACCTCTTTCATAATTGGAGAAAATTTAGCAATTGCACCTGTTCTTAAATAGTCACCATATGAGAATCCACCTGGAATTAATATCATATTATAAGAATCCAAATTAGAGCTTTTATGCCAAACAAAATCTACTTCGATATTAAATAAATTTTTTAGCACGAAATAAGCATCATTATCACAATTAGACCCAGGAAATACTAAGACTGCACATTTATTCATTTATTATCTCGAATGAATAAGTTTGAGTATTTGGATTAACAAGCAACTTCTTGCAAGATTCATTAGCAATTTGATTTGCTTCATCTTTAGAAACATCACCAAATTCCATTTCAATATATTTACCAATTGTTAAAGAATTAATGCCATTTATTCCAATTGAATTTAATGCTTTACCTGTTACTTTGCCTTGGGGATCTAAGATTCCATCTTTATATTTTATAAATATTTTTGCTTTCATATTTTACTTTCTTTATTTATTATAATTAATTAAAAATTTTATAACATTACCAAAAATATATAATGAAATAAATAATAATAATACGATATCATAATCTCTAAAATAAATTGATACAACTAGTATTATTAAAAATAAAATTACTTTAAGTAAATCTTTATTATTTTGCTTATTTATTTTAAAGCTTATCAAAGGAAATTTTTCATAATTAACTTTTGACATAAGTAATAATGAACTGAAAATAGAAATTAATAAGATCATAAATTGAATTTCAAAAACCCAACTTAGTGACTCATAAACTATTTTTTCAAATTTATTAAACCCTAGAATAAATCTTATTGGAGCATTATTAACAAACAAAATCAATGAACAGATTAATATAGCATTTGAAGGAGTTGGAAGACCTAAGTATTTATCTGAATCTCTCATTTCCTCTAAAGCATTATATTTTGCTAACCTTATAGCGCCAAATATTAACGGAAATGAACTCAAGATAATCAAATATGTCAAATTCAGGTATTGAGGAAATGTTACTTTATAATAAACAAAAATTAAAAATGATGGCACTAAACAAAAAGATACTAAATCTGCTAAAGAATCAATTTCTTTACCAAACTCACTAGAAACATCAAGTTTTCTTGCAACTTTTCCATCAATAGAATCTAAAATACAACCTATTAATATTAAATAACATGAAGTTGATATATAACTTGTATCATTATTTATACTCATAGCTAAAAGAACTAGAGACACAAAACCTAGAAATAAATTAACAATGGTTATAAAAGAAGGAAGTATTTTTTTTATTGAAAAACTCATTTTAATAAATTAAGTTTTGATAAATTTCTTTCAATTCTACTTTGTACATCACCCACACTTGGTTTAAAATCTTCACCTAATAACTTTTTATACAACTCCATGTATTTTTCTGATAATAAAATTCTAATATCATCAGTTAATTCTGGAGGAGTTCCTTCACCTTGAAATCCTTTTTCAATTANCCATTTTCTAATATTTTCTTTATCGAGCATTTTTTGACCAATACCTTTATTATATCTATCAACATATTCATCTTTAACCCAATATCTACTTGAATCTGGAGTATGAATTTCATCAATTACTATAAGCTCATCATCATATATACCAAATTCATATTTAGTATCTACTAAAATTAGACCCATTTTATTTGCCCATTTTTGACCCGCGTCAAATAATTGTAATGCATATTCTTCAGCTTTACTATAAATTTTTTCATCTACTAAGGAATTAACTATCTTTTCTCTTGAAATTGGTTCATCATGCAGACCATATTCAGCTTTAGTTGAAGGAGTTAGTATAGGTTTATCAAATTCTTGATTTTCTTTAAGATTATCAGGTAACATAAAACCATACTGTCCATTAATTCCTTGTTTATACTCTCTCCATAAACTACCGGTAATATATTGCCTTACTATAACCTCTACAGGTAATGTTTTAGCTTTTTTAGTAATTAAAACTTGTTCATCAGGAGAAGAAATAAAATGATTTGGAACAATATCTTTTGTTTTATTGAACCAAAAACATGCAATTTCATTTAATATCTGACCTTTAAATGGAATAGTTCCTAAAATATNATCAAAAGCAGATACTCTATCGCTAGTAATCATCACAATTTTGTCATCTAGATAAAAATTTTCTCTAACTTTTCCACTATAATGGTCATCACTAATTTTTAAATCTATTTTTTCAAGTGTATTATCTAATTGACTTTTTATTGATTCTATCATTTTAAATTTATCCTCTTATATATTTTATTAATATTTATCATTATTTTGTCTAAATTGAAAAGCTCATCTAAATCCTTTTTATTTAAGTATTTATTAATTACTTCATCTTCAAGTAATAATTCTTTAAAATCACATTTTTCTTCCCAAACTTTCATTGCATTTTTTTGTACAATTTTATATGCGTCTTCTCTTTTCAAACCTTCTTTAATCAAAGCAATTAAGACTTCCTGACTAAAAATAAGGCCGTTAGTAAGATTAATATTTTTCATCATATTTTTTGGATACACATTAAAGTTTTTAAATAAAAATGTCATTTTTTCAAGCATATAATCAGCAAGAGATGTAGAATCTGGTAAAATTATTCTTTCAACAGATGAATGCGATATATCTCTTTCATGCCAAAGAGCAATATTTTCCATAGCAGCATGAGCGTTTGTCCTTAATAAACGTGCAAATCCAGTCATTCTTTCTGTAACAATCGGATTTCTTTTGTGAGGCATAGCTGAAGATCCTTTTTGTCCTTTCAAGAAATACTCTTCAACCTCAAGAACTTCTGTTCTTTGCAAATGTCTAATTTCTATAGCAATTTTCTCGATAGTTGAACCAATTAATGCAAGTGCTGTTAAAAATTCTGCATGATGATCTCTTTGAATAACTTGGTTTGAAACTGTTTCTACATCTAATCCTAATTTTTTACAAACTTTTTGCTCTATTGATGGGTCAATATGTTGATATGTACCTACCGCTCCAGATATTTGGCCTACACAAATATTTTTCAAAGCATTTTCCCACCTAAATATGCATCTTCTTATATCCTCACTCCATAATGCATTTTTTAGACCAAACGTTATTGGTTCAGCATGTACTCCATGAGAACGTCCAATTTGAAAAGTTTTTTTATACTTAATTGCATTGTCTTTTAAAACTGAATGGAAATCATTCAATTTTTTTAAAATTATCTCACCTGACTCTTTACATTGTAAAGCCAATGAAGTATCAAGTAGATCAGAAGATGTCATTCCCATATGTAAATATCTTGAATCAGGACCAATATTTTCAGCGAGATTTGTCAAAAATGCAATAACATCGTGCCTAGTCTCTTTCTCAATTTCTAGCACTCTATCTACTGAAAATTTTGATTTTTTCTTAATAGTTTCGAAAGATTCTTTAGGGACAATACCCATCTCCATCATTACTTCAGCTACAGCTATTTCTACTTTTTCCCAAGTCTTAAATCGATTATGATCAGACCAGATTCTTTTCATGTCTTTTGTGAAATATCTATCTATCATCGAACATCCCTATATGTTTAGAAGTGAAATTGAATTAAATTCAACATATAAATATATTATAAAATTACTAATTTTTTAAACAAAGATTTTTAATAATTTACCTTTAATAAATATAGGCCTAATGCAGGTGCTGTAATCACTCTTTTATTAGAATTTGGCTTATCTAATAAATTATTAAAATCTTGTACCGATAATCTGTTTTTTGAAACTTCAAGCATTGTACCAACTAACATTCTTACCATATGATGTAAAAATCTATCTGATTTAACTTTAAAATAAATAATATCATCTAGTTGATTCCAAGATGATTTTATTATATTACATAAATTATTTTTTTTTTAAAGAAGTTGCCTTGCAAAAATTACTAAAATCATGCTTGCCTAAAATAATTTCTGAGCATTNTTTCAATATTTCTAAATCTAAATTATAATTTTGATACCATGTATATTTTCTTGAGAAAGGTGAAAAATTTGTTGATATTTTATAAATGTATTCTCTACTTACTGCTGAAAATCTTGAATGAAAATTTTTGTCAACTTTCTGACAATCTAAAATATGGATATCTTTTTTAATTTTTGAATTTATTGCTCTCATAATTTGCTTAGAATTCATATTAGTATCATTAATTAAAAAATTAGCAACTTGACCTATTGCGTGAACGCCAGAATCTGTTCTTCCAGAGCCATATAGCTTTATATTGTNTTTATTAAAAGTATTACAAATAACTCTTTCTAGTTCGCTTTGTATAGTTCTTTCAATCGGCTGAGTTTGCCATCCTGAAAAATTTGATCCATCATATGATATAGTTAGTTTAAAATTCATTTAATTAAAATTACTTATATAAATCTTTATTAAATTATAAACAATAATGTTATCAAATTTATACAATCTAATATTAATTCCATGGCTTATTTTAGCTATAATTTCATTTTTATTGCTTTTTAAAATCACAGCTCCCTATGGAAAATTTTCAGATAGAAAATATGGAGTTTTGATTAATTATAAACTTGGCTGGTTTATTCAAGAAATAATTTCTCCGCTATTTTTATTTTATTTCTTTTATACTGGTGATATTGAAAAGACATTTATACATTGGTTTTTAATAATAATATGGGTACTTCACTACATCAATAGAAGTATTATTTTCCCTCTTAGATTGAAAAAATCATCAAAAATGCCAATATCTGTAATCCTTTCAGCAATCTTTTTTAATATTATAAATGGATTTACAAACGGATATTATTTAGGTAATTTAGCTGCTTTCTCAGATGAATATTTTNTAAATATTAATTTTATAATGGGTTTATTATTTTTTATTATTGGTGTTTCAATTAATGTTAATGCAGATAATATTTTGATAAAAATTAGAAATCAAAATAAAGGATACCAAATACCAAATGGAAAATTATATAATTTTATTTCATGCCCAAACTATCTTGGAGAAATGATTGAATGGATTGGATTTGCATTAATGTGTTGGTCTTTACCAAGTTTATTATTTGCAATATGGACAATTGCAAATCTATTCCCAAGAGCTATCGCTCAACATAAATGGTATAAAAATAAATTTGATTATCCCCCAAACAGAAAAGCTATTATCCCATATATATTTTAGTTTAATAATATGCATAATTTTAGACAAAAAATTATTCCANACTCATCAATCAAATTAGAAATTGAAATATTATCCATAATTGAAAATATTGACCTAAATAGATTTCTTAAAACATATAAAATCAGTAATCTTTGGAACGGAAAATTTTTTATTAAAAGAATCATAAAAAAAATTTTTAAATATCAATTGTCTAGTAATATTAAATGGAACAATAATTTTTGGGATTTAATAACAGTTAGCCTAGTTTCAATTGACATAAAAGTCAATACAAATAATCTTATAACTCAATTAGAAAATTATGCAAATAAAAAAAGATACGATGATATCAAAAAATATAAAAAATTACTTTTAAAAAAAGATATGGGAAATCCTCTCTATATTACAGGTAAAGCTCTTAATTTAATTGGAGCAAAAATTAAAAATGATGATATTTATATTTTGGATGGCTCAAGACGATTAGTAGCTAATATATTAAATCATTCGAAGCCTAATATTTTATTAATTGATACTAAAGAAAATTCAATTGGATAAAGAAAATATATACAAAATATCTATCAGTAATAATCAATTACTTTTAGATATAAAAGATAGGGTAGAGAAAAAAATACCAAGCTCAATTATTAGGAAAAGTGATGGAGAAAATGTAGTAATTGGTTATAAAAATGTTAAAGGAATAAGATTAATAAAGTACCTTAAAAAATTAAGACATTTCAATATAAGTTATTTTAATATTTCCTTTCAAAAATTTTTCAGAAAAGAACTAATTAATTCATTTCACAATGCAGACTATATTGGAGTACCTGTAAAATATTTTTATTATGGATACACTAGTAGTGTAAGAAAATTTGAGCCCAGAATAACAGAATATTTTTCATTTAACAAACAGAAATATGTTGATAATCATTTTCAACTAGAATTTATAAAACTACCTAATAAAAACAATCTTAAAAACCCAATAGCTGAACAATTAATCTCCAATAAAAAAATTGGCCTGATTTCACATTTCAATCTAAATTCATTTTTTCTTAAATTTAATTCAAAAGTATTATTTCAAAAATCAATACCAAAGAGAGATTTAAGAAAATTTAATTTAAAAATGAGTAGAAAAAAGTATAATGATATTATAAATTTCATAAAAATAAATGCAAATAAAGTTGATATATGGTATTTAGCTGCAGGAGCATATGCAAAACCATTTAGTAACTACATAAAAAAATACAATGGTATTGCAATTGATTTGGGCTCAGTTGTTGATACTTGGGCAAATGAATTTCACAGTAGAAAATTTTTGCGTAACGAAGAATGGAAAAATTAATGAAAAAAAACAAATCTATAAAGAAAAGTTTAATAACATCAGGTATTATTTGTATATCATATTTATTTTTATGCCTATATCTTAACATCGCTTATAATCTTGAATTTATATTTATTATTTTTCTTATGAATTATTTATTTTCTAAACTTTATTCTTTTGACGAAATAAGAACATCTTACAAACAACTTGAAATATTAATTCCGCTATTTAATGATTTAAAAATAACAAAAAGATTACCAAATACTAGAGGTTATGCAGCAAGTCCTGATTACATATATAAAATTAAAGAAACTATAGAAAAAAATAATCCTAATCTAATTCTTGAGGCTGGCTCAGGAGTATCAACTATAATTGCTGCTTACTGCATAAAAAAAACTGGCAAAGGTAAAATTATATCACTGGATCATAGCGAAAAATATGCAAATCAAACTCGGGATGAATTAAAAAAACATAATCTTTCCAAATTTGCAGATGTCTTTCATGCCCCTTTAAAAAAATATAATTTAAATAATAATAAATCCNTTATATGGTATGATATTGATAATTGTAAAATTAAAGAAAATATTGATTTATTTGTTATAGATGGACCACCAAAAAATACTAAAAATTCTAAATTTCCGAGATATCCAGCAATACCCCTGATGTTAGATAAAATGAAAGTTGGTTCAACTATAATTTTAGATGATGCTAGAAGAGAAAATGAACAAAAAACTCTAAAACTATGGAAAAAAGAATACAGCTCATTCGAATTTAACTATCTTGATGATAATGATAAAGGTATTGCAATAATCAAAAAAATAAAATAATTATTATTAATTAAAATAGGACGATACAAATATGAAAATTACTATATTAACTTTTTTAATTATTTCTATGTTTACTGTTTTGTTTTCTAAAAATCATTTTAATGAATATTTTGATGAAAGTAAGGAACACCATACACCCCATGGTTTTACAAACCCTTTTCTTTCAGATGGGCCACAAAATAAAAATTTTTATGATTTGATCAAAATGATGCGTGAAAAAAGACCTGATAAACCAAAGAAAATTAAGGTTGAAGAAATTTCATCAAGTGAAATCAAAACTTTGATTAAAAAGGGTGAAAATTTTTATTTATGGGTAGGACATTCAACAGCTTTTCTACACATAAATGGTAAAAACATTCTTACAGATCCAATTTTTTCTGATAGATGCTCACCTTCGCAGCTATTTGGCCCCAAACGCTATTCTGAAACTTCTATTTCTATAAATTCATTACCAAAGATTGATCTTATTGTAATTAGCCATAATCACTATGACCATCTTGATTATAATACAGTGAAGTTGATCGGTGATTCAACTTTTTGGTTTGTACCTTTAGGATTAAAAAAGTGGTTTAATGATAGCGGTGTTAAGAATGTAATTGAAATGGACTGGTTTGAATCATATGAATATGAAGGTATAAAATTAGATTGCCTGCCTTCACAACACTGGTCAAAACGAACTGCGTTTAAAAGCTTTGATACTCTTTGGGCATCTTGGTCAATTAAAGTGGAGGATTTTAAGTTTTGGTTTGCTGGAGATACTGGATACAACGATGTGCAATTTAAATCAATTGGTCAAGACTATGGACCATTTGATTTTGCGGCAATACCTATAGGTGCTTATGAACCTAGGTGGTTTATGAAGAATTTTCATATTAATCCCGATGAAGCAGTTCAAATTCATTTAGATGTTTTATCAAAAAAGAGCGTAGGAATTCATTATGGAACTTTTATTCTTACTACTGAACCAATTGATGACCCTGTAAAAAAATTGGATATTGCCAGGCAAAAATATGGGCTTGATATAAATGATTTTTCAGATTCAAAATTGGGAAAAATTATTAAATTATAATATTATAGGTTGTTTAAAATTCATTAATAATTATTTTTTCCCATCTATAAGTGATTGAACTACAGAAGGATCTGCTAAAGTAGAAATGTCACCTAAATCATTAATATTGTTTTCGGAAATATTTCTTAATATTCTCCTCATTATTTTGCCTGACCTTGTTTTTGGTAATCCCTTAGAAAATTGTATTTTATCAATATTTGCATGTGGTCCAATAATTATTTTAACTTTTTTTATAATCTCTTCTTCAATATTTTTTGAAGGTAAAACGCCTGTCATTAAAGTTACATAAGCATAAATTCCCTGTCCTTTTATTTCATGAGGAAAACCAACAACAGCAGCTTCTGCTACGTTTTTATGTTCTCCAATTGCGCCTTCAATTTCTGCAGTTCCTAACCTATGTCCTGAAACATTTAAGACATCATCAACTCGTCCTGTAATCCAATAATCTCCATCTTTATCTCTTTTTGCACCATCTCCAGTAAAATAAAAACCTTTAAACTGAGAAAAATAAGTATCAAAAAATCTTTGATGATTACCATAGACTGTTCTCATTTGTCCAGGCCATGATTTCTTAATTGCTAATAAGCCTTCAGCTGGGTTTTCTTTTATCTCATTTCCATTATTATCTAAAATAACTGGTTCAATTCCAAAAAAAGGTTTTAAAGCTGAACCAGCTTTAAAATTATCTGATGTTGCTAATGGTGAAATTAAAATACCACCAGTTTCTGTTTGCCACCATGTATCAACAATAGGACATTTTTTCTCTCCAACAATTTCAAAATACCAGTCCCATTCAGGCTTTTTAATTGTTTCACCAACAGAGCCTAATAATTTCAATGAAGACCTATCAGTATTTTTAACAAAATCATTTCCTTCTTTCATTAGAGCTCTTAATGCTGTTGGTGCGGTATAAAATATATTAACTTTGTGCTTTTCTATAATTTGCCAAAACCTACTAAAATCGGGATAATTAGGAACACCTTCGAACATTAAAGTAGTAGCGCTATTTGATAATGGTCCATAAATAATATAAGAGTGACCTGTTATCCAACCTATATCAGCTGTGCACCAATAAATATCATTTTTATGGTAATCAAAAACAATTTCATGAGTATATGAAGCATAGACTAAATACCCCCCAGTAGTATGAAGAACTCCCTTTGGTGTTCCTGTAGAACCAGATGTATATAAAATAAATAAAGGATCTTCAGAGTCCATCCATTCTGGTTCACAAAATTTTGAAATATTTGACATTTCTTCATGCCACCATAAATCTCTATTTTTATCCATCTTTATATCACTTGAAGTCCTTTTGACTACAAATACTTTTTCAATCGTAGGACAATCTAAAAGAGCTTTATCAACATTTTCTTTCATTGGAATATCTACTTTTAAACCTCTTACACCGGTATCTTGAGTAATAACAACCTTACATTCAGAATCATTTATTCTGTCTTTTAATGAATTAGAAGAAAAAGCACCAAAAACAATCGAATGAATTGCTCCAATCCTAGAACAGGCAAGCATAGCAATAGCTAATTCAGGGATCATCTGCATATAAATACACACTCTATCACCTTTTAAAACATTTTTGGATTTAAGAACATTTGAAAATTTTGAAACTTCAACTAGTAATTCTTTATAAGAAAATTTTTTATCTTCTGATGGGTTATTTCCTTCCCATATTAAAGCAATATCATCCCCATTTCCATTTTCTACATGTCTATCTAAACAATTATAAGAAACATTTAACTTTCCATTTTCAAACCAATTTATAACTCCTTTTGAAAAATCAACATTTGATATTTTTTCCCAATCTTTAAACCAATGAATTCTTTTTGATATTTTTGACCAAAACTTCTCGTTATTCTTTATTGATTCATTATAAATACCTGAATATTCATTTTTTTTGATATGAGCAATATCTAAATCTTTGTAATTTTTCATTGATAGCTATCCTTTTTAAGATCTGTATTACAACCTAAACAAAACGTTGAATTTGTGGTATTTTCTTTTCCGCAATTTATACAAAATTGAAAATTTTTAAAGCTTAACTTTTGATCATTACTAATATCATTATTTTCATAATCTTTAAAATCAAATAAATCATCAATTTTAACTGAACTTTCAGTAAATATTTTTTTATGAACTAAAATATTTTTTTTAAAATTATTTCTTAATTCAGTATCTGATATATTATCTAAACATAACTCTAAATTATTCTGTGCTTTAGTTTCATAATCATATGATTCATTAATCATATTATAAGAAGTATAATACTGACTCAATAACCAAAAAGCATAAGACTTATTCTTTTTTTTAGATATTTTATTAATTTTTTTAATCAAAGAATCTGTTAATTTCTCTCCTTTAAGAATTAAACCAATAATATCAATTAATATTTTATATTTATCATTTTTTAACTTATGAGATTTGCTATTAAAAATATCCAAAGATAAACTACTGTTTAAAAATAAATTAATTAAAAAGTAAAAAAGTACTTCATTATAATATTTAGATTTAATAGAATCTAATATTTCTAAAGATTCTGTATAAATAGAATTAGCTTTTTTGAATTTACCATTATTCGATAATATATGAGCTTCTAATTTTAAATAATGTGCTTTAAGTTCATTATTAATTTTTTTTGGATAATTTTTTTTAATTTCGTTTATAATTTGGTTTGCATAATCTGTTCTACCTGTAGATATAAAACAATTACATAAAAATCCAAAGATTTCATCTTTTAATTTTTTATTTTTTGTAGATTCGAATATAGAATTAGCAAATTTAATACTAGCTGAATAATCTCCTTTATCGTAAAAATAATGCATTTTTTCTAAATACTTTTTCTCATCAGACACATAAATCTTTTTAGATTTTGGATACCAATCTGTTATATTATTAAAAACCTCATATGTTTTTAGATTAGATTTATTAATTTTAAATGTATTGTACTCTCTGGTAAAAATATTTCTTACATATTCAACTTCAGTATTTAGGGTTGAACTAATTAAAATTCCACCTTTTGGTGCTAACGGCTCAAGCTCAGATGCTAGGTCAACACATTCACCGTGGTATTCTCCATTTTGAATCTGATATTTACCTGAATGTATTCCAATTCTAATTTTAAATTTTCTATTTTTTACACTTAATTTATTTCTTTTTTTGATTTTGGTTTGGATATCAGTAGAACATAAAATTGCTTTTCTTGAATCAGAGAAAAAGATAACAAAACCATCTCCTCTATTAACTAAAGATTTTCCATTGTAATCATCAATTGAATTTAATATAATAGAGTCATGTTCAGTTAATAACTCAAGTGCTAATTCTTGATTATCACCTGTTAGTTTACTATAACCGACAATATCTGTAACAACAACTGCTCCAGTTTTCATTTAATTATCTTTTAGTTAGTGAAGTCCCACAATCAGGACAAAATTTAAAATCATTTTTTGTATTATTGTATGAACAGTTTGGACAAAAATTAAAATAAGTACCATATTGTGGACATATAGAAGAATTATAATCTAAAGTGGGATTAGTCTTTGCAACAACTTTTAGAGACTTTGATTTTTCAACCTCTTGTTCTGTATTATATGGAAGAGCATTATCATTTAACATTTGCTTATGCATATAAGTATTTAAATAATCACTTCTATAACTATCATCAGAAATTTTTTCAGCTGACTTTAATAAACCACTTTTGCAAAGCTTTTGAAATTTATCTGCTTTCTTTTGATTTCCAACATTTAAATAAGTTTGGCTTATATATAAACATTCTCTATTATTTTCTCTTTCACTTGATGAATCAATTATTTCTTTAGCTAACTTATCAATATCACTTTCTTCACATAAATTCATTTTAGACTTAACTAACATCTGTACTGCTCTTGAAGTAGTATCATAAAATGAAACATCTTTTCTTCTTGAAGTAATAAGCACTGCTTTATCAATAAATTCTTTAGCTTTATCATATTGCCCTTCATAATAATAAGCTGTTGCTAAAAACACAATCGTTCCTTCATATGCAGAACGATGTTCAGCTTTTTTATGATTAGACATTGCTGTTTTGAAATGATGCTGTGACTTATTCCATTTTTTTTGATCTAAATACATTATTCCTAATGCTCTATGACACATCCCTAAAGAATTTACATCATTCATATTCTGGCAAATATCTAAAGCTTCTCTAATATCTTTCTCAGCATTTTCGTACTGTCCCATAAAAACTCTATACATACCTAGGTATGTTTTTAAAATAGAATCGTACATTTTAACATTTAGCTCTTGGAAAATATCTATTGCTTCAATGGAATAATTAATTGCTTTATAAAAATCTCCAATTCTTCTGTAAACTAAAGAAGTATTATATAAAGTTGTTGCTATACCTCTTTTATCATCTAGTTCTCTTTTTATATCCAATGCTCTATTATAGTAATCTAATGCTTTTTCCAATTGGACATTTTGACTATGAACTAATCCAATATTTTGTAGTAACTTTGACTCCTCATCTAAATTATCTTCTTTTGCTCTAAGCTCAAGGGCTTTTTCAAAATAACTTAAAGCATTGTTATACTTAGCCCATCTTGCATAAATAATTCCATAACAATTATTTATTCCAGCCATACCAGAATTATCTCTTTCTTTTTTAGCAATTAACATTGCATCATCTAATATGTCAACAGCTCTTTCATACTGATTGTTCTGAAACATTGTCATAGCATAATTATATCTTGCTTCAACATAATTTGGTTCTATTTTAATAGCTTTTTTAAAAAGATCTTGAGCGATTTCTCTATCTGTAGTACTTCTTGCTTTAAAATTAGTATATTTAGCTTTTATAAATAGTTCATATGCTTCAGGAGAAATTTTATCTTCTTTATCTAAATTATCTAATAAAGATTGAGGAATATCAAGACCTATTGATTCTAAAACTTTTATTGCAATTTCTGAACGAATACTTTGAATATTGTTTGCTTTACCTTCCCAGCTTTTATCCCATATTAAAGAGGAATTTTTAATATTTGAAAAATGCATTGATAATTTAAATTTATCACCAACTTTCATAATATTTCCTTCAATTAAAAAATCTACATTTAGTTCTTTTCCAATTGAATACGAATCTAAAGTTGAATCTTTAAATTTAATAACCTCATTAATTTTTGGGACTCTCATTCTTTTAGCTTTACTTATATCTAGTATTAAATCCTCTGTAATACCATAGCAAAAAAAATCATCTTCAGATGAACCTAAGTTTTTAATATAAGATACAGCAATAGGAGTAACGGATTCTTTCCCAGATTTTCTATCGAATAAATCAACTCCGGCTTCAATTAATTTCTCAGTTAATTCTGAAGCTGTTTCTTTATTAAATTCATTTTCATCTTTATAAATTTTGAAAACTCTTTCAGGATCTTGAATATTTTTTAAAGCGATTCTTCCCATATCTCTTAAAAAAATTGTATTATCACTTCTAATTGCGTTATATACTGATTGAGTGCAGACAGTACCATCTGTTTGTGCTATTGGTTGAATTCTTGCTGCTAAATTGACACCATCTCCAAATAAATCACCTCCCTTTTCATAAACTTCACCCATATGAATACCAATCTTACCATGAATTTGGTAGGTGTCAGGATTTTGTGAATTTTCTTTATTAAAATTATAATGAATTGAAATAGCGCACCTTACAGCATCTGTAGATGATGGGAATTCTGCAAAAACTGTTTCGTTAATATTTTTTATTAATCTGCCACTAAATTTTTTAACATTTTTATTTATTACTGAATCATAATCAGATAATATCTTTATTGCCAATTTTTTGTCGTTTTCAACATATTTTTCATAATCAACAAATTTGCAAAACATTACAGCAGCTAGTTTCTTTTTAGTATTATTTGACATTATTTTAATTTACATGATATGATTTTATTTTTTAATAAAAAAAATGGGGCTTTAATTAAGCCCCATCTTTTCTAACTTATTATTTCAATAAATTGATTACTTCATCAGAACCATTTTCTTAGTCTTAATACCAGA
>PAHD01000009.1 GCA_002704685.1 Fidelibacterota bacterium
AAAAAGTTGGAGAAAGATGGTTCCCAACTAGATTTATTTTTAAGGATGAACTTAAAAAAAATAGCAAAGGAACGGAGTGGATTATTAAAGACATACAGTTTGATCAAGATATACCTGAAGTTATATTTTCAAAATCAAATCTAAGAAAATAATTGTTACATTCCTTTTAAATTTTGTTTTAAATTAAATTACATGATAAATAAGCATCTATTATTAATCTCAATTCTAGCCAATCTTTTTTTCGCTCAAGATTATGATTATTCTCTTCAAGATGTAAATCCAAATAGTTCTTTAAATGGTACTTTTATTGGACCTTCTTATTTTGAACAGAAAATTACTATTAATTATTTTGGTTGGGAAAGTTGAGGCGGTTGACGACAAATTTTCATACAGTTGTGTGAATTAAATGAAAATCAAGCCTGGGATACTGATAAAGTCCAATTAATTGGTGTTGGAATTGGTGCTGGTTCAATGAGTTCATGGAATGTTACTGGACCTTGGGTACAAGATTTTAGCTTAGGTGTTTGGGATCAATTTCTTGAAGGATCAGGTGATCACAGAAAAAAAATTGTTTTAGTTGATTCAAATCTTGAAAGAAGATTCGTTGGGATATATTCAGGTTCATCTATAAGCAATAATGAATTAAATGAGCTATACTCCGAAATTCAAATATTAATTGATGAAATGACTAATTTATTACCTGGTGATATAAATAATGATGGTATTTTAAATGTAATTGATGTTGTAAGTATTGTTAATCTTATTTTGGCTGGGGATTATAGCGAGTTAGCTGATATCAATGAAGATAATTCATTGAATGTCCAAGATGTAATATCTATTATAAATTTAATTTTAAATAATTAAATATTTCTACTTAAGTTTCTATTCTATATTTTAATAATATATTTTAAAAATAATTAAATGTGCGGAATTTTTTCATATAAAGGTCAAAAAAAATCTTTAGATAATCTTAAAGATTCTATTGATTTAATTCAATATAGAGGACCAGACAATTCAAAGTATCAAATTATAAACGATAGTATAATACTTGGTTTTCATCGCTTATCAATTGTTGGGTTGTCTGATACAGGTAATCAACCTCTTGTTCATCCTGAAGATGAAAACTTATTTTTGATATGCAATGGTGAAATTTATAATTATGAAAAATTAGCTAAGAAAAATAATTATAATTTAAAAAGTGGTTCTGATTGTGAAATAATACTATTTTTATACAAAGAATTTGGTATTGAGCAAACAGTAAAAATGTTAGATGGTGTTTTTATGTTTGTTTTATACGATCAAAGCAAAAATCTTATATATTCTGCAAGAGATCCNTTTGGAGTTAGACCAGGCTTTATAGGCTATGATAAAAATGATATATATATATCCTCTGAAGCAAAGTCTTTAGTAGGACATTGTAATAAAATCATACCATTTAAACCTGGTACATGGTTTTCTTCAAAAAATATTAATGAATTTAATTCCTATTATAAATTAAAATTTCAAAACATAACTGATTTAAATGAAATTTATAAAAATATTAATGCAATTTTAACAGAGTCAGTTGTTAAAAGATTGATGTCAGATCGTAAAATAGGATGTTTGCTATCAGGAGGATTAGATTCTAGTTTAATTGCAGCGTTAGTTGCAAAATATGGTGATAATTCCAAATTAGATACATTTTCAATTGGGATGCCAGGAAGTATAGATTTGTATTATGCTGATTTAGTTGCAAAGCATATTGGATCAAATCATCATCATGTAGAAATATCAGAAAATGATTTTTTAAACTCAATTGATGAGGTTATTTATAAGATCGAATCTTATGATATAACAACTATTAGAGCCAGTGTTGGCAATTATTTGGTATCCAAGTACATAAAAAACAATTCAGATTGTAAGGTTATTTTTAATGGAGATGGAAGTGATGAAGTTTGTTGCGGATATTTTTACCTTAAAAATTCTCCTAATCTAGAATCATTACAACAGGAAAGTCAAAAATTGATACATGAAATTTATTTATTTGATGTCTTAAGATCTGACAGAAGTATAAGTTCAAATGGCCTTGAACCNCGAACACCATTTNTAGATAAAAAGTTTGTTCAGTATTATTTTTCAATAAGTCCAAAACTTAAAAATTTTGATGGCAAAGATAAGATAGAAAAATTTTTACTTAGGGAGGCTTTTAAAAATGATAATTTACTGCCAGATGAAATTTTATGGAGGAATAAATGTGCATTTTCAGATGGTGTAAGTAATCAAAAAAATTCTTGGCATACAATTATAAAATCTTTTTTTGATAAAAAAATTAGTAATAATGAATTTAAAAGTTCTGTTAATAAATATAAGCATTGTCCTCCTAACTCCAAAGAAAGCTATTATTATAGAAAGATATTTGATAAATACTTCCCTAAACATGAAAATTTAATTCCACATTTCTGGTTACCTAATTGGTCAAACGTTAAAGATCCTTCTGCTAGGGAATTAGGTGAATATAAAGAAAATTAAAAAAAGTATAGATTTTTAAAAATTATACATTAAGTTACGCAGTTGTAATTTAATGTAATAAGGAATACGATTAATGAGTGAAGTAAAAACAGGTACTGTTAAATGGTTTAACGATAAAAAAGGTTTTGGATTTATAGATCCAGGCGATGGTTCTAAAGACTTATTTGTACATATGAGTGTTATTCAAATGGAAGGATTTAAAACACTTAGAGATGGACAAACTGTTGACTATGAAGTTGGCGAAAGTGATAGAGGTCCAGCTGCAAAAAATGTAGTTCCTAAATAAATCTTAGTTCAACTATAGTACACAACTAATTAATTTTAGTTAAATATAAAAAAGCCTCATTTGAGGCTTTTTTTATAAAGGTCAAATAAATGAAGAAATATGTATATATAAATATTTTATTTTCATACTTGTTGTGTAGTGAATTTATTTTTGCTCCAATAATTTATTCAAATTACGAGTCAAGCGGAGGAACTTGGGTTCCAGATAGTAAAAAAGTAGGTGTTGCTGGTTGGGGATTGACAATGTATGCTGATTTAGAAAATTTTAAGATTTCTATGGATACCTATAATAATAGATTTTTTGGAATTACAGATAAACCTAATTATTTTTCTAATGAACAAGGATTATCATGGGTTGGAAATGACCCAGATGGAGAACAATTTGATTTTGATGTTACAAATATAAAGTTATCATACAAATTTAAATCTGTTGAATTTGAATTAGGTAAATATAAAAGGCATTGGGGACCAGGACAATCATCTTTAATTTTATCATCTAAATCACCGACTTATCCTCAATTTGGATTTAATTGGGAGATAGGTAAGTCAATAAAATTTCAATATTTTCATGCCTCTTTAAGAAGTTTAATAGAAAATGAAACCCATAGTTCTATCTATGAAGGAATTGGTGCCGAAGTTCCAGAGTATAATAGATATTTAGTAGGGCATCGTATTATTTGGAATATTTCTGATAATTTAATCTTAGGAGCAAGTGAAACACTTGTGTATGGTGTAAGGGATATTGATTTATTATATTTATTACCTTTTGCACCATTTTTATCACTACAACAATATAAAGGCGATTTAGATAACATTCAATGGGAATTAGATTTGCAATGGTATTTCGATAAAAATAGAAATTTATACTTATCTTTTTTAATGGATGAATGGGATCCAAGTATGACTTTTGATAAGATAAATAGAAATTGGTTTGGGTATCAACTTGGAACAAATTTAAAAAATTCTTTTTTTGATAATGATGAGATAACTCTTGAGTTTAATTGGACTGATCATAGATTGTATAGACATCAAAACTCAATTAATGATTATTATAGTCATGGCTATCCTTTAGGATTTTGGGCAGGACCTCATGCACAGGAGTTGTATTTAAATTATTCATTTAGAAAGTTTAATTCTAATTTCTCGATTATTTTTTCAGATGCAAAAAGAGGCGAATTAACAACGCAGATGATCGAAGATCAGTATAACAATATTGATTACGATAGATTTTCAAATTTAACTGAATCATTAACAAAAATAAAATTACTAGTATCTAAAGAGTTGAAAAATAGATTTGAAATTCAACTTGGAATTACGAATATTAAATGGAAAAATGCTGGTTTTGATCCAAGATTAATAAATCAAAATCAATTATTTTCTATAAATAAAAATTCATTTAATGTTGGATTTAGTTATAATTTTGATATTTCAACACAGACTCCAAAGATGCATAAAGATTCAATTAAGAAAATACTTACATTTTAATGTTTTCTATAATTATTCCAACCTTAAATGAAGAAGATAATATTTATAAAGTAGTTACACAATTTGATAATTATAAAAATAAATATAATTTAGAAATAATTATATCTGATTCAGGAAGTAGTGATAACACTGTAGAATTATCAACAAAAATTGCTGATAATGTTGTTGTTTATAAAGATAAAAAATGTAATATATCAAAAGCTAGAAACTATGGAGCTAAATTTGCATCAAATAATATTTTAATTTTTTTAGATGCTGATATGCAAGTTCCAGATATAGAATTATTTTTTGAAACTTTAAAGAATCAATTTATTAATAGTAATTTAATTGCAGTNTCGCCCAGGATAACAGTAAACCCCAATTATGAAAATTTTACTGATAAATTTGTCCATTTAATAATTTTGTTAATAAGTAATATAATGAATTTTATAGGTTTTGGATATTCAAGAGGTGGATGCCAGGTAATAAAAAAAAAATATTTTGATTTGATTGATGGTTATAATGAACAATATGTTGCTGGAGAAGATGTAGATTTATTTAGAAGGATTAGAAAATTTGGTAAAACATCAATCTTTAACTTAGTAAATATATATGAATCGCCAAGAAGATATAGGAAATTAGGTTATATTAACGTCTTATTTTTATGGTTTATGAATTGGCTTTTCATTGTTATTTTTAAGAAAACATTTTCTTCTAAGTGGTAATTTTTATTAATTTTTATTTTCACAAAAATTTATTAATTTTAGATTCAATTTTAAATTAAAGGACATGNTCATGATTTCAACAANAAAGCTTTTTATAAATTTTATATTTTTATCTTCAATTTTATTTAGTTACGAAACATCATTATTTAGTTTTAGCAGAGATTGCGAAGGACTATCAGAAGATGAATGTGTTATTACACAAGATTGTTTATGGAGAGATGGATTATGTTTATCAAATGACTTTGATAATGAGTGTCAATTGATTGATAATGAAGAANAGTGTTTTTTAATAGGTTGTTTTTGGGAAAATGATAATTGCTACAGACCTGAAAGTAATGAAGTCCCAAGTTGTTTAGATGATTGCTCGGGTATCAATGAACTTAATCTGAATGAAAATCCAGATGAAGCATGTGACTGGATTGTATCAATTTTTGGGAATATTGATCCCAATTTTGAATCATGTTTTATTGATTGTGATGAAGAAACAGTAAACGGAATAAATGAAATTGTTGAAGATTGTTTAGAATGTTTACAAAATGAAGATATAAATTGTTTAGAATTATTCGATCAAGATGAAGAAGATTGGGAAGGTGAAGAGGAAGATTGGGAAGATGGTGATGAAGTTAATTGCGAAGAATTAGAAGAAGAAGATTGCAGAGAATTTGATTATTGTTATTGGAATGACGATCAATGTAATTATTTAGAAAATGAAGAAGATTGGGAAGATGAAGAGGAAGATTGGGACGGTGAAGAAGAAGATTGGGAAGATGGTGATGAAGTTAATTGCGAAGAATTAGAAGAAGAAGATTGCAGAGAATTTGATTATTGTTATTGGAATGAAGAAGGATGTGCTTTTGTAAGTGATGATGAAAATGAAGGTTGTTCCGAATTAACACAAGATGAATGTACTGAAAGTGAATTTTGTGATTGGACTTTTGTAACAACCCCTAATGGTTTTTTTGAAACTTGTGTCGAATCAAATAATTGGAACGATGATGGGGGTTGGGATGATGGTGGAAATGAAGATTGTGATCCTAATTTAATGTGTGGTCCAGCTTTAACCTGCTTAGATGGTTTTTTATATCCCACAACTTGTGGTCCAGAAAATTGTGATTTGCCTATAGGCCCTTGTGATAATGGTGAAGATGATGGAGGGAATAATGTTTTATGTTCTGATATTAATAATCCATTTGAATGTATTGGAAGTGGCTGTGAATGGGTAGGTGGAAATATTCCAGGTGCAGGTTATTGTTTCGATGAAACTGCTAATGATTGTNATCCAAATTTAATATGTGGTGAAGCGATAACGTGCTGGGAAGATAATTTTTTATATCCTACAACATGTGGCCCAGAAAATTGTGATTTGCCCATTGGACCTTGTGAAGATGAACAGGAATGTGAAAATGGTGAAGTAAATAATGAGAACCCTTGTAATCCACAAGAGTGCTTTGATGGTCAATGGTATGAAATTGTGATTGATTGTGCAGAAGAAATGGGTGTTCCATGTGAAAATGGTGAGTATGTTGATCCACCTGAAGGAGAATGTTGCTCAATATGTGTTGAGTATGATAATGACCCTGATGCTACACTATATTTAGGTAATACAACAGCTATTCCAAATTCTGAGGTTTCTATTCCGTTTTATATTAATTCTAATGAACCTGTTGGAGGTTTACAATTTGAAATTTATTCTCCTTTACATGGAGGTAGTAGTGGAAATTTTGTCAATCCAAGTTCAATAGAATCTATGATTGATTGTTTTAATATAGAATATAATGTAATTGACAATTCATTGCTAGTTATTATGTTTAGTTTAGAGGGATGTACTGTAGATGTAGGAGAGAACTATGTTGCAAATATAAATTATTATATTCCTGAATCAGCTACTTTAGGTCAAAATATACCTGTCGAATTTTTTAACACAATTGTATCAGATCAATTTGGCAATGAAATTTCATCTGGAGGTCAATCTGGCTCTATACTTGTTGGTATTCAAGGAGATATAAATGGTGATAGTTTTATTAATGTTTCTGATATTGTATTGGCAGTTAGCTTTGCAATTTCATCTCAACAACCATCTCAGTATCAAATGTGGGCTGGTGATGTAAATAGTGATGGAATGGTTAATGTATTAGATATAGTTACTATTGTAAATATGATTCTTGGATAAAAGTATTTCTAAATGCTTAAAATTTTAGCCTTACTAACTTTATTATTTAGTACAAAAACTGTTATAGATGCAGGTCAATTTAAAGATATTAACNCACACTTTAATGGATCTTGCGAGATTATAAATGATATTCCAGGTGCAGAAGATATTACAATTTTAAGTAATGGTCTNGCTATTATTTCTTCAGATTTTAGAAGAAAAATTGATAAAACTAATTTTATTTATCCTATTACAAATACAGACAAAAATTCTATTAATGGAAATATATATTTTTATGATTTAAATTCAGAAAATCCAAGTCCTGTAAATATGACTTCTGATTTAAATATNGAGTTTCATCCACATGGAATTTCAGCATTTATGGATAGTGATAATAATATCTACTTATCTGTTGTTAACCATACTTCAATGGGAGAATTCATTGAATTATTTTATTATAATAATATTGAGCTTGTTCATGTCAACACTATCAATAGTCCTCTACTTATTAGTCCAAATGATATTGTTCTAGTTAATCAAAATCAATTTTATGTAACTAACGACCATGGCACAAATAAATCAATTTTTAAAATATTTGAGGATTATTTACAAACAACTAAATCAAATATTTTATTCTATAACGGAAATGATTTTATCGAGGTTATATCTAACCTACAATATGCAAATGGAATAAATATTAGTAATGATAAAAAAACTCTTTATTGTGCTGAAACAATTGGTAAAAAATTAAATATTTATAATAGAAACTTACTTGATAATTCATTAACCTTAGTTAAATCCATAGAAATTGATAGTGGCCTAGACAATATAGAAGTAGATTTAAATGATAATATATACATCGGTGCACATCCCAAATTATTTGATTTCTTGAAGCATGCTAAAAATAAATCAAGTCTTGCTCCATCACAAATATTTAAAATATCAAATGATTATTCTTTAGTTGATGAAATTTATTTGAATGATGGTAATGATATTTCAGCTTCAACTGTTGGTGCATTTTATAATGATATTTTATTAATTGGAGCTTTGTTTGATAATCATTTTTTACATTGTCAGATAGATAATCAATCAATATATTAATAATATAAACAANACAAAAATATTTTATTAAAGGTAATATATGAAAATTTTTTATTTAACAATTTTAGTACTTAATATAATTTTTGCAGAACAAAAGATTATTTTTCAAAGTGCTAACCCTTTTACTTTCAAAGATATAATTGAAGCAAATAAGAAACTTGAAGTTCAAGAGGTACATGGTATTTTAAAATTTCCTGATAATTTTGATTCAAATATAAAGTATCCTCTTGTCATTGGTGTAGCAGGAAGCCTAGGTTGGCACGAACATAATTATGAGTACATGGAAATGTATAGAAAAATGGGATTAGCTACTTTTGAACTAAAAAGTTTTAGTAGTAGAGATGTATCTTCAACAGTAGGGTCACAAGTTGAAGTAACGATGGCCTCAATGATTTTTGATAGTTACAAAGCCCTAGATACTTTATCAAATCACCCTAGTATTGATAAAAACAATGTTTCTATAACTGGCTGGAGTCTTGGTGGTGGAGTTGCATTATTCTCAGCATGGGAAAATTTAGTAAACGCAATTAATCCAAAAAATAATTTTGCTGCACATTTACCAATATATCCTCCATGTTTTATGAAAAAAACCAGTTCAATGATTTTTACAGATGCTCCAATACACATATTAATTGGTGAATTAGATGATTGGACACCAGCCTTNGCATGTGAAGAGTTAGTTGATATGGTTGAAGAAACTAAGTCAAATATTAATATTACTNTTTATGAAAATTCTCATCATGGTTTTGATTCAGATAGAAAATACACATTTGTAGAAAATGGATATAGTTTTACTAAATGTAGATTTGATGTGAGAAGTGATGGGGCAGTTTTAATGAATTTTTTTAAAATACCTATGACATCACCTTTATTACAAAAAATTGGATTTTCATTTTGTACATCAAGAGGTACAACTATTGAAGGAAACCCATCAAGTAAATTGAAAGCTCACATGTTTTCAGCTTCATATATGAAAAAACATTTAATTGATTAAAATGTTTTTTTTTAAACTAATTCTTAAATTTTTATTATGTTCAAATTTTTTATTTAGTGCATATTTAAAAAATATACCTGTTGAATTAATTCAGCCAGATGGTTCAAAAATTAATTGTTTAACTTCAGGCGATGAATTTTATAATTATTTACATGATAAAAATGATTTTACAATTATTCAAAGCAGTGAGGATGGTTATTATTATTATGCAGTAAAGAGTAATAACACTTTAATCCCTTCATTTTATAGAGTGAATTCGGTTAATCCGCAAGATGTAGGATTAGATTCAGGGCAAAGGATAAGTCTATCAGAATATAAACTAAAAAAACAGGTTTATTTGGAAAATGTGGAGTATAGAGATGCTCCTACGTTAGGTACAGTAAATAATTTAAATGTTTTTATTAGATTTGATGGTGAAGAGGAGTTCCCAAATTCAAGAGCTTATTATGATGTACCTTTTAATAATCCTGATGGACCTTCAATGTTACATTATTTTGAAGAAGTTTCATATAATCTATTAACTGTTAATACTTTTCATTTTCCTCAATGCGATTTTTCTACAAATATTTCATATCAAGATGAATATCCAAGGGATTATTATAAACCTTATAATGAAATAACTAATCCTATTGGTTATCAAAATGATAATCAATCAAGATCAAGAGAACATATTTTATTAAAAAATGCAATCGAATTCATCGCTGATGAAGTACCAGAAGATTTAGATATAGATTCTGATAATGATGGTTATGTAGATAATGTTACTTTCTTAGTAAGAGGTATTCCAGGTGCGTGGGCTGATTTACTTTGGCCACATAGATGGGCTCTTTACAGTGAAGAAGCATATATTAATGGATTAAGAGTTTATGATTATAATTTAAATCTGGAGCAGGGAGGGTATTTTACTGTAGGAACATTATGTCACGAATTTTTTCATTCGTTAGGTGCCCCTGATCTATATCATTATTGGGATGATATTTCTCCTGTTGCAGTTGGTGGTTGGGATGTGATGGATGCATCCAGTGATATTCCACAGTCTATGTCTGCATATATGAAATATAGATATACTGAATGGATTACAGATTTGCCAATAATATCAATTGGAGGAACATATGAAATTAATCCTTTATCAAATCCGTTTAATAATATTTACAGAATTAACTCATCTTTATCAAATGAGTATTTTGTTTTAGAGTATAGAGTTAAAGAAGGAATATACGAAATTAATACACCTGGAGGCGATGATGGCCTTTTGATTTATAGAGTTAATGACAGTTTGAATGGAAATGGTAATGGACCTCCTGATGAATTATATTTATATAGACCAAATGGAACTATTAACTCAAATGGAAGTTTTGCAGGTGCTCCATTTAGTAGCTCACTGGGGCGAACTCAATTTAATGATGGAACAAATCCTAATTGTTTTTTAACAGATGGTTCTGAAGGTGGTATTAACATATCAAATATTAGTGATTCGAATGAAGTAATGTCATTTGACTTAGTAAATTTAATTTTATTAGCAAATATTGAGGGTTTAACTTTTGATTTAGATCAAGATGGGGTAGCAAATCCTGGAGAAGAAATTCTTTATGATATTTCAGTTTCAAATCTATCTAATGGCATAAATGCTCAGAATATTATTGCATCAATAACATCATCAAATGAAGGAGTATCAATAATAAATCCTGTTATAGATTTTGGTAATATTAATTTTAATAATCAAGAAGAATCATCATTAATTATTAATTTGGAAGATAATATTATAGGTAATGTTAATTTTGAGGTGTTAATTGATGCTCAATATACTGAAAATAATCAAATTATATCTTATAATGAAATTTTTGATTTTAATGTAGAGGTTACTTTAAATCAAAGTGGTTTTCCTTATTCGACTTTGAATGAGGTTAGATCATCTCCAATTATTTCTGATTTAGACTTGGATGGTAATTTCGAATTAATTTTTGGAGATCACTTTGGATCGATTCATGCAATTAATTATTCAGGTGAATCTGTTTTTTCAGATGTTTTCCCAATTAATACTGATGGACAAATTTGGGCATCACCTGCTATGGCTGATATTGATAATGATGGTTTTCATGATATTATTTTATGTTCGAAAGACAAGAATCTATATGCAATTGATAAAAATGGGCTAAAGTTTATTTTTGAAACAAATACTCAGCTTATTGGAACTCCAACAATTTGTAATTTAGATAATGATGATGAATTAGAAATTATAATTTCTGGTTATTCGAATAATCAGCAAAATATATTTGCATTAAATCATGATGGTACAATAGTTGAAAGTTTTAATTTTTCTTCTACTGAAAAAAATAAAAGTGGTTTTTCAGCTGCTGATTTTAATGGCAATAATCTAGATGATATAGTATTTGGTACTGATTCAAAAAATTTATATCTAGTTTATGACAATGGTGATATCGCAGATGGTTTTCCATTTGAATCTGATGGAAGATTTAGAATTTCACCAATTATTATAGAATATCTAAATGAAAAGTTGATTGTTGCTCCTTCAGAAAATAATACATTATATGTTTTATCACAGGATGGGTCATTATTATTTGATGTTATATTTTCAAATAAAATAACAACTTCACCTAGTATCTTGAATTATAATAATTCTACTATTATTTTTGTTGGTCTTAGTGATGGTAGTATATTTGGAATTGATTTATTTGGTAATATAGTTTATGAATATAATTTGGATGGTGGTATCGTTGGTTCAATCATGTTTTCTGATTTTGATAATGATTTTATTCCTGATTTAATTGCAAGTACTGATATTGGAAAAATTTATTTATTAAATATTGATGGAGTAACATTTCAAAACTTTCCAATAATTTTTGAATTTCCTAATTCATCATCTCCATTAGTTTTTGATTTAGATCAAGATTTAGATTTAGAAATAATAGGAGGAACTAGTAATTCTGTATATGCCATAGATTATAAGTCTACAGGAAGAAGTGATAATTATTGGAATTTATTTAAAGGAAATAATGCTAGAAATGGATATTATTATTCAACATGTAACTATGGAGATCTTGATCAAAATAATGTTATAAATATTCTTGATGCTATATCCTTAGTTAATATTATCATTGGAAATAACAATTTGAATGATTACGAATTATGTCAAATTGATTTAAATGATGATGGAAATGTTAATGTTTTAGATATTATTATAATAACGAATATTATTTTAGAATGAAGTATCTTATTTTCATTATTTTTTTTTTAAGTTGTGCAGATAAAAATTTTATTGTTTTTTCAATAGATGGAGAAAAATTAAATGATGATATATATGATACAGGAAATATTAGTATTAATAAATTCGATTTATTTTTTTCAAAAAATGATATCAATAGAGATTATATTGAAGTTAATATTATAGCAACAAATTATTTTCATTATGGTCAATTTTTCTTTGATAAAAACTTTATGAAAATGCTAGAAAGTAGGACTATTAATATTGGGGCGGATGCATTGATTTATGAAAAAAATAGAAAAGATTTTACTGATTATGATGAAAGCTTTTTATATTTTACTGCTATAAAATATAAAAATTAATTTTAAAGGAAATGTAATATCATTAAATTAAAAATAAATAAAGGTCAAAAATATAGCATTTGTACATGCGGAATATCAAAGAACATGCCTTTTTGTGATAATCAACATAGAGCATACAATAAAAAAAATAATTGTTCTTATAAATCATTAAAAATCACAATTGATAAAGATGATTCGATGATATTAACTTGTAGTAATTGGAAAAATAAAAATGAAAAATAATGATATAAAAATTTTAATTGAAGGTAAGTTTGTACCTGAATTATCAAATAAAAAAGACTCACTTTTTTATTTTTCTTACAAGGTTAATATTCATAATAATAGTAGTAAAAAAGTTCAGTTATTAAGTAGGCACTGGGATATAAAAGATGCATTAGGTAGAGATAAGGTCGTAGATGGAGAGGGTGTTATTGGACAAAAACCAATTATAAATCCTGGTTCAAACTTTGAGTATCAGAGTTATTGTCCGCTTAAAACCTCTTTTGGTTTTATGGAAGGTTTTTATACAATGAAAGATGAAGGAGGAGAATATTTCAAAACTCCTATTCCAAAATTAGGTTTAGTTTCATCTGGTTTAATTAATTAGATAATATGGCAAAAAAAATTTATTATTCAATGAACGATGTTCCATTAGGAACTCAAATGGTTGTTAAAAGTAATAACAAAAAAGTAGTTTTGGTTCAAAAATTTAATTTTCCAACTACATTTGTTACTAAAGATGAAAATGGCGTTGAGGAAAAATATTATACTTATGAAGTTGATATTATCGATTGGCCTCCGCAGTAAATAATTAATGGTGGCTGTAGTTCAGCTGGTTAGAGCACCTGATTGTGGTTCAGGATGTCGTGGGTTCGAGTCCCATCAGCCACCCAAAAAAATAATGCCTCTGTAGCTCAACTGGATAGAGCACTGGATTTCGGTTCCAGGTGTTGGGGGTTCAAGTCCTCCCGGGGGCACAAATAAAGGAAACTACATGTCAAAAAATATTTCAGTATCTCATTTGAAATCATTTAAAAAAGAATTTGATTCCAGTAAACATTCCAAGAAAAGTATGAACACTTTAACTAGGTCAAAGTTAGAAGATGTGACAATGGATTGGGAAACATATAAAGAATTAGATCATAATTATTCCAATATAGTTAATAATGAAATGTCTAAAGTTACAAATCAAAAAGCTAGCGGTAGATGTTGGGGGTTCGCAGCTCTTAACTTAATGAGGATTGATTTTGCAAAAAAATATAACTTATCAAATTTTGAATTTTCTCAAAGTTACTTTATGTTTTTTGATAAATTAGAAAAATCTAATTATTTTTTAGAAAATATTTTATCAACCCTTGGTGAAAAATTTGATAGTAGAATTGTTATGTGGTTGTTAGAATCTCCTATTCAAGATGGTGGACAATGGGATATGTTTGTTAATTTAATGGAAAAATATGGTATAGTACCGCAAAGCGCAATGCCTGAATCACTACATTCAAGTTCATCCAGGTCAATGAATGTTTTAATTACAAGAACATTAAGAAAATATGCTTCAATACTAAGACATAATCATAGTAAAGGAACTGATTTAAAAGATTTAAGAAAATTAAAAGTTCAAATGATGTCATCAGTTTACAAACTACTTTGTACTTTTATAGGCAAACCTCCCGAAAATTTTGATTGGCAAGTAAGAGATAAAAAGAAAAAGTTTATTAGCCATAAAAATATTACACCGATTGATTTTTATAATAAAATGATACCATTTAAATTAAAAGATAAGGTTTGCTTAATTCATTGTCCCATGTCAAATAAAAAGTTTAATGAATTGTATACTGTACGTTTTTTAGGTAATGTAGTAGAAGGTCAGGTTATCAAATACCTGAATGTCTCAATTAATGATATGAAAAAAGCTGCTGTTAAATCAATTAAAAATAATGAAGCTGTATGGTTTGGTTGTGATGTAGGAAAAATGTTTCATAGAGATCTTGGAGTGATGCATAATAAACTTTATGATTACGAACTTTTTTTTGGAGTCGATTCAAATATGAGTAAAGCGACTAGATTAGAATATGGAGATAGCCAAATGACACATGCGATGCTGTTTACTGGAGTTGATTTAAAAGATAATAAACCATTAAAATGGAGAGTTGAAAATAGCTGGGGAAATAAAAGTGGATATAAAGGTTATTTTTTAATGTCGGATGATTGGTTCGATGAATATAATTATGAAGTAGTTGTTGACAAAAAGTATTTAACCAAAGATATCTTGAAACTTTTTAATAAAAAACCAGTTGATTTAAATCCATGGGATCCAATGGGAGCTTTAGCTAAGTAGTTTTTTTTAATTCTTCAAAAATTTTATCATAATTATTTGATATAGTATTCCAGTCATATCTTTTTGATATGCTTTTTAGCGATATTTTTTCTTTATTTATTAGTGCTGTTTTTAATTTTTCAAAAAGTTCACTATTATTATCATAAAAGTTTTTATGATTTATTTTATCATTAAATAATTCTGGATAAGTTAGTCTTCTTGGTAATAGCGGAAAAACATTGCAGTAAATTGCTTCGATTACACTAATACCAAAGAATTCTTGATTTGTTGTAACAGGAAGGATATCTGACTTATGAAGAAGTCTAGCATACTCTCCAAAAGATTTAGAATATCCCATATGAATTATTTCATTTGAAAAGTAATCGCGAGCTTTGGTAAAAGTATTCATTTCAGTTTGAAATTCTTCACCTAGTATTATAAGTTTAAATTTAATATTTTGTTTTTTTAACTTTTTTAAACAATCAAAAAAATCTTCTGGATTTTTGTCATACTCCCATCTATGATTCCAAAGTATGATTGGTGTATTATTAATTGAATAACTTTGATGTTCATCAAATTTACTCAAGTCTAAGCCAAGGTATGTTACTTTAGATTTCTTTTCGATTAAATCGACATTCTCTAAATTTCTATTATCAGGAAATTTTTTTAAAAATTTTTTTAGCTCAGTTATAAAAATATTTTTGTGGAAAAATGAATTAAACATAACCAGGTCACTTCTTAATGCAGTTGTGTAATTAATAAATCCATAATGATGATCCCGATTTTTTTCTTTATCTCTATCTTGAGTTGACCACGGATATGTTATTTGATTTTCATGAAAGAATGTTACAATAGGTATATTCTCAACATTTGCAAAAGATGTAAAAAGAGGTAGATTTAGCATATCTGTTACTAAAATTAGGTCTGGCTTTTTATTTTTTTTTAAATATTCATTAAACATTTTGGATAGTGTCAAAGCTCCACCATGCATTCTCCATTTCCAAAATATGCCTTTTAGAGACAGTATCTCAACATTGTATTTACTATACTTTTTATATCCTAAAGCCCATTGTTTATGAGAGCCTGTAAAAAATGGTTCAATTAAAACAATATTCATTTTATTTTATTTTAAATAAAGTCTTAATATCTTCTTTTAACGGGAATGAGTTGGTCTCAAATTTTGAAAAAACAATTTTGCCATTAATTTCAATTTCAAATGCGCCTGATCTAGGATAGGATCTATTACTTGATACATTGCATTTTGGGTAAAATTCTTTTATTATTCTTGACACACGGTCAAATTCAGGTTTGTAATTTCACTTAATGCAATATTCTATATGTATATTCATATTATTTAATAATTTTAAGAGTTTCTAGAACAATGTAAATTGATGGTAAAAATAAAATTAAACCAATAATTTTCATAAACATATCAGTATCATCATTGCCAGTTTTAAGAATTATTAATTTTATACCAACCAGACTAAAAAAAGCAGACAACATAAATAAGAAGAATTCTACCATCACATTAATATATAATTGATTTACTTTTTAAACAAATCGAATTTAGTTAAGGAACAAAACTAGTCTTATTAAGTATAAATATATAGTTAATCTCAAATTAAAAAAGGAGCATAGTATATGAAAGATAGAATAATAGCTTTTTCTACTCTTGGTATAATTTTTGGACTATTTTTTTATTATAAAGTTGTTAGTCCAGTAGATACTTTGGCAAGTTTAGAAAATCAAAATATTATCAATAATGATAAAAATAATCAGCTTGATATTGTTGAAGAACCTATATCAACTATTAGTGAAAGTGCAAATACTGAATCTGATTGTAATCTTTCTGAAATTGAAACAGATGTATTAGATTTTTCAAGTGCTTTCAAGTACTATAGAACTTGTAATGATGTTGGTATTAATTTTACCTGGAAAGGTAATTTATATAGTACATTATTAAAAGAAACAGTTGATAGTGATAAGATTGTAATTAACAATGATATCGTTTCAAATGATAAACAAGTTGATAGAAATCATCTTAATCTTCAAAATCAGCTTGTTGGAATAGATGTAAAATAGAAAAACATCTTTTTTAAACTCTGGGCCCAGGTTTAAAAAAGTTTACTAAACTACTTTGTAATTTGTTAGACAATGATTTAAATTTAGGTATAATTAATTAACTTAATTTTTAATGTCAAACGATATAAATATAAACGATCTTCTAAAAAATTCACCATTAAAAAGTGTAAAGAGCTTTATACTTCCATTTTTTGTAGTGTTTTTATTGCTTGGATCTATATATACAGTAGATGCTAATGAGAATGCTGTTGTTTTAAGGCTTGGTAAGTATAACAGTACTACAGGTCCTGGTTTGCATTTGAAGCTTCCATTTATTGATACTGTTGAAAAAGTCAAGGTTGACTACCAGTACAAGCAAGAATTTGGTTTTAGAACATTAAGGCCTGGCGTAAAAACTCAATATTCAAATAGAGGGTATGAAGGAGAATCATGGATGTTAACTGGCGATTTGAAAATTGCTGAAGTTAAATGGGTGGTTCAGTATAAAATTAAAGATGCAAAAGATTATTTGTTTAATGTAAAAAATGTGGAAAATACTATTTTCGATGTTTCTGAAGCAGCTGTAAGGCTTATGATTGGTGATCGTTCCTTTATTGAAGTTTTACAGGCTGAGAGAGAATCTGTAGCAATTGAAGCAAGAAAATACATGCAAGAATTACTTGATAGTTATAAATGTGGTGTTTCTATTCAGTTAGTTCAATTACAAGGTGTAGTTCCTCCTGAACCAGTTGCAGACTCTTTTAATGAAGTTAATAGAGCTAAGCAAGAGCAAGAAACACTAATTAATGAAGCCAAGCAAGCTTATAATCAGAAAATATTTTTAGTTGAGGGCCAAGCTGAAAAAATTATCACTGAAGCAAATGGTTATGCAATTGAAAGAACAAATCAGGCTGAAGGTGATGTAGCATTATTTGAATCAATTCTACTTGAGTATAATAAAGCACCTCAAATTACTAAAGATAGACTTTATTTAGAAACAATGGAGTATGTTCTGTCAAACAATAAGAATAAAATTATTGTTGATAAAGATATTGAAAATCTTGTTCCTTTTTTAAATCAAAAATTAAATGGATTGAAATAATTGAATAAAAGTTATTTAAATATTATTGGGATCGTATTAGTTGTTATTTTAATGAATTCTTTCTTCATTGTAACAGAAAAAGACCAAGCTATTAAGATTGAGTTTGGTAAACCAGTAGGTGGCCCTATTACTGAATCTGGTTTAAATTTTAAAATACCTTTAATCCAAACAATAATTAAGTTTGATAAGAGAGTATTAGAATGGGATGGAATAGCAAATGAAATTCCTACTAAAGATAATAAATATATTTTTGTAGATACTTTTGCAAGATGGAAAATTTCAAATGCATTAGAGTTTTATAAATCTGCAAAAAATGAAATGCTTGCTCAATCTAGATTAGATGATATTATTGATGGTGCTGTAAGAGATGAAATTGCAAATAGAACTATGGGCGAAATAGTTAGATCGACTGATCGTAAAATGGAAATATATATATCAGATGTTAAAGAATCTAATGAGTCTTCAGATGAAGAGTTTGCATCTTTAGGAGCTAGAAAAGATATTATTAAATCTATTCTTGATAAAGTATCCTTAAAGCTCAAAGAGTTAAATATGGGTATTGAAATTGTTGATGTACAAATTAAAAGAGTTTCTTATAACAAGCAGGTTCAAACAAAATTATTCAATCGAATGGTATCTGAGCAAAATATGATTGCAGAAAAATATAGGGCTCAAGGTGAAGGTAAAAAGCAAGAAATTTTAGGTAAGCAAATTCAAAAGGAAAAAGAAATTGTTTCTGGAGCATATTTGAAATCTCAGCGAATAAAAGGTGAAGCAGATGCAAAGGCTACTGAAATTTATGCAAAGACATATGGTAAATCTCCCGAGTTATATAATTATTACAAAACATTAGAAACTTATAAAAAAACCTTAGATCCATCTACTTACTTTATTTTATCTACAGATAATAAGTATCTTAACTTTTTAGAAAAATAATTTTTTTAAAAAAAATATAAAAAGTTAACTAAATCACATTAATTTCTATTAATTTATCGTTATATTCAATGAGATAAAATCGGTTAAATGTGATTGCACGTAATAACATATCATTCTTCTTTTCTTTTTTGTTAATGATGTTTGCTACAAATATTCTATTTTCAAATGATCTGTCATCTTCTTTTTTATCAAGAGATATTCCAATTGATTGGGACGAAGATGGTGATGGACTTTTTGATGATATTTCAATTTACCAAAATAGTGGATCTATAACCTCCAGAGTTTATTCAAATGAAGTAGATATTACATCAGATGGAGATGCTCTTGCTGCATTTGTTGATGGGGAACAAAGAGGTTTTGCTCTATCTTCTTCTGTACCACCTCCTCTAGGTGGAGGTCATGGATTCTTAATATTGATATATAGTAATCTTCCATCTGGAGAAATCATAACATTTCAATTCTATGATCACAGTGAAAATACAGTTTATAATATTCAAGAGTCTTATGATTTTACATCTGATATGATTATTGGTAGTATTGTTTCAGCTGAGGCTTTCAGTTTAGGTGATATTGTTTCTAATGGAGATGACGGTGGTTCATGTGATGATATAGATGATGATGGAGTTTGTGATATTGATGATGATTGTGTTGGTGCTTATGACGAGTGTAATGTTTGTAATGGTGATAATTCATCATGCGCTGATTGTGCAGGAATACCAAATGGTGAAACATTAGTTGATGAATGCGGTATATGTGGAGGAAATGGTATAGTTGATGGTGAATGTGATTGTGATGGAAATATTTTAGATGAATGTGGCGAATGTGGAGGTAATAATTCATCATGTGCTGATTGTTCTGGTACACCTAATGGTGATGCAGAATTTGATGAATGTGGTGTATGTAACGGAAACGGTATAGCAGATGGTGAATGTGATTGTGACGGAAATGTTTTAGATGAATGTGGAATATGTGGAGGTGATGGAATTGGAATTGACTTTTGTGATTGTGATAATAATGTTCTTGATTGCTTAGGAGTATGTGGTGGTAATGCTTTTGAAGATTGTTTTGGGGTTTGTGATGGATTAGGCTATTTTGATGAATGTGGAGTATGTGGTGGTGATAATTCTACATGCGATATAAGTGTCCAGGGTTATGTAAATCAAGAAACAGGTTGGAGTTTTTTTCAATCACCCTCACAAGCTTTCTATGGTTTTGAGTCAATAGAAATCAATGGTTTACCTGCCCAAGGCTCAAATGAAAGCTGGGCTCCTGGATCGACTGCTGGAAATTGTATTGAAAATCCGTATTCCTGTGATGTAGTTGGTGCTTTTTTAGATGGAATATGTGTAGGCTGGAATTATGTTGATTCATCTCTAGAAACTCAAACAACTATTCAAGTCCAAGGTTTTTATAATTCTCCAAACCTACAAGATTTAACTCAGAATTATTGTCAAGAAAATGACTTGCCTAGCTTTTATATTTTTGACTCATCATCACATGAAATTTATCTATTATCAGAACAGCAGCAGTATCCTTGGAGCAATTTAGAATTTAATTATATTTTAGGTTCTAGTAATGCTGATAGTGAGGTTGGTGGCTGTATAGAAGAATTTGCGGTAAATTATGATGATACAGCTCAAATAAATAACCCCTTTGAACCATGTTATTATTTCCAGGATATTGATTTGCAAGAAGGTTGGAATATTTTTTCATTAAGCTTAATCCCAAATCAAATCAACATAGATTTATTTGATATTTTAGCTCCAATAAATGATGATATTTTGTTAGTATTAGATGAGACGGGGAGTGGTATTTTTAAAGATCAGGTTGGTAACTGGATAGATAATATAGGATTGTGGAAAAGCAGTGAGGGTTATTTAATAAAAGTTGACTCCAACCAAGTATTAGAACTTACGACTGAGAAGCCTGTTAGCTTGCCATTATCTATAGATTTAGATGCTGGATGGAATATTATATCTTATCCGATTCAATCTGAAAGCGGTGATTTAATTGAAAATGTTCTATCTGAATTAATAGAATCGGAAGATTTGTTCACTGTTTTTAGTGAAACAGGTGATATTTATGTTCCATCTTATATTACTGGCTCAGATGCTGTTAATTCTATTGGTTCCATGTTTAAGGATGAAGGGTACTATGTTAAAGTATTGAATAACGTTGATTTAAATATTGATGAACCTGTAGATAATAATCTGTTTGTTAATGAAGAAAATAATAATATTTATCGTACTGGTCATTTTAATCCTGTGTGGGATGGGAATCCTTCAAATCCTATGACGATTACTGTTGATAATTTTTTATGGAATGGAGTTGTTTTAGAAGAAGGGGATGAGATTGGTGTTTTTGATGGTGATATTTGTGTAGGAGCAGGCTTAGTAACAGCTGATGGTTATATAAATGACTCTAATAATCAAATTAAAGTTTCAAAAGATGACGGTTCAGGTAATGGTTATACTGAATTTAATAGTATTTCTTTTAGGGTTTGGAAAGAATCTTTAGCTATTGATATTGATGCGTCAATTGATAATTGGACAGATATATCAGGAAATACTATTAACCAAGTATTTGAAGCTTTAACTACACCAAGATTAAATCTTCAGGTATATCCTCCATCTTCAATTAATAACTTTACTTTAGTTCCAGGTCAAACATCTATAGACTTATCTTGGAGTAGACCTGCAATTGGTGATTATAATATTTATGATTCTGATAACAACCCTTCATCTGCAGTTTTATTTTCTGTTTTTAGGGATGGGGAGAATATATCCTCCAATTTAGATTCTGAAGACTTTATTGATTTAAATTTAAATTATAATACAGCTTATTCTTACTACATTGAAGCTACATCAATTGTTGGTTCGAGTTTAAGTCCAAATATTTCATCTTTAACTATTTCAGGTGTTCCTACATTAAATATTAATGCATATGTTAATCAAATTGATCTATTTTGGTCGGATCCTATTGATTCGGGTAATGATGATTCTATTAATTATAAAATTGAAAGATTCTGGGAAGTTGGAGATTTTGACTACAATGAAATCATTATTGATGATTTGTTAGTACAAAATTTTAACGATTTAGGTTTATTGAATTCATCATCATTTAGTTATAGAATCAAATCATCCAATAGTTCTGGGTCATCTGAATGGTCCGAATATATTGAAAGTAGTACGTTAAACGGTTCAGATTCTATTCAAAATATTTTGAATTTTGATGGTTCGGCTGAGCAGTTGTTATCTCCTCCTGATAATATTGTTAATTTAGCTTGGGATTCTGGTGGTGATTTTGATTACTATAATATTTATGAAAAGAATTTATTATTAATCAGTGTTGATGAAGAATTTTTTATAGATTCTAATTTAGAAACATCATCAATTAGACAGTATGCAATTACAAGTGTGTTAAATGATTTAGAGTCATTACCATCTCAAACATTGGTAATTGAAACTCTACCTGAGTTAGCTCCTGATTCCCCAGGTAATTTTAATGTTAATGGTGGTCAAAATCAGTCAAGTTTAGATTGGGATATTGTAGTTGGTTATGGTGAGCCGATTGGAGGTGCAGCAGTATCCTATAATATTTATAGAGAATCATTAGGGAACTTTAGTGATATTGAATCAATATCTTTTTTAGATAATACAACTCAAAGTAATTACATTGATCTAAATTTAGATGATAATACTTATTATTGCTATGCCGTAGCTGGAGTTAATAGTGAAGGATTAGAAGGTGAAAAATCTAATTTAATATGCACTGGTACATTATCGCAATTACCTGCCTCATCTCCTGAAAACTTAGTTGCTATTGGTGGTGATCAGCAAGTATTTTTAAGTTGGAATTCCTCAGAAGGTTCGCCTACAATATTTTATCAAATATTTAGATATGGTGAATATATTGGACAAACTAGCTTAACTAATTATAATGATGTGGGTTTGCAAAAAAACACAACTTATAGTTACTATGTTGTTGCTACAAATGAGCTTGGTTCATCAAGCTTGTCAGATACTGCAGAAGCAACAACCTCTGATCAATCGAATTTACTATCTGCAAATGTTCCTGAGGATTTATCTGTTGAATTACCCGAAGTATTTAGAGCAAGTGAATTTTTAGATGCAGAAGCTTCTATTAGTTGGTCTTCAAGGAGTTTTTCAGAATCTGAAGCAAACAGTAATTTTGAATTAGCTTACAGTGGCAATCCATACCAGCCTATGACATTAGTTGTTGAACAAGTTTTATATCAAGGAATTAATGTTCCTGATGGTTCTATAATAGCTGTTTTTGATGGTGAAAAATGTGTTGGTAAAGCACAATTACCATTACCTGGGGGAGCACTTTCTGTTAGTAAAGATGATGGCACAGGAAACGGTTTTTTAGAAGGAAATTTGGCATATTTTAAAGTGTGGAATTCAGATACAAATAGTATATTAACAACTACAGCTGCAGGTAATTTATTTTTTGAGGGCTTAGGGTTACAGTTTATTGATTTATCTGTAAATGATGATATTTATAATTTGTATAGAAACGGTTCATTGCTTGAATCTAACATAAATACTACATCTTATATTGATGGTGAATTAGAAAGTGAAATGAATTACTCCTATCAGGTATCTGCCCAAAATATTTTAGGCCAATGGTCCGAATCTAATCCCTCTGTTAGTGCAGAAATTAATACTTTTAATTATTTAGGATCTGCACCTGAGTTTACAGATGATTTTGAGTTAATTTTATCGAATGTATCAATAGATGAGGATAATATTTTTACTATTGATTTATCTTCAGCTGCNGTNGATGTTGATGGAGATGTTATTAATTATTTTGCTGAACCAGTTCTAGATAATTCACCTGTANCATGTTCAATTGTAAATAATGTATTAACTATAACNCCAGATAATAATTATTTTGGAGTTTATCAAATTAGTTTAACAGCCTATGATGATTATGAATCATTTGAAACTAATACATTGANGGATAATATTTTATTTGATTTGCAAGTTAATTCTNTTAATGATGCNCCTTTAATTATAAATCAAATTNATGATATTAACTTTGATGAAGANTTATATTTTAACCAGGATTATTCTCTTGTTAATTTAGATGATTACATTGTTGATGTTGATAATTTNATTATGTCTGAAGAAGACCTTTCATTTGAACTTNCNTCTTCAAATGAAAANTTTATNGTNTTCGTATCTAATGATGATGGAAATCCTATTTTAAGTTTTTANNTAAATNCTGAAATCACCGATTATGAAGTAACCGAAGTTAATGTTNTGGCAACAGANCAGAATAATCTTCAAGTTGAATTGAACTTTGATGTTATAATNACTGANGTTGTTATATGTGTNCCNGAAAATGATTTTGATGGTGATGGAGTATGTGATAATGCAGATCCTTGCCCATTTGATAANCCAAATGATTCTGANGCAGATGGTTCGTGTGATAGCGATGATATTTGTCCAGGAGAAGATGACTTTTTAGATACTGATTTTGATGAGATTGTAGATTGTTTAGATTCTTGTCCTAATGATTTTGATAATGATATAGATGGTGATGGTGTTTGTGGTGATGTTGATATTTGTCCTGAAGATTTTAATGACGATTCTGATGGAGATGGTTCATGTGATAGTGTTGATATTTGCCCAGATGAAAATGATTTTTTAGATACAGATATGGATGATATACCTGATTGTTTGGATTCTTGTCCAAATGATTTTGAAAATGATTCAGATGGTGATGGTGTATGTGGCGATGTTGATGTATGTCCTGGTTTTGATGATAATCTTGATACTGATCTAGATGGAACAGCAGATGGTTGTGATATCTGTCCATTTGATTTTGATGATGATTTAGATGGTGATGGTGTTTGTGGTGATATTGATATTTGTCCTGAAGATTTTAATGATGATTCTGATGGAGATGGTTCATGTGATAGTGTTGATATTTGTCCAGGTGAAAATGACTTTTTAGATACAGATAATGATGGTGTTGTGGATTGTTTAGATTTATGTCCTCAGGATTTTTCTGATGATTCTGATGGTGATGGANTTTGTGATAGTAGTGATGTATGTCCAGGTTTCAATGATAATATAGATAATGATTTAGATGGAACAGCTGATGGTTGCGATATTTGTCCATTTGACTTTGATAATGATTCAGATGGTGATGGTGTATGTGGTGACGTCGATACATGTCCCGGGTTTGATGATAACTTGGATACAGATTTAGATGGTATTGCAGATGGTTGTGATATCTGCCCGTTTGATTTTGATAATGATTTAGATGGTGATGGTGTATGTGGTAATTTAGATTTATGCCCTGGTTTTGATGATAATTTAGATTCAGATGAAGATGAAATACCTGATGGTTGCGATACTTGTCCAAATGATTTTGATAATGATATAGATGGTGATGGCATATGCGGTGATGTAGATGTATGTCCTAATGATTTTGATAATGATTTAGATGGTGATGGCATATGCGGCGATGTAGATGCATGTCCTAATGATTTTGATAATGATATAGATGGTGATGGTATATGCGGCGATGTAGATGCATGTCCAAACGATTTTGATAATGATTTAGATGGTGATGGTATATGCGGCGATGTAGATGCATGTCCAAACGATTTTGATAATGATAGCGATAATGATGGTGTATGCGGGGATGTTGATATTTGCCCNGGTTTTGACGATAATTTGGATNTAGATCAAGATGAAATACCTGATGGGTGTGATCCTTGCCCAAATGACTTTGATAATGACCTAGATGACGATGGTGTATGCGGTGATATTGATGCTTGTCCTGGTTTTGATGATAATATAGATACTGACTTAGATGGTATTGCAGATGGTTGTGATATATGTCCATTTGATTTTGATAATGATTTAGATGGTGACGGTATATGTGGTAATTTAGATATATGTCCAAATGATTTTGAAAATGATAGTGATAATGATGGTGTATGTGGCGATATAGATGCTTGCCCTGGTTT
>PAHD01000010.1 GCA_002704685.1 Fidelibacterota bacterium
TCAAAAGAAAGAGAAGTATCCATTTCATCTGGAAAATCAATTTTAAAAGCCTTATCAAGCGAAGTTAATATTTCTGGTTATGATTTTAATGGAGATTTAGATGATTTATTAGATAATGTTAGAAAATTTGATTTAGTTTTCAATGCATTGCATGGTGGGGATGGTGAGAATGGAGAAATTCAAAAATTTTTCTATGAAAATAACATTAAGTTTACTGGTTCTAATGCAGTTGCTTCTGCATTAGCTATGGATAAGCATGAGGCTAAGAAAATTTGTTTAAATAATAAAATTTTAACTCCAAACTGGCTTTGCTATAAAAAAGCTATAAAGTTATTTCAACTTGAAGTTGAGATTTTAAGGTTTAGTGATACCGATATAGTTATAAAGCCATCAGATGAAGGTTCTTCAATTGGACTAAGTGTAGTAAAAGATTTTGATCCTCAAAATAAATTTAAAAGAACGATACTTGATGATTCCATATCAAAATGCTATGAAGTTTCAGATAATGTTATGATTGAAGAGTATATTCATGGTAGGGAGTTAACAGTTGGTATATTAGGCAATAAAATACTTCCTATTGTTGAAATTGTACCAAAAAACAGTTTTTATGACTATGATTGTAAATATACAAAAGGTAAAAGTGATTACATCGTTCCTGCAATGCAAATAAGTAAAGATTTAGAAATAAATATTTATAATAATGCTATGCGTATTTATGAGTTAATTGGATGCAGACATTATGCGAGGATTGATTTCAGATTATCTAGAGATAAAAAGCCATATTTTTTAGAAGTTAACACCTTACCTGGTTTTACAGATACAAGTCTATTCCCAATGGCAGCAAAGGCAGCAGGTATTTCATATAAAAATCTATTAATGAAAATTATAGATTTAGCAAAAAAATAATTTTTTTAAAACTTTCTTGTTATTATTATTTTTATAATATAACTTAGTAGGCTCTGCTATAGCTCAATTTGCAGATTTTGCCATTGTAGCTCAGTTGGCCAGAGCAGCTGATTTGTAATCAGCGGGTCGGGGGTTCGAATCCCTCCAATGGCTCAAGTTTATTGAAATACGGGAGTTTTAAAAAACCGTCGTTAGGGTCGGTGGCCGAGTGGTTAAAGGCAGCAGACTGTAAATCTGCCGACGTAAGTCTACGGAGGTTCAAATCCTTCCCGGCCCACAAAAAATTTCAGCGGGAGTAGCTCAGTTGGTAGAGCATCAGCCTTCCAAGCTGAGGGTCGCGGGTTCGAGTCTCGTCTCCCGCTCAACTGCCTACATAGCTCAGGCGGTAGAGCACTTCCTTGGTAAGGAAGAGGTCACCAGTTCAAGTCTGGTTGTAGGCTCAAGTAAAAATTTTTTGAAAAGTTTTTTTAAAACTTGAATGAAGTTAAATTGGTAACACTAAATATGAATAATAAAATAGGAGATATTATAAAAAATGGCTAAGGAAAAATTCGAGAGAAATAAACCTCACGTTAATGTTGGTACTATAGGTCACGTTGATCATGGTAAAACAACTTTAACTGCAGCTATTACTAAAACATTAGCAGATAAAGGTCTTGCAGAAAAACGTGATTTTGATACTATTGATAATGCCCCTGAAGAAAAAGAACGTGGTATTACAATTAATACATCGCATGTAGAATATGAAACAGAAAAGAGACACTATGCTCATGTTGATTGTCCTGGTCACGCGGACTATATTAAAAATATGATTACAGGTGCTGCACAAATGGATGGTGCTATTTTAGTTGTAGCAGCAACAGATGGTGCTATGCAGCAAACTAGAGAGCATTTGCTTTTAGCAAAACAGGTTAATGTTCCTGCTATTGTTGTATTTATGAACAAGTGTGATCAAGTTGATGATGCTGAGATGTTGGAGCTTGTTGAGATGGAACTTAGAGAATTATTAGATAAGTATGATTTTCCAGGTGATGATACTCCTATTATACAAGGTTCAGCTCTTAATGCTTTAAGTAATGGTGGTGCTGATTCCGATTGTATAATGGAATTAATGAACTCTGTAGATTCTTTTGTTCCAACTCCAGAAAGAGCGGTTGATAAACCTTTCTTGATGCCGGTTGAAGATGTTTTTTCAATAACTGGGAGAGGTACTGTTGCTACTGGAAGAATTGAATCTGGAATAGTTAAGGTAGGTGAAGAGCTTGAGTTAGTTGGAATGGGCTCTGATAAAAAAACTACTTGCACAGGTGTAGAGATGTTTAGAAAACTACTTGATGAAGGTCAAGCAGGTGATAATGCGGGTCTTCTTTTAAGAGGTATTGATAAGGAAGAGATTAATAGAGGTATGGTTCTTGCTAAACCTGGTTCTATTACTCCTCACACTAAGTTTAAAGCATCTGTATATGTCCTTAAAAAAGAGGAAGGTGGAAGACATACACCGTTTTTTAAAGGTTATAGACCTCAGTTTTATTTCAGAACAACTGATGTTACGGGTAATGTAATACTTCCTGCTGGAACTGAAATGGTTATGCCTGGAGATAATGTAAATCTTGATATTGAGTTAATTACTCCAATAGCAATGGAAAAAGAATTAAGATTTGCGATTAGAGAAGGTGGCCATACAGTTGGCGCTGGTGTTGTTACTGAAATTAAAGAATAATAATAGTGGCTGGTAATAGTAAAAGAGATATTGTTCAAATAGAAAGTACAGCTGGAACAGGTTACAGGTATTCAATTACCAAGAATAAACGTTTACATCCTGAGAAAATTGAATACAAAAAATACGATCCTGTTGTTCGAAAGCATGTAATTTTTAGAGAAACAAAATAAATATTAGTTGCTAGGTGAGTTTGTGATTGCTAGGTGAGTAGTTCAACTGGTAGAGCGCCGGCCTCCAAAGCCGGAAGTTGAGGGTTCGAGTCCTTCCTCACCTGCTAGAAAGATATTGATAATGTTTAAAAGTATATCAGATTATTTTAAAAGTATTAAAGTCGAAATGGCTAAAGTTTCTTGGATGACTAGAGACCAAGCTGTTAACTCTACTTTTATTGTTGGAGTCTTTGCTTTTATTATCGCTATTTTCTTATTTGTTCTTGATATTGGTTTATCAGAATTTGTTAATATTTTATATAATTTTATTTAATTCATGGAAAAAGCTATAAATAATAATAATGAATCTTTTAATTGGTTTTCTTTAAGGGTGATTTCCGGTAAGGAAAGAGCAGTTGAAGATACTATTTTGTACGAATCTAAAAGAGAAAAAATTGATAGTTCAATTGAAGAAGTTTTTGTTCCTTTTGAAAAAGTTGTGAAAATAGTTAACAATAAAAAAGTTATCAAAGAAAGAGTGTTTTTCCCAGGTTACATTCTAATCAAAATGAAATTAGATAAAGTTTCAAGATATTTTATAGAAAATATTCAGGGTGTTATAAGTTTTGTTGGTGCTAGAGGAAAGCAACCTACTCCATTAAGAGATTCAGAAATTAAGAAGATTTTTGGTGAAGTTGAGCGAAAAGAAGGAAGAGAGATGATTGTTTCTCCTTTCCAGAAAGATGATAGTGTAAAAATTATCGCTGGTCCATTTATTGATTTTTCAGGTATTGTTATGGAAACTAATGATGAAAAGCAAAAAGTTAAAGTAACTATATCAATTTTTGGCAGATCAACTCCAGTGGAGTTGGATTATTTTCAAGTTGAATTAGAAAGATAGTTATTATGGCAGATAAAAAAATAGAAAGTTTTATTAAATTGCAAATTGAAGGTGGGAAGGCTAATCCATCACCGCCAGTTGGTCCAGCTTTAGGTCAACATGGAGTGAATATTATGGATTTTTGTAAAGCTTTTAATGCACAAACTCAAGATCAAGCTGGGAAAATTATTCCTGTTGTTATTACAGTTTATGCTGATAGGTCATTCACTTTCATTACGAAAACACCACCTGCTCCATCATTAATTTTAGAGGGTTGTAAGATAAAAAAAGGTTCGTCTGAACCAAACAGAGATATTGTTGGTTCAATTTCAATTTCAAAAATTAAGGAAATTGCAAAGGTTAAATTACCTGATTTGAATACTAAGAAACTTGATTCCGCTATTCAAATGATTAAGGGTACTGCAAGAAGTATGGGCGTGAAAGTAGAGGGTTAATTAGATGTCTAGAGGAAAAAAATATAAGAATAGTTTATCTACATATGATTCTACAGTAGAATATGGTTTAGATAAAGCAATTGATATATTGCATGGTTTTCCTAAGTCAAATTTTGACGAGTCTGTTGATATTACTGTAAACTTGGGTGTTGATCCAAGGCATGCTGATCAGTTAGTTAGGGGAATGGTTAGTTTGCCAAATGGTACTGGGAAAAAGGTTAAGGTTGTGGTAATCTCGAAAGATGATGATAAGAACAGTAAGGTAAAAGATATTGGGGCATTTGATTCTGGTTCTAAGGATTTATTAGATAAAATTTCAAAAGGTTGGTTAGATTTTGACGTTTTAATTGCGTCTCCTGATATGATGTCAGAAGTAGGTAAGCTGGGAAGAGTTTTAGGACCCAGGGGCTTGATGCCTAATCCAAAGACTGGTACTGTTACTAATGATCTTGAAAAAGCTGTATCTGAAATTATTGCTGGTAAAGTTGAGTATAGGGTTGATAAGTCTGGAATAATATCTGTTAGTGTTGGAAGAGTATCCTTTGAAAAAGATAAAATAATTGAAAATATTAAAGCTTGTATTGGTGCAATTTTGAAAGCTAAACCCTCATCTGTTAAGGGCGTTTATTTTAAGAAGTTTTCAATTTCTTCAACTATGAGTCCAGGTTTAAAAATAGATAAAAGTGAATTTACTAATTAATTAAAAGAGTAATTTATGCCGAATCAAAAAAATATAGATATCGTTGAGAATTTAACAGGAAAATTCAAAAATTCATCTGCAATGTATTTTGCAAAATATACTGGGATGAATGTTGCACAAGCTTCAGATTTAAGAATGAAGTTTGTTGATAATGACGTAGATTTTCTGGTTTCAAAAAATACTTTAGTTAAAATTGCAGCTAAAAATGCAGGATTTGAAGACTTGTTTGATAATATTTTATCTGGTCAAATAGGTATAGCTTATGCTGGTAGTGATCCCACTTCTCCTGCAAGAGTAATAAAGGAATTTTCAAAAGATAATGAGTCTTTTGAAGTTGTTGGTTTATATTTTGACGGAACTTTGTATGACCCATCAAAATATAAAGAGTTGGCAAATCTACCAACAAAGGATGTGCTTGTTACAAAGTTTGTTTATGCTTTAAATGCTCCGATGTCAAATATGGCATTATTGTTAAATGCATCAATGTCAAAACTAGCATGTACTTTAAAAAGTTTAGAAAATCAAAAAAAATAAAATTTAATAATAAGGGGAAGATTAAAAATGGCAAAAATAAGTAAAGATGATGTTTTAAGTTATTTAGAAACTGCAAATATGTTAGAAATTTCTGAATTAATAAAAGATATTGAAGATAAATTTAATGTTTCTGCAGCAGCTCCTGTTGCTGTAGCTGGAGGAGCAGCTCCTGGAGCACCTGCTGAAGCCGCAGCTGAAGAAAAGTCGGACTTTAAAGTTGAATTAACTGCTGCAGGTGATAAAAAGATTGCTGTAATTAAAGTTATTAGAGAAGTTACTTCTCTTGGTTTGAAAGAAGCTAAAGAATTGGCAGATGGTGCACCTAGTGTAGTTAAAGAATCTGTTCCAAAAGATGAAGCGGAACAGCTTAAGACAAAATTAGAAGAAGCTGGTGCAACTGTAACTTTAAGTTAGTTGACAATTTTTTATAATTACAAATTTAATATAGTTCCTTTTANATTCTATATTCAATACAAATATGGAGGTGGTTACCGCTAAATGAAAAATAATATTCACGATTTCTCAAAAAATAATTTTAGTATAGATTTACCAGATTTACTTGCAATACAGGTCGAATCCTGGAAAGATTTTTTACAAGAAGATGTTCTTCCAGAAAAAAGAAAAAATCTAGGCCTAGAAGCAGTACTACGAAACACTTTTCCAATTGAAGATAATCACAGAAATTATGTTTTAGAATATAAATTTTATTTTTTAGGTTTACCAAAATATTCTGTTAAAGAATGTTTGGAAAGAAGAATTTCTTACAATGTACCCCTTAAAGTTAAGTTTGTGCTTCACATAACAGATGAGAATGATAAGTCTAAGTATGTTCAAAACATTGAGCAGGATGTATTTTTTGGAAATATTCCTTATATGACTGATTCAGGAACCTTTATTATAAATGGCGCAGAAAGAGTAATTGTAAGCCAACTGCAAAGATCTCCTGGAGTTTTCTTTGATCAATCATNTCACCCTAATGGAACAAAAATATTTTTAGCTAGAATCATTCCTTTTAGAGGTTCTTGGGTTGATTTTACAACTGATATCTATGATTGTATTTATGCTATAATTGATAGAAGAAGAAAGTTTCCTGCTTCGATACTTCTAAGAGCTATAGGTTTTTCATCAAATACTGAGATATATTCCTCTTTTGGATTAACAAAGAAAGTTAGTTTAAAAGATAGTAAGAATATTTTAGGTAAAAAGTTAATAGATGATTTAGTTGATAACCATACAGGAGAGGTTATTTTAGAAAAGGATACTATTTTAGATAAAAGTAATATCAAGATTTTATTAAGTGCTAAATTAAGTGAACTTGAGCTTTTGAACGATATTAAGGAAAATGAAGTTGCTATTGAAGTCCTTGATAATACTATCAAAAAAGATCCNACTAGTAATTCTGATGAAGCAGTTTTATTATTATATCAACATTTNAGAACTGGAGAGGCTCCNGATGTTTCGGTTGCATCTAANTTTATAGAAAAAATGTTTTTCTCTACAAANAAATATGACTTAGGTCAGGTTGGTAGATATCGTATTAATAAAAAATTTGGTTTAAATAATCCAGTTGAAGATGCAGTNTTAACAAAAGATGATTTCATNCAAGTTTTTAAATATTTAATNTCTATGAGAAATAATCAAAATGGTCCNGATGANATTGATCATCTAGGAAACAGAAGAGTAAGAACATGTGGTGANCAATTGGCTAATCAATTTAATATTGCTCTTGCAAGAATGAANAGAACAGTTTCTGAAAGAATGAATCAAAGAGAAGCNGAAAGTTTAACTCCGCAAGATTTNATAAGTTCAAGAATAGTTACAACAGTTTTAAATGCATTCTTTGGTACTAGTCAGTTGTCNCAGTTCATGGATCAAACTAANCCNTTAGCTGAAGTAACACANAAAAGACGTATTTCATCNTTAGGTCCTGGAGGTTTATCTAGAGATAGAGCTGGATTTGAGGTNAGAGATGTGCACTANACNCACTATGGAAGGTTATGCCCNATTGAGACTCCTGAAGGTCCAAANATTGGNCTTATTAATTCATTATCTATACATGCAGTAGTTAATANTTTAGGNTTTATAGAATCTCCTTACAGGAAAGTTAATAGTAAAATNACTGANNAAATAGAATATTTATCTCCTGATGAAGANGATCGATCATTTATAGCTCAGGCTTCAGAAAANTATACAAAAAATGGCNATTTTTCTAATAANTTAATTAAAACAAGAAATGGTGTAGAGTTTACTCTATCTACAAAAGATGAGATTGATTATATGGATGTTATGCCAAATCAAATCGTTAGTGTTTCTGCTGCATTAATTCCATTCTTAGAAAATGANGATGCAAACAGAGCNTTGATGGGTTCAAATATGATGAGNCAGTCAGTTCCTCTTTTNCAGCCTGAAAAACCAATTGTGGGAACAGGAATGGANTCTACTGTAGCAAAAGATTCTCGATCTGCAATGGCAAGTAAACATGATGGTATTATTTCTTCNGTTGATGCAAATCATATTACAATTCAAACTGCTGGTGAAAAGCAAGATATTGAATTAAATCCTGTTGAGAAATTTNATACATATTCATTGAAAAANTTTTTAAGAACAAATCAGAATACTTGTATTAATCAAAAGCCTATTGTTAAAGTTGGTGACAAGATTAAAAAAGGTGATATTATTGCAGATGGACATTCTACTAAAGATGGGGAATTAGCTCTTGGAAGAAATTTGACCGTTGCATATATGCCATGGAGGGGATATAATTTTGAGGATGCGATTGTAATAAGTGAAAAATTAGTAAAAGATGATTCTTTGACTTCGATACATATTAAAGAATTTGAAGTTGAGATTAGAGATACTAAAAGAGGCGAAGAAGAATTAACAAATGAAATTCCAAATGTAAGTGAAGATGCTACGAAAGATTTAGATCATAGAGGAATTGTTCGGGTTGGTGCTGAGGTTAACCCGGGGGATATTTTGGTTGGTAAAATTACACCTAAAGGTGAAACTGATCCTACACCAGAAGAAAAACTACTTCGTGCAATTTTTGGTGAAAAAGCTGGTGATGTAAAGGATGCTTCAAAGCGTTGTGGCGCAGGTGTAAGTGGTGTTGTGGTAGAAACTCAACTTTTCGAACGAAAAAATGTTGCTATTAGAGCTGAAGAAAAGAAAAAAATTAGAGAGCTGCAATCAAATGCTAGGCGTGAAAGAGTTGAATTGATGACTAAGAGAAATGATCTTTTAATCGCTCAAATGTTAAATGAAAATTCAGGTGGTATTAGAGATATAGCGTCAAATAAAACTGTTGTAAAAGCTAAAACTTTATTGACCAAAAAAAGAATTAATAGTTTAGATTTTGAATCATTATCTCTTAAGTCCCCATGGGTAATAAATCCAATTAATTGGAACAATGTACTGAAAATTTGGAGAAATTATAATAGAAACTTAAAGCAGCTTGAAGATAAGTTAGANAAAGAAATCTTTAAACTTAGAATTGGAGATGAGTTGCAGCAAGGTGTTATGAAATTAGCAAAAGTTTATATAGCCCAAAAAAGAAAAGTTTCTATTGGAGATAAAATGGCAGGTAGACATGGAAATAAAGGAATAGTATCAATTATTGTACCTGAAGAAGATATGCCATTTACTNAAGATGGTAAAACTGTAGATTTAATTTTAAATCCACTTGGGGTGCCATCTAGAATGAATCTTGGTCAATTGTATGAAGCTATGCTTGGTTGGGCTGGAAGAAAATTAAATAAAACTTATAAAACACCTGTCTTTAATGGAGCGGTTGAAAANGAAGTTATTNAAGAGTTNAAANANGCTGGCTTGCCTGCTNCAGGAAAAATGGAATTGTGGGATGGAAGGACTGGAGAAAAAATTAAAACTCCTGTTGTCTATGGTAGTACTTATTTTCTTAAGCTATCTCACCTTATAGCTGACAAGATGCATGCTCGTTCAACAGGACCATATTCANTNATAACTCAGCAACCACTAGGAGGAAAAGCTCAATCTGGTGGGCAAAGATTTGGAGAAATGGAAGTTTGGGCTTTAGAAGCTTATGGTGCAGCTCATACTTTACAGGAAATCCTCACTGTTAAATCTGATGATATAATGGGAAGAACTAATCTGTATAATTCTTTAGTAAAAGGTAAGAATACGCCTGAAGCAAATGTACCTGAGTCTTTTAAAGTATTATGTAAAGAGCTTGAGGCCTTAGGTCTTAATGTTCATTTAAGCTAATTCTAAATTAATTCAAGGGAGAATAATTTTGAGAAAAAATTATAGGTCAAATTCACAATTTAAAACATTTAATTCTGTAACGTTAGGTTTATTATCNCCAGAAAATATTCTAGAAAGATCCTATGGTGANGTAACAAAACCTGAGACGATTAATTATAGATCTTATAAGCCTGAGAAAAGTGGTTTATTTTGTGAAAAGATTTTTGGTCCTATAAAAGATTTTGAATGCCATTGTGGTAAATATAAAGGAATTAGATACAGAGGTATTGTATGTGATAGGTGCGGTGTTGAAGTTACAAAAAAATCCGTAAGAAGAGATAGAATCGGTCATATTACTCTAGCTGTACCCGTTGTTCATATTTGGTACTTAAGATCAATTCCTAGTAAAATAAGTTATNTGTTAGGATATACCACTAAACAGTTNGAATCTTTAGTNTATTATGAAAAGTTTGTNATACTGCAGCCNGGTGCTTCTGGNAGAGANNTTGGTGAGTTNATAACTGAAGACGAATTTTTAGATTTAGATTATGAGTTTGGTATAGATTCTGATAAAGTGACTGAAGAAGATGTTGATGAAGATAATTTTTTTCATGCATCTATGGGTGGCGCAGCAATTAAATCTTTATTATCAAGCTTAGATGTTTCAAAAGAAATTAATAGACTTCTTGCTTTGATTAATAATGAAAAAACATCATTAACTAAAAAAGATGATTATTTAAAAAGGTTAAGAATCTTAAGAAAGTTTGATCCGCGTTTAGAAAAAAAATTAACAAATAAGCCTGAATGGATGGTTTTAAGTATTTTACCATTATTACCACCAGAGCTAAGACCATTGGTTCCTTTGGAGGGTGGAAGGTTTGCTGCTTCAGATTTAAATGATCTATATAGAAGAATTATAATAAGAAATAATCGATTAAAGCAGCTNATGGAGATTAAAGCTCCTGATGTAATTTTGAGAAATGAAAAAAGAATGCTNCAGGAAGCCGTAGATTCATTATTGGATAATAGTAGAATGCANTCAGCCGTTNGAAGTGGAACTAGGCGACCACTTAAATCACTTAGTGATTCGTTAAAAGGAAAAACTGGAAGATTTAGGCAGAATTTACTTGGTAAAAGAGTGGATTATTCTGGAAGGTCAGTNATTGTTGTGGGCCCNGAACTTAGGTTGCATCAGTGTGGTATTCCTAAAGATATGGCAATGGAATTATTTAAGCCTCAAATTATTAATGAATTGATTAAAAGAGGNTATGCTAGAACTCCTAAAAATGCAAGAATTTTAGTTGATGATAAATCTCATGAAGTATACCAAGTATTAGAATATGTAACAAGNAATCATCCTGTTTTGTTAAANAGAGCTCCAACTTTGCATAGATTAGGTATNCAGGCATTTCAACCTTTATTGATTGATGGTAAAGCTATAAGGTTNCANCCTTTGGTATGNGCTGCTTTTAATGCAGATTTTGATGGTGATCAAATGGCNGTNCATATTCCTTTATCTGTTGAATCACAAGTCGAGGCGTGGATGTTGATGCTCTCAAGTCATAATATTTTACATCCAGCTCATGGTAGNCCAATAGCTATTCCTTCTCAGGATATGATTNTGGGNTGCTACTATCTTACNCGATTAAGAGATGGTGAGAAAGGTGAAGGTTCTTATATCGGTTCTTATGATGAAGCTAGNCTCTCATATATTAATGAAACTATAACCTTNCATGCTAAAATAAACTTTAAAGATTCTGATGGAACTTGGATTGAATCAACATCTATTGGAAGANTTTTGTTCAATGAGATTTTGCCAGAAAAAATAAGATTTATAAATNNTATTATTTCTAAAAAACAATTGAATACTATTATTAGTCAATCATATAAAGAATGTGGAAACATGGATACGGTCTCATTTTTAGATAAACTTAAGGATCTAGGTTTTGAATTTGCTTTCAAGAGTGGTTTATCAATTGCATTAGATGATATTCATATTCCTGATAAAAAAGATGATATTTTAAGCTCCGCTGATAAGGAAGTTAGTGTTATTCAAGATAAGTTTAATAAAAGAATTATTACTGATGGTGAGCGGTATAATAAAGTTATTGATATTTGGACACATGCTACAAGTGATGTTGCTGCTGCTATGTTTGAAGAGTTAGAAGCAGATAACCAGGGTTTTAATCCACTATTTATGATGTCAGATTCTGGTGCAAGAGGAAGTCAAGACCAAATTAAGCAACTTGCTGGAATGAGAGGTTTGATGGCTAAACCAAAAAAATCAATGACAGGTTCAACTGGTGAAATTATTGAAAATCCTATTAAAGCTAATTTCAAAGAAGGTCTTTCAGTATTTGAGTATTTCATTTCTACGCATGGTGCAAGAAAAGGGCTTGCTGATACAGCTTTAAAAACTGCTGATGCAGGTTATTTGACTAGAAGACTAGTTGATGTTGCTCAAGATATAACTATTTCAGAACTAGATTGCAAAACAAGCCAAGGTGTAGTTGTTGAAGATATTAAAGATGGTGAAGAGGTTATTGAAACGCTAGAGGAAAGAATAATAGGTAGATATTCTGCTGAGAATATTGTTGATGAAATTTCTAAAGAAGAAATATTGAAAAAAAATAAGCTAATAACTCAAGATATAGTTGATAGAATATCTAAAAGTAGTATTAATGAGGTTAAAATTAGGTCAACTCTTTCATGCGAGTCAGTTAGAGGTGTTTGTGTAAAATGTTATGGAATAAATTTAGCTACACATACTGAAGTTAAAATTGGTGATGCTATAGGTATTATGGCGGCACAGTCAATTGGTGAACCAGGGACTCAATTGACACTTAGAACTTTTCATATAGGTGGTACAGCTTCAAGAATTGTTGAGGGATCTCAAAGATTTACAAAGCTTGCTGGAAGCATTAAATTTTCTGATAGTGTAAAATTGGTTCAGTCAATAGATGATGAAGGTAATAAAAATATGGTTTCTCAATCGAGAAATTCAGAGTTACTGCTTGTTGACAAAAGGGGTGTTAAATTGAACTCTTGGAAAATACCGTATGGTGCACATGTTCATGTTAAAGATAATGCAAAAGTAAAACCTGGGGATTTGCTATTTTCTTGGGATCCATATACAGATGTTATTTTAGCAAGAAAATCAGGTAAAGTTGTATTTGAAGATCTTATTGAAGGTGAGACATATGTTGAAGAAGTGGTAGAGGGTGGAAAGAAAATGATGGTAATCATTGAGTCTAAAAATAGAAACTTGAGTCCACACATTGAAATTAAATCTACATCCTCAAAAGATACCGCAGGTGTTAGTATTCTTCCTGTAAAATCAACAGTAGTGGTTAACGAAGGAGAGAAAGTAAAGGAAGGTCAAGTAATTGTGAAAATACCTAAAGAATCAGGAAAAACACGTGATATAACTGGTGGTCTTCCAAGAATAGCAGAATTATTTGAAGCAAGAAACCCTTCTAATCCTGCAGTAGTTACTGAGATTGATGGTATTTGTAAGTATGGAAAGCTCAAAAGAGGAATTAGAGAGATAATAGTTGAGACAGATAATATTAAAAAAACATATAAAATTCCTTATGGAAAACATATACTAGTACATGAAGGTGATTATATATTTGCAGGTGATAGGTTGTGTGAAGGGGCAGTTTCTCCAAGAGATATTTTAAATATTAGTGGACCAACCAAAGTGCAAAATTATTTATTAAACTCAATCCAAGAAGTTTATCGATTACAAGGCGTTAAAATCAGTGATAAGCATATTGAGGTTATAGTTAGGCAGATGATGCAAAAAGTTGAAGTTATTGATCCTGGCAATACGGAGTATTTGAAAGGTGATAGAGTTAATAAATCTGATTTCAACTTAGCTAACAAAAAGTCTAGAGATAATGTGGTTGTTACTAATCCTGGTGATTCAGACTATTTAGAATTTGATGTTGTATTGTCTAGTAATATCAAGGAGCTTAATAAGGAGTTGAAAGAAGATGGCAAAAAAGTAGTGAAGTCTAAAAAAGCAAAACCTGCTACATCAAAGCCTTTATTGCTTGGTATAACAAGAGCTTCTTTAAATACTGACAGTTTTATATCTGCAGCTTCTTTCCAAGAAACTACAAGGGTTTTGACAGATGCAGCTGTTGAAGCAAAAACAGATGACTTATTAGGTTTAAAAGAAAATGTTATTATTGGTCGATTAATTCCTGCGGGGACAGGAAGAACAGATTATAGGCATGTAAATGTAGCTTCAAAAAATGAAATCGAGACATCTCCTGAACCTGTATTAGATGAGCAGCCAGCCAAAGATATTTTAAGCGAATAATTTTAAATTTTTAATATGTTTTGTTTAAATAAAAATAATATTTGTATAAATCCTAAACTATATATTAAGTTAATAAGCTGTAATTGTTAGTGAATTTTGATAATTTTATGAAAAGGTTGTTATGCCAACTATAAATCAGTTAGTAAGAAAAGGTAGAAAAAAGCAAACGAAGAAGAGTAAGGTTCCAGCTTTGATGTCATGCCCTCAAAGAAGAGGAGTATGTACAAGAGTTTATACAACTACACCAAAGAAGCCAAATTCTGCTTTAAGAAAAGTTGCTAGAGTTAAATTATCAAATAATTTTGAAGTTACTGCTTATATTCCAGGTGAAGGGCATAATTTGCAGGAGCACTCAATTGTTTTAATAGAAGGTGGAAGAGTTAAAGATTTACCTGGAGTTCGATATCATGTAGTAAGAGGTGTACTAGATCCAGCTGGTGTTGAAGGTAGAAAAACTAGTAGGTCTAGATATGGAACTAAAAAGCCTAAGGAGCAATAGAAATTGAGAAGAAGAAGGCCAGAAAAAAGAACTATATTACCAGATCCTACTTATAAGGATTATACAGTAGCTAAGTTTATTAATTACTTAATGAAAAATGGTAAAAAAAGTATAGCTGAAAAAATTTTTTATAATTGTTTAGATATTATTTCACAAAAAGAAAAAAATGAAAATGCGATTGATGTTTTTAAGAAGGCATTATCAAATGTGTCGCCTGCTTTAGAAGTTAAATCAAAGCGTATAGGCGGTGCTACGTATCAAGTGCCTATGGAAGTGTCTCAGGCAAGAAAATTATCTCTTGCTATGAGATGGATTTTAAATTTTTCAAGATCTAGAAAAGGAAAGACTATGTCTAATAGGTTGGCAGCTGAGCTTATAGCCGCTGCGAATAATGAAGGTTCCTCAATAAAAAAGAAAGAAGATACTCACAAAATGGCTGAAGCTAATAAGGCTTTTGCACATTTTAGATAAAAATTATGGACAAACAAATATCTTTAGATAAAGTTAGAAATATTGGAATTATGGCTCATATTGATGCTGGTAAAACAACAATGACTGAGCGAATTTTATATTATACTGGAAGACTTCATAGGCTTGGAGAGGTTCATGATGGTGCAGCTACAATGGATTGGATGGACCAGGAAAAAGAAAGAGGAATTACTATAACATCGGCTGCTACTACATGTTTCTGGGAAAATCATAGAATTAATATAATTGATACCCCTGGTCACGTAGATTTTACAATGGAAGTTGAAAGATCTTTAAGGGTATTGGATGGAGCCATTGCTTTATTTTGTGCTGTTGGAGGTGTTGAGCCACAGTCAGAAACTGTTTGGAGGCAGGCAGATAGATACAATGTTCCTAGAATTGCATTTGTAAATAAGATGGATAGAACTGGAGCTGATTTTTATAATGTTGTTGAAATGATTAAGGATAGATTTGGTGCAAATCCTGTTCCTCTTGTGCTTCCAATTGGTTCTGGTGGTGATTTTAAAGGATTAGTTGACTTACTTTCTAATAAAGCTATTATATATACAGCTGATGATGGTTCAAAATTTGAATACTCAGATATACCTTCAGACCTTGCTTCTAAAGCTGAGGAGTATAGATCTTTTTTAATTGAGGAGATTGCAACTCAAGATGAAAATTTAATGAACAAATTTCTTGAAAATGAAGAAATAACAGAGTCTGAACTTAAAAATGCATTAAGATTAGCAACTTTAGATGGTTCAATTGTTCCTACATTATGTGGTTCTGCATTTAAAAATAAGGGTGTGCAAAGATGTTTAGATTCTGTCATAGATTTTTTGCCAGCTCCAACTGATGTTGGTGCAATGGATGGTTTTGAACCAGGTAATGAAGAAAATAATTTAGAAAGACAACCATCAGAATCTGAAGATTTTAGTGCTATTGCATTTAAAATAATGACAGACCCATTTGTTGGTAAGTTAACATTTTTTAGAGTTTATTCAGGTAAAGTTTCAACTGGTGATTTCATTTATAATTCCAGCTCCCAAAAGAAAGAAAGAGTTGGAAGATTAATGTTAATGCATTCTAATAAAAGAGAAGAAAGAAAAACAGTTACTTGTGGAGAAATTGCTGCTATGGTAGGTCTCAAGTATACAAAAACTGGCCATACTCTTTGTTCAGATAAAAAGCCTATTTTATTTGAGTCAATGATTTTCCCCGATCCAGTAATATCTGTCTCAGTTGAAGCGCAGACAAAAAAAGATCAGGAAAATTTATCAGTTTCTCTAGCTAAGCTAGCTGAAGAAGACCCTACTTTTAGAGTTCATACTGATGAAGAAACTAATCAGACTATTATCTCTGGAATGGGTGAGTTGCACTTAGAAATTATTGTTGATAGATTAAAGAGGGAATTTAATGTGGTTGCTAATGTAGGTGCACCTCAGGTTGCATATAGAGAATGCATAACATCTGATGTTGAGCAGAATACAAAATTAGCTAAACAGTCTGGTGGTAGAGGTCAATATGCTCATGTTGTAATGAATGTTGAACCGAATGAATCTGGAAAGGGTTATGAGTTTATCAATAAAATCGTTGGTGGTGCAATACCAAAAGAATACATTCCGGCTGTAGATAAGGGAATACAAGATGCTATTTTAAATGGTCCCTTGGCTGGTTACCCAATTGAAGATATAAAAGTTACATTGTTCCATGGTTCATTTCACGATGTTGATTCGAATGAAATGGCCTTTAGGATTGTAGGAAGTATGGCTATGAAAGAAGCTATGGCAAAAGGAAGTCCAAAATTATTAGAACCTATTATGGATTTAGAAGTTGTTATGCCTGAGGAATATTTAGGTGCTGTCATGGGTGATGTAACATCTAGAAGAGGGTTAGTTAAAGGTTATGAACCTAGAGATAAGACACAAGTTTTAAAAGCTACTGTTCCTTTAGCTCAAATGTTTGGCTATGCGACAGATTTACGTTCTTTAACTCAAGGTAGAGCTGTTTTTACTTTAGCTTTTGCTGACTACCAACAAGCTCCAAAAGGTATACAGGAAAAAGTTGTTGAAAAATTTAAAGGAAATATTACGGTATAATTATGAATAAAATAAGAATTAAACTAAAAGCTTATGATCATATGTTGCTTTATAAATCAACCGTAAAGATTGTTAAAAAAGCAAATGAAACAGGCGCATTGGTCTTGGGCCCAATTCCATTACCAAATAAAAAAGCTATTTATACTGTTAATAAATCTGTTTTTGTTGATAAAAAATCAAGAGAGCAATTTCAGATTACTATTCATCGAAGAATTATAGAACTTTTAAATTCTACTTCAAAGACGGTCGATGCATTGATGAAGTTAGATATGCCTGCTGGTGTAGATGTAGAAATAAGAACTTAAAATAATGATAAATTTTGATACATATATAGACAATTTTGATTTACCGTTTGATGATAATTTGAATGATAAAGAGATATCTGAAAATGAGGAGTCAATTTCTGAAGAAAGTTCATCTGAGGAATCAAAATCTGAAGAAACTCTAGTTGAAAATGCTAAATCTGAAAAAGTTCCTTCAGAGGATTCTAAATCTGAGGAAGTTTCAGATAATGCCAAATCTGAAGAAGTTCCTGTAGATAGTGCTAAGTCTGAAGAAGCTTCTGGAAAGAGTGTTAAATCTGATCAGACTCCTGCTGGTGATACTATACCTGAANAAGTTCCTACAAAAAATACTAGCTCTCAAAAAACATCAAATGAAAATTCCAATACCAATAATGATAAAGAAAATTTAAGTCCAAAATTCTTGTTTTCAAATTTAATCGGTAAAAAAATTGGAATGACCCAATTATTTACTGACTCGGGTGATGTTTTTCCTGCTACAGTTGTTGAGGCTGGTCCTTGTACTGTAACACAAATTAAAAATAAAAAATCTGATGGTTATGATTCAATTCAATTAGGTTTTTCTGATGCAAAGGAAAAGCATTTAACTAAGTCACAACTTGGGCATTTTTTAAAATCAAAATTATCTCCTAAAAAAGTTTTAAAGGAGTTTAGATTTGATAAAAATGATAATTTACCTTCTATTGGTGACAAAGTAGATTTAAGGCAATTTAAAGTGGGTGATTTTGTTACAGTCACTGGATCTTCTATAGGTAAAGGATTTGCTGGTCATATGAAAAGACATAATTTTGGTGGTGGTAGAGCCTCGCATGGCAAAAACAGTGTTATGAGAAAATCTGGTTCTGTTGGTGCTGGTACTGATCCTGGTAGAATTTTTCCAGGTATGAAGATGGCTGGAAGAATGGGTGGTGAAAAAGTTACAGTTAAAAATTTAGAGATTATTAATATTGATCTTTCTAAAAATTTAATATTTATAAAAGGTGCAGTTCCTGGTTCTAATAAAAATTATTTATACATAACAAAGAATTAAAATGAAAGTTAATATTTACAGTAAAGAAGGTAAGAAAACGTCAGCAAAAGTCGATATGGATAATAGGGTTTTTAAAATAGACCCTAATGAGCATTGTATTTATCTTGCTGTTAAATCAGAGCTTGCTGCAAAAAGACAAGGAACTTCAAGTTCAAAAACAAGATCTGAAGTAAGTGGTGGTGGTAGAAAACCATACAAGCAAAAGGGTACTGGAAATGCTAGGGTTGGTTCAACAAGAAATCCAGCAAGAGTGCATGGAGGTTCTGCATTTGGACCAAAACCAAGAAAATATGAACTTAAATTGAACAAAAAAGTTAAAACCTTAGCTAGAAAAAGTGCATTGTCTATGAAAGTTATTGCTGATTCTTTTAAGGTTTTGAATGATTTTTCAATGGATAGTATAAAAACTAANGATTTACATAGTATTTTAAAAAAATTAGATGTGAGTGATAAGAAAATATTAATAATTACTAATAATATTGATAATAATTTTCTTCTAAGTTCAAGAAACTTAAGGAATGTCAATCTTGTTAATGTAGACAGTTTTTCTACTTATGACATTATTAATAGCGGTTATTTATTGATAGATAAAAATTCTGTAGATTTTTTAAACAAGAAATTAATGAAATAATATTATGCAGCTAGAGATTTCAAATATTATAGTATCACCAATGTTAACAGAAAAAAGTAATCTATTGGGCGAAAAACATAATAAATATGTATTTAAGGTAAGTCCGAAAGCTAATAAGTTACAAATTAAGCAAGCTATTGAAAAAAGGTTTGATGTAAGAATAACAAAAGTTTGTACTTCAGTTTACAAGGGTAAACTTAAGAATACTAGTGTTAAAAGTGGAGGGCATGTAATTAGAACTTCAGGTCATAGAGATCTATGGAAAAAAGCAATAATTACTTTGCATAAAGATGATAAGCTTAATTTAGTTGATGGAGAATTTTAGTGGCAATTAGAAAATTAAAACCAGATACTCCAAGCAGAAGATATATGTCTATTTCAACTTTTGATGAAATAACTAAAAAACGTCCAGAGAGAAGTTTGACTAGACCTCTTAAAAAAACAGGTGGAAGAAATAATTTAGGCAGAATTACTTCAAGAAGAAGAGGCGGTGGGCATAAGAGAAGATACAGAATTATTGATTTTAAGAGAAATAAATTTGATATTCTTGGTAAAGTTGTTTCAATAGAATATGATCCAAATCGCTCTTCAAGAATTGCATTAGTTCTTTATGATGATAATGAGAAAAGATATATAATTGCTCCTGATGGTCTAAAAGTTAATGATAAAATTATTTCATCAAAAGAATCAAAAGTTGAATTTAAGACTGGGAATGCCTTGCTTTTGAAAGATATTCCTGACGGCATGCTAGTTCATAATATTGAACTTAAGCCAGGTAAAGGGGCTCAGATGGCAAGAAGTGCTGGTACTTATGCTAGGATAATGGCTAAAGAAAATAAAATGGTTTCTTTAAAGCTTCCTTCAAGTGAAATTAGAATGGTGTCTGAAAATTGTCTAGCTACTCTTGGTGCAGTTGGTAATAAAACTCATGAAAATATAAAAATTGGTAAGGCTGGAAGATCGAGGTGGTTAGGTAGAAGACCTAAAGTTAGAGGTGTGGTAATGAACCCTGTTGATCATCCACATGGAGGAGGTGAAGGGAAAACTTCAGGCGGTCGTCATCCTGTTTCTCCTTGGGGAACACCAGCAAAAGGATATAAAACAAGAAAGAAAAATAAATTATCTAATAAATATATAGTTTCAAGGAGAAAAAAATAATGTCAAGATCTCTCAAAAAAGGACCATATATTGATTTTAAATTGGAAAAAAAATTAGAAAAAATGAATTCTGATAATAAAAAAGAAGTAATCAAGACATGGGCTAGAAGGTCGATGATATCACCATTATTTGTAGGTCATACATTGGCTATTCACAATGGAAATAAATTTGTACCTGTTTTTATTACTGAAAATATGGTTGGTCATAAATTGGGTGAGTTTGCGCCAACGAGAATTTTCAGAGGACACTCAGGTGATAGGAAAATGAAATAAATATGGAAACAACTGTAAAGATTAAGCATTTAAAGCAGTCCCCTACAAAGATTCGTTTTGTTCTTAATGAATTAAGAGGTTGTAAAGTTAATTATGCAATTAATATTTTAATGAATAGTAATAAAAAAGCTTCAAACTTTATATTAAAAGCAATTAATTCAGGCTTGTCAAATCTTGAAAATAAAGGGGATTTCAATCAAGATAAATTAGTTATTTCAAATGCATTCGTTGATGGTGGTCCTGTAATGAAAAGATTTAGACCAAGAGCAATGGGTAGGGCTTCACAAATTTTAAAGAGAACTAGTCATTTAACAATAACGTTATCAGAAAAAAATTAGAGAGGATGAATTTTGGGTCAAAAAGCTAATCCAATAGGTTTACGTTTAGGAATTAATAGAGATTGGGATTCTACTTGGTTTGATGAAAAGCATTATGCTGATCGTTTAAAAGAAGATATCGTTTTAAGAAGATATATTTTAAAAAAATATAAAACTGCAAGTGTTGCAAGAGTTCAGATTTCTAGAACTTCAACTAAGGTCAGTATAACTATAAATACTGCAAGACCAGGCTTAATTATTGGTAAAAGTGGTTCAGAAGTTGACAGTCTGAAAAAAGAATTAAACAAATTAGTTGGTCATGAAGTTTCGGTTAATGTATTTGAGATTAAAAGACCTGCTCTAGTTTCTAGTTTAGTTGGAGAGAGTATAGCGCAGCAAATTGAAAAAAAAGTTAATTACAGAAGAGCAGTCAAAAAAGCTATTCAAAGTACTATTAGTATGGGTGCTCGAGGTATTAGAGTTAGAGTTGCTGGAAGATTAAATGGCGCTGAAATTGCTAGACAAGAAACTTTTAAAGAAGGTCAGATTCCTCTTCATACTTTGAGGGCTAAGATTGATTATGCTCATGTTGAAGCTAATACTACATACGGTATTATAGGAATAAAAGTTTGGATCTATAATGATTAATAAGGGAATTAAGTAAAATGTTATCGCCAAAGAGAATTAAATACAGAAAGCCTCATAAAGGTAATTTAAAAGGTATGTCTAATTCTGGAAATTATGTCTGCTACGGTACATATGGAATGAAAGCATTAGAAGCTGGGTGGATTACGAATAGACAAATTGAAGCTGGAAGAATTTCATTATCTAGAAGAGTAAGAAAAATTGGGAGATTATGGATTAGAATATTTCCTAATAAATCAATTACAAAAAAACCAGCTGAAACTAGAATGGGTAAAGGTAAAGGTTCTCCTGATTCATGGGTATCAATTATTAAACCTGGAAGAATTTTATATGAAGTTGATGGTTTGACAGAAGAGCAAGCTAAGGAAGCTTTTAGGGCCTGTTCACATAAGTTTTCAATAAAAACCAAAATGGTTTCTAGAAGAGAGTTGTAAAATGGCAAAAGAGAAAAATTTAAAAGACTTATCTTTAGATGAATTAAATAAAAAATTAATGGAGCTTAATGATTCAATGTTGAATTATAGATTTCAAAAAACACTTCAACAGTTAGAAGATCCTAAGCAAATTAATCAAAATAGAAAAGATATTGCAAGAGTTAAAACATTTATAAAACAATTTGAATTAGGATTAAAAAAATAAATTTATGGAAAACAATAGAAAAGAATTAAGTGGTTTAGTTTACTCAAATGCTATGAACAAGACAGTAGTTGTTAATATTGTAAGAAGCTTTCCACATCCAGTATATAAGAAGTTTGTTAAATTTTCTAAAAAATATTATGTGCATGATGAAAATAATAAGTGTGAAAAAGGAGATACTGTATTAATTGAAGAATCTAAGCCACTGAGTAAGCTTAAAAGGTGGCGTATAAAGAGAATTTTAAAAAAAGCAGTAAAAATATAAAATGATTCAACAAGAAACAAGATTAAATGTTGCTGATAATACGGGCGCTAAGCAAGCTTTATGTATTAAAGTTCTAGGTGGTTCTAGAAAAAGATATGCAAAGTTAGGGGATATGATTGTTGTTACAGTAAAAAAAGCAATTCCTAACTCAAATGTTAAAAAAGGTACTGTAAGAAAAGCAGTTGTTGTTAGAGTAAGAAAAGAATCAAAAAGAAAAGATGGCTCTTACATTAGATTTGATGATAACGCAGTAGTTATTGTTGATAATCAAAATGAGCCAGCAGGAACAAGAGTTTTTGGTCCTGTTGCTAGAGAGCTTAGAGAAAAGAAATATATGAAAATACTTTCTTTAGCTCCTGAGGTAATATAAATGAATAAAATTAAAAAAGAAGATACAGTCATGGTAATATCTGGTTCTTACAAAGGTGAGACAGGAAGAGTTATTAAAGTTTTAACTTCAAAAAATAGAGCTATTGTTGAAGGAGTTAATAAAGCTAAAAAGCATATAAGACCAACACAGGATAATCCTCAAGGAGGCATTGTTGAAAAAGAATTATCAATACATTTATCTAATTTAGGTTTAATGAACAAAGGTAAATTAGTAAAAGTTGGTTTTGGAGTTGATAAAAATAGAAAGCGATTTAGAATAAATAAAAAAAATGGTAATAAAATAGATTAATGAAAAATTATACTCCAAGATTATTTGATTTATATAAAAATAATATTCANTCTTCTTTAAAAGATAAGTTGAACATTAAAAATGTTATGGATTTGCCTAAAATAGAAAAAATTGTCCTAAATATGGGTATTGGTGATGCTAAAGATAATAAAAATAGTCTTGCTCAGGCAGTTGATGAGATGAAAATTATAACTGGCCAAAAACCTGTAATAACAAAAGCTAGAAAAGCAATTTCTAATTTTAAATTAAGAATTGGTGATCCTGTGGGTGTAAAAGTAACTTTACGTGGAACAAAAATGTATGAGTTTTTAGATAGATTTATTTCTATCTCTTCACCACGTATAAGAGATTTCCGAGGACTTCCTTCAACTGGTTTTGATGGGAGAGGAAATTATAATTTTGGTATTTCTGAACAAATTATTTTTTCTGAAATTGATTATGATAAAGTAAATACGATTAGAGGGATGAATATAACTATTATGACAAATACAGATGATGATTATCATGCATATGAATTATTAGTTAGTTTTGGTTTTCCAATCAATGATTATAAAAAGAAAAAGGTGAGTAATGGCTAAGAAATCTAAAGTAGTTAAAAATATTCATAGACAAAAACTAGTTGATAAATATAAAAATAAAAGAAAAGAATTATTATCAATAGTAAAAAGTCCTAAAACTTCAATTGAAGAAAAAAGATTAGCATATATGAAATTAGAAAAATTACCTAGAGATGCTAATCCAATTAGAGTAAGGAATAGATGTAATTTGACCGGAAGACCTAGAGGATATTATAGAAAATTTGGATTGTCCAGGATATCACTAAGAGAGCTTGCTACTAAAGGTAAAGTTCCTGGCTTAAAGAAAGCAAGTTGGTAAAGGAATAAAAATATGAGTATGAATGATCCTATAGCAGATTTATTAACAAGAATTAGAAACGCTAGTTCTGTATCTAAAAAGTGGGTTGACGTAAAGTGTTCAAATGTGAATATTAGGATTTTATATATTTTAAAAGAAGAATTCTTCATTAGAGACTACGTTAAGATTGAAGATAAAAAGCAAGGAATACTACGTGTCTATTTAAAATATAGCTATGATGATAAACCTGTTATTAGAGGTATTAAAAGAATAAGTACTCCTGGATGTAGAGAATATGTCTCTGTTGATAAGTTACCAAGAGTCCTGAATGGTATGGGTATATCTATCGTATCTACATCTAAAGGTGTTATGTCTAATAAAAAAGCTAAAAATTTAAATATTGGAGGTGAAATACTTTGCCAGGTATGGTAAGGTTTTATAGTTATGTCAAATATAGGTAAACAGCCAATTTCTTTACCAGATAGTGTTAAAATAAGTATTTCTGGTAATTTAGTTGAAGTTAAAGGTCAGTTAGGTGAATTAACACTTAATTACGATTCAAGGATAGATATATTATCTAAAGATGATTCTGTTGTTGTAACAAGAAAGTCTAATGATAGAAAAGATAAAGAGTTACATGGCTTATATCGAGCTTTGATTCAGAATATGGTAACGGGTGTTTCAATAGGTTTTGAAAAAAAACTATTACTAGTTGGTGTTGGATATACAGCAGAAAAGAAAGGAGATTTACTTTTAATTAATGTAGGTTTCTCCCACCCTATCTATTTTCAAATACCAGAGGGTCTGAATGTTACTACACCTGATCAAACAACAATTGTTATTAAGGGTCATCATAAGCAAAATGTTGGTGATTTCACAGCTAAAATTAGATCTATGAGAAAACCAGAGCCATATAAAGGAAAAGGGATAAAATATTCTGATGAAGTAGTAAGAAGAAAAGCTGGTAAAGTAGTAGGTGGTGCAAGTTAATATTTAATAGGGTAAAAAATGTCATTAAATGATAAAAGAAAAAAATATTTAAAAAAGAAGTTAAGAACAAAACAATCTTTAGGTACTTTAGGGAAATACCCAAGATTAGTCGTTTTTAAATCTAATAGACATATTTATGGTCAGTTACTTGATGATAATAAAAATATTACAATTTTCTCTTCATCATCTATGGATAATAATTTAAGAAAAAAGCTTAAATCTAAAAGTAAAGTCGACAAGAGTATTGAAGTGGGTTATGATCTTGCTGAAAAAATTAAGAGTGACAAAATTAAAAAAGTAGTTTTTGATCGTAATGGTTATCAATTTCATGGAAGAGTTAAAGCTCTTGTAGATGCAATAAAAGAAAAAGGTATTAGTGTTTAATTTAATAAGTGAGTATAAATGAATAATATTATAAGTCCAACTGATTTACAACTAAAAGATGAGTTTGTAGTTCAAATAAATAGAGTTTCTAAATCAACAACTGGTGGTAGAAGAATGAAATTCAACGCTATTGTTGTAGTTGGTGATGGTAGCAGTCATGTCGGCATTGGTTTTGGAAAAGCTAATGAGGTAGCAGCTGCTGTTAATAAAGCAAAAGAAATAGCTAAAAAAAGTATTTTTAAAGCACCTATTATTAAAGGAACTATACCTCATAGGGTTGATATTAAATATGGTTCTGTTAAATTAATGTTAAAACCAGCTTCACCTGGAACAGGAATCATAGCTGGGGGACCAGTTAGAGCAGTTTTAGAGCAAATTGGTGTTACGAATATCTTAACTAAAAATACAGGTTCTACAAATGCTCTCAATGTTGTAAGAGCTGTTGAAAAAGCTCTAAAAGAATTAAGGGACCCATTACAGGTTTCCAAGGATAGAGGTATAACAATGAAAGAATTATTTAATTAAAAATGTCAAAAAAAATAGAAATAACACAATTTAAAAGTGCAATAGGTTATAATAAGAAAACTAAGGCTACAATTAAAGCACTAGGTATAAAAAAATTAAATTCACCTGTCGTAGTAAATAATGATTCTGCACATAAAGGTATGGTTGATAAAGTAAAGCACTTAGTTCGAGTAAAGGAATTATAAAATGTCTTATTCTTTAAAATATAAAAAAGGTTCAATTTCAAATAGAAAAAGAATTGGTAGAGGTAATGCTACTGGTCAAGGAAGAACTGCTGGAAAAGGCCATAANGGTTATAAATCTCGTTCTGGANCAAAAGCTAAATTTCATTTTGANGGAGGACAAACTCCTTTAATGCGAAGACTTCCAAAAAGAGGAATGAAGGTTTTTTCAAAAGTTCATAGATATAAAAACAACTATCAAATTATTAATTTAGAAAAGCTATCTGATTTAAAAGTTTCAAAAATAAATCATGATTTTTTGTATAAAAATAATTTAATTAAATCTAAAAACATTCCTTTGAAGGTTCTTTCAAAAGGTGATTTGAAAAAATCACTAGAAATTTCAGCTAACTTCTTTAGCAAAACTGCTTTAGAAAAAATTGAAAAAGCTGGTGGAAAGGCAATATTTATTTAATGAATAAATTTCTTAATATATTTAGAATAAGTGATTTAAGAAAAAAATTGGCATTTACTGGATTTATGTTGCTTATTTATAGATTAGGTGGTAAAGTTCCTGTTCCTGGTGTAGATAAAGGTGTATTAAAAAGTTTTATGGATCAAGCAACACAGCAAAATTCATTACTAGGTCTTTATGATACTTTTGTCGGCGGATTCTTCTCTCAGGCATCAATTTTTACATTAGGAATTATGCCTTACATTTCTGCATCAATTATTATTCAGTTATTAGGTTCAGTTGTTCCTTACTTCCAGAAGTTACAAAAAGAAGGTGAGCTTGGCAGAAGAAAAATTATTCAGTTAACTCGTTATGGAACTGTTCTAATAGCAAGTATGCAATCAATTGGTGTTTCTGTTTATTTATCAAGTATAAAGTTAAATAATGGTGCATCAGTAGTGCCTGATGGTAGTTTTTANTTTTACTTTGTTACTATTATTACTTTGGTAACTGGAACAATTTTTATAATGTGGCTTGGTGAACAGATTTCTGATTATGGGCTCGGTAACGGTATATCTTTAATTATTATGTGTGGTATTTTGGCACAAGCACCATTTGTTTTCCAAGCTGAGTGGTTTAATATTACTGCAAATCCTTATAGATATATTTTCTTAGCAATTTTAATGTTCATNATTACTTTTGTTGTAGTATTGGTCAATACCGGAGTAAGAAAAATTCCAGTACAATATGCTAAAAGAGTTGTTGGTAGGAAAGTTTATGGTGGCCAAGCTTCTCACATACCATTAAGAATTTTAACGGCAGGNGTAATGCCAATTATTTTTGCTCAGGCTCTTATGTTTCTCCCAAATACTATTGCTTCTTTTCTTCCTGATAGCGGTTTTGGGGATGCTTTAAGAACTTATTTTTCACCAACTCATTTTGTTTATTCTATTTTCTTTGCATTTTTAATTATTATCTTTACTTACTTTTATACAGCAATTGCTTTTAATCCTGTTGATGTAGCAGATAATATGAAAAAACAGGGTGGTTTTATTCCTGGTGTTAGACCTGGAAAAGCTACATCAGATTATATTGATAGAATTTTAACTAGGGTGACATTGCCTTCTTCTATTTTTTTAGCATTAATTGCTGTTTTTCCGATAATTTTGTTTAGAGCTTTTAACGAAGATATAAGTTATTCGCTAGCAAGTTTTTATGGTGGTACAAGTTTATTAATTATTGTAGGTGTTGCTTTGGATACATTGCAGCAAGTAGAATCTCATATGTTAATGAGGAACTACGATGGTTTTTTGAATAAAGGCAAAATAAGAGGACGTTCTAGAAGATATTAACATGATTCATCTTAAGAATAAATCTGAGATTAATAAAATGTATTGTGCAGGCCAGATTGTTAAAGATACGTTATATTTAATTGAAGAGCATATTAAGCCTGGAATTACAACTTTTGAACTAGATGAAATTGCTGAAANTTTTATTAGAAAGAATAAAGCTATTCCCGGTTTTAAAGGTTTATATGGTTTCCCAGGTACATTGTGCGTATCTATAGATGACGAAGTTGTTCATGGAGTTCCAAGTAATAGATCTTTAAAAGAAGGTGAGATTATAGGAATTGATGTTGGTTCAATTTATGATGATTTTTATGGAGATCATGCTAGAACATTTGCAGTTGGTAAAATTTCTGAAAAAAAACAAAAACTTTTAGATATTACTAAACAATCACTAATGTTAGGTATTGAAGAGGTTAAAACTAATGCCAAAGTTGGTAATATTGGTTCAGCAATTCAAAATTATGTTGAACAAAATGGTTTTAGTGTTGTAAGAGAATTAGTTGGTCATGGAATAGGGCGTAAATTGCATGAAGAACCACAGGTTCCTAATTTTGGAAATTATAATCAAGGTCCAGTGATTGAAAATGGTTTGTGCATAGCTATAGAGCCAATGGTTAATATGGGTAGTTTTGAAGTTTATACTAAGAATGATAATTGGACTATCTCTACTGCTGATGGTTTGCCTTCAGCGCATTTTGAGCATTCTGTAGCATTTTTTGATGATAAAGTAAAAATTTTAACAATTTAGAAAGAATATGGCGAAAGAAAAACCTATAGAAGTAGATGGAAAAATACAAGAAACATTACCTAATGCTACATTTAGAGTAGTTTTGGATAATGATCATGTAATCTTGGCTCATGTTTCAGGTAAAATGAGAATGCATTATATAAAATTAATGCCTGGAGATAAAGTTAAAATAGAAATGTCTCCATATGATTTAAGTAAAGGAAGAATAGTTTTTAGATATTAAATGGTAAAATTATGAAAGTAAGAGCATCTGTAAAGAAAATTTGTATAAAATGTAAAATTATTAGACGTAACGGCGTTTTGCGTGTGATATGTGAAAACCCTAAACATAAGCAAAGGCAAGGATAGGCATGGCAAGAATATCAGGGGTAGATTTACCAGCAAATAAATCAATTTTAATTAGTTTAACTTATATATATGGTATTGGTTTATCAAAATCTAAGTTAATCTTGGATGCAATTGATATAAATCCAAGAACCAAAACTAATCAATTAAATGAAGAACAAATTTTAAAGATTAGAAATGAATTAGCTGAAAACTATCTTGTAGAAGGTGAATTGAGAAGTCAAGTTGGAAGAAATATTAAAAGATTAATTGATATTGGTACATATAGGGGATTAAGACATAAAAAAGGACTTCCTGTTAATGGTCAGAATACAAAAAATAATTCTAGAACTAGAAAAGGTAAGAAAAAAACTATAGCAAATAAGAAAAAGGCAGTGTAGAGGTTTAATTTATGGCAAAACAATCAAATAAGAAAAAAGTAAAAGTTGATCCTGAAGGAATAGGATTTATTAAATCAACTTTCAATAATACTGTAATTACTTTAACTGATAAATATGGAAATACAATTTCTTGGGCAAGCGCAGGAATGGTTGGATTTAAAGGTTCAAGAAAAAATACACCATTTGCTGCTGCACAAGCAGCAGAAAAAGCTGCAACTGAAGGAATGTCCAGAGGTTTAACTACCATAGAAGTTATGATTAAGGGGCCAGGTGGAGGAAGAGAAGCTGCAGTTAGAGCTTTGATGGCTTCTGGATTAAAGGTAACAGGAATAATGGATTTAACACCAATTCCTCATAATGGTTGCAGACCATCTAAAAAAAGAAGAGTTTAAGGAGTTATTTAATGGCAAGATATAGAGGACCAAGAGCAAGAATATGTAGGAGATTAGAATTTCCTGTGTTTGAATCAGATAAATTTTCTTCAATAAGAAAAAATTATCCTCCCGGTCAACATGGACAATCTAGGAGGAGAAAATTATCAAATTATGGTGTTCAGCTTAGAGAAAAACAAAGAATAAAATATTTATATGGTATTCTAGAAAAGCAATTTAGAAATTATTTCAAAAAAGCTAATAATAAATCTGGTGCTACTGGTGACAATTTGCTGATTTCGCTTGAGTCTAGATTAGATAATACTGTTTACAGATTAGGCTTAGCTAATACTAGGAGTGCCGCAAGACAACTAGTTTCTCATAAACATTTTTTAGTTAATAATAAGGTAGTAAATATACCTTCTTATAGTTTAAGTGATGGAGATGTTATTGAGGTTAGAAGTAAGAGCAAAAAAAATGATATTTTTTTAAATTCAATGAGAAGAATAAAAAGTGATAATCCAATGCCTTGGCTAACTTTAGATAAAAGTAAATTAATCGGTACNTTCGATAAAGTTCCAACTAGAGATGAAATATCAGAACCGTTAAATGAACAATTAGTAGTTGAGTTATATTCAAAATAAAGGAAATAAATTATGTCAGTTAAATATTTTAATGATTTAAATATTAAGTTCGAAAACNATAAAAAAAANTATGCAAAAATTAGTGTTGAACCATTTGATCGAGGCTATGCTGTNACAGTTGGAAATGCATTAAGAAGGACATTGCTGACTACTTTACCTGGTGCTGCCATTACATCAATTAAAATCGATGGTGTTTCTCATGAATTTTCAACTATTGATGGTGTTTCTGAAGATCTACCTGATATAATTTTGAATTTTAAGAAAATTAGATTTAAGATGAATGAAGAGCAGGCAAGTGAGTTAATTTCTTTTAAAATTGATTCTGATTCATCTGGCGTTTTNAAAGCAGAAGAGTTAAATAATTATTTAAATAATTTTTCAGTCATTAATGGTTCATTGCCACTAATGACTTTTAATAAAAAAACTTCTTTAGAAGTTGAGATTCGTGTTTCTAGAGGAAAAGGATATGTAGGTTCTGAAAGTAATAAAAGGTCTGATGATACTCTTGGTACAATTGCTATTGATTCAATTTTTAATCCTGTTCTTAATGTTGCTTGGGAAGTTATTCCAATTCCTGCTTCTACCGAAGGTCAGGAGAGGCTACTAATNGAGGTCGATACTGATGGATCAACCTCTGCTAAAGATTGTATAAATCATGCTGCAAGCATACTTATTCAACATTTATCTTTCTTTATGTTTGATGATGCTACTAGAATAAAAGCTATTGATAATGAAGAAGCAAATCAAGCAATTGAAATAAAAGCAACTTTAATGAAAAGTATTGATGAAATGGAATTATCAGTAAGAAGCCATAATTGTTTGCAAGCTGCTGGTATCCACCAAATTTCTGATTTGGTAAGTAAAGATGAAAGTGAAATGTTGAAATTTAAAAATTTCGGAAGAAAATCACTTACTGAATTAAATGAAAAATTAGGTGAGTTAAACTTAAAATTTGGTATGGATATNAGTCAATTTATGAAAGATTAAATAGGTACTTTTTATGAGACATTTAAAAAAAGGTAGAAAATTAAACAGAACATCAAGTCATAGAAAAGCTTTGCTTAGTAATATGGCTTGCGCATTAATTAAGCACAAGCATATAACTACAACTCTACCGAAAGCTAAAGAAGTACAAAGATTTGTTGAAAAATTAGTGACTTATGCCAAAAAAAATAGTATTCATGGTAGAAGATTAATTTTAAAAAAAGTAAAAGGTAGCTACAAGAAACAAATAGCAAATACTTTGATTCATGAAATTGCTCCTAATTATGAAAAAAGATCAGGTGGCTATACAAGAATAATTAAAGTTGGTAATAGAAAAAATGATGATGCAAAAGTTTCAATATTAGAATTTGTTGATTTTAAATTNAAAGATGAAAATGAGACTGATGCTGAAACATCTACCAAAAAAGAAAAAAAAGAAGAAGATAAATAGAGAGATTGATTAACTATTATTATAGAAAAATANAATTATCTTTATTTGTTTTTACACTATTATCCTTAAATCTATTTCCTAATACACTTTTACCTAAAATAGTTGATAATTCATTGTGGGTAAAATCAACAAGTATTTTAGATAGTAGTAGTGTTGATTCAGTTTTTAATTTTGCAGTTAAAAATAATATTAATAAACTATTTTATCAAGTTAGGTATAGAGGTGATGCTTTATATAATTCAAATTTAGTCCCAAAACATGAGAAATTAGATTCACTATTTGATCCTTTAAATTATATTCTTCAGAAAACAGACAGTACTGATATAGAAATACATGCTTGGTTTAATACATATATTCTTTGGTCCTCAGATAAAAAACCTATTGATGGNAATCATCTTTACTTTAATTGTGATCAGTGTTTTGAAGTAGATTTAAATGGAAAATCTGATATATCAATTCCTTTACACCAAATTCATTCAAAATCATGGGAGGGTATTTATCTTTCACCTCTTAATCCCGATGTTAATACTCACTTATTGAATGTTGTTAATGAATTAATATCAAACTATAAAATTCATGGAATTCATCTTGACTACATAAGATATCAAGATAATTTTTATGGTTATAATCAATACGGACTAAATGAATTTGAAAATCAATATTCTATTAACCCAATTGATTTAAAAAGAGGGATTATTTCTGAAAGATTTGGTTATTCAAAATCATACGTTGATTCAATGAATACAAATTGGGAAAAATTTAAATCTAGTAAGATAACTGAATTTGTACGATCAATAAAATATTTATTGTTAAGTAATTCTTTAGATCTAAAAGTTAGTGCAGCCGTAAAACCAGATATTTTAGAAGCAAAATATAGATGGTATCAAGATTGGGAGTCATGGATAAATGAAGATATAATTGATTTTTGTGTTATAATGAACTATTATGATAATTTTGAAAAATATAATAATATTAATAGGATCATAAATTCAAAGAATTTAAATANGGATAAAATTTCTATTGGCATATCAGTATTTAATCAGAATCAAACTGAGATATCAAATAAAATTTTATTATCGAGATTTGAGGGATTTAAAAAATTTGCACTTTTCCCTTATGAATTAGAAAAAGATACAATTAATTGGTATGAATCTATTTATAATACCTTGAACTTTTATATAGATTAGATATGAAAAAAATAAAATCAAATATAGGTACTAAGTTAGTCTGTAAGGGATGGCATCAAGAAGCAGCTCTTAGAATGTTATGTAATAANTTGGATCCAGAAGTTGCAGAAAATCCCGATAACTTAATAGTTTATGGCGGATTTGGTAAAGCAGCAAGAAATTGGGATGAATTTGAAAAAATTAAAAATTCATTAATAAATCTAGAAAATGATGAAACATTGCTAATACAATCAGGTAAAGCTGTAGCGATCTTTAAAACTCACAAGCATTCACCTAGAGTTCTAATATCTAACTCTATGTTGGTCCCAAATTGGTCAACCTGGGAACATTTTAGACAATTAGATAAAAAAGGCTTGATGATGTATGGACAAATGACTGCTGGAAGTTGGATTTATATAGGAACTCAAGGTATTTTACAAGGTACATATGAAACTCTTGCTGAAGTTGCTAGACAAAATTTTAACGGTAGTTTAAAAGGAACATTAACTTTAACTGCAGGATTAGGAGGTATGGGAGGTGCTCAGCCACTTGCTGTAACAATGAATGAAGGTGTAAATATAACAATAGAATTTGATGAAAGTAGAATAGATAAAAGAATTGAAACAGGATATCTTGATATTAAAGAAACAAGATTTGATAAAGCTCTTCAACTTGCTTTAAAAGCAAAAAAAGATAATAAATCTTTATCAATTGGATTATTGGGTAATGCAGCAGAATTATTTCCTAAATTTTTAAGTCATAATATTATTCCTGATATTGTNACTGATCAAACGTCTGCTCATGATGAATTAAATGGATATATTCCCCACCATCTTACTTATAAAAAAGCTATAGAATTAAGAAAAAATAATCCAAAAAAATATATTGAACTATCTTATGAATCTATGACTAAACATTGTAATGCTATGTTAGAATTTCAAAAAAAAGGTTCAATCGTTTTTGATTACGGAAATAATTTGAGAGGACAGGCTAAAGAAAATGGAGGATTAAAAAATGCATTTAATTTTCCAGGTTTTGTTCCAGCATATATAAGACCTTTATTTTGTGAGGGTAAGGGACCTTTTAGATGGGTTGCTCTATCAGGNGATCCTGAAGATATTTATAAAACAGATAAAAAAGTCTTAGAGTTATTTCCAGATGATATAGCTTTGAAAAGATGGATAACTCTAGCTCAAAAAAAAGTTCAATTTCAAGGTTTACCTGCTAGAATTTGTTGGTTAGGTTATAGAGAAAGAAATATTTTTGGTGAGGCTATTAATGATATGGTTGCATCAGGAGAGTTGAAAGCTCCAATTGTTATTGGTAGAGATCATCTTGATTGTGGCTCAGTTGCATCTCCAAATAGAGAAACAGAAGCTATGAAAGATGGTTCAGATGCTGTTGCTGATTGGCCAATTTTAAATGCTATGTTAAGTATTTCGGGTGGATCAAGTTGGACTTCATTACATCATGGAGGTGGAGTAGGTATGGGACTATCAATTCATGCTGGAGTTGTAATTGTTGCTGATGGTTCTAATGAAATGAAAAAAAGAATCAATAGAGTTTTAACAAATGATCCTGGATTAGGTGTAGCTCGACATTATGATGCTGGATATAAAAAAGCCATTAATGTAGCAAAGGATAAAAATCTAAAAATCCCTTCNTAGTTTTGAAAACTAAAATTATTAATATTAATAAAATTTTTACATGGAATCCTGAAAAAGATTCTTTAGATATTCTTACAAATAAACAAATCTTAATTGAAAATAATTCAATTGTTAAAATTGAAAATAATATAAATGATGATTGTAAAATAATTGATGCTAATTATTGTTCTTTGACTCCTGGTTTTATTGATTCACATACTCATCCTATTTTTATAGGAGATAGATCAAAAGAATTCTATAATAGATCAAAAGGTTTTAGTTACGAAGATATAAAGAATTCTGGTGGAGGTATCTTAAGTTCTATTAAAAAAGTGCAAGATTCTTCTTTTGATGAACTATTTGAAAGTTCAATTAATAATATAAAACCATTTATAAATCATGGTACAACGACTTTAGAAGCTAAATCGGGTTATGGTTTATCGGTAAAAGATGAAATTAAATCTCTTATGGTAATTAAGAAAATCAATGATGAATTACCTATAGATATTATTCCAACATTTTTAGGGGCGCATGCAATACCCCAGGCATATAATTCAGATGACTATGTGAAATTAATATGTGAAGAAATGATTCCTCAAGTTTCTGAGAAAAAATTAGCAGAATTCTGTGACGTATTTTGTGAAGATGGTTACTTTAATATTAATCAAAGTAAAAAAATTTTAGAAACTGCAAAAAAATATAATTTACTTCCTAGATTACATGCTGACGAGTTTAAGTGTTTTGGAGCTTCTGTACTTGCTGCTGAGATGAATGCATTATCTGCAGACCATTTAATGGTTATAAACGATAAAGGAATTAAAGCTTTATCTCATTCTAAAACAATAGCTACAATATTACCTGGTACAACATTTTTTTTAAATAAAAAAAAATATGCTGATGGAAGAAAATTAATTGATAGTGGTTGTAATTTATCAATTGCTACTGATTTTAATCCTGGTACATGCACTATAAGATCACTTCCAAATATAATGCACTTATCCATTCAAAATTGTGGTTTGACACTTGAAGAATCTTTTTTAGCTGTTACATATAATGCAGCAAAATCTTTAAATAGGCATCAAAATAGAGGTCTAATTAAAAAAGAATTTTTAGCANATTTTATTTTTTGGGATATTAATAGATTAGAAGAAATACCATATTGGTTTGATTCACAGAGTAAAATAAAGAAGATTTTTAAAAATGGTTTAGAAGTTTATAAATCTAGTTAAGAATAAAATTAACAAGGTCAATTATATCTAGTATATTATATATTCCATCATAATTTAAATCAGAGCAAACATTGCATTCTTCATGCAGTACACAATTCACTAAATTAATTATATCCAAAACATTAATATCATTATCATTATTTAAATCACCAAAATTTGAACAGTTTAAATTAAAGTTCAAAGCTCCTATATCAGATATACTTCCATCTAAATCATATATCAATGGGTCTCCTGAATTAATACAAGGAGAATCAGAATTTATATTAAAATCCCAATGATTAAAATCTATAAATAAAGGATCAGAGTATATTATACCAAAACCTGAATCTAACTCAAACTGAGTCCATATATTCCCTCAACCAGGACAGTTTTCTAAGTGATTATCTTCATTATTCCAAAATAAAGAATATGATATATTTAAAATTGGACTTTCAGTATAAATTGCAATTCCCATTGAATTATTTGACGAAAAAATAGAATTATTTACTGAAATATTTGCATTATCAAAAAGTTTTAGACCAAAATTAGTATTAACTAAATTACAATTTATTATATTTCCATTAGATTCGCCACTATAGCTTAGTCCATAGTATAGGCTATTTGTAATAATACATTCTTGAATATCTAAATTTGTAGTATTATTCTCATCACCATAAACCCATATTCCATTTCCATCTTGAAGATTAATTATCGAACCATTACAATCTATAAATGTTTTACCTTCATATAATCCTAATCCTCCTGTGTAAATGGTATCATTCGATAGAATAAGATATTTATCATATTCTTCAAAAGAATCTGCATTATCATATACTTCTTGCAAAGAAAGTGCTTGTAAACTAATGCTTATGAGTAAGATTATTAATATCATTGTATTAAATTATAACTTTCTTCTGTAATATTCATATGGTTTATTTATACCATACCAATTAGAAAATATTTTTATTATTTCTGTTTCCTTAGAAAATTGTTTAGATGTTCCTTCAACTACATGACCTGAAACATATTTAAATCCTCTTTTTTTTGACCAATTAAGATATATCATTTTTAATGTTTTAGAAAATCCACCTTTTTTCCTAAATTTCTTTTTCATATAAAAAGCATAAGTATAAATTGTATTATTTTTATTTAAATTAGTATCAAAATGTGACCAACTTTCTTGGACGAAATATTCAAGAGGAACACCTATGATATACCCAATAATTTCTTTTTTATATCTTGCAATAAAAGGGAGCGTTTCAGAATTGAAATATTTAAGTATATTATCTTTATTTATAATAAGCCTGTTACCATAAATTTCAGATAAATCTGTTGAAATTTCTAATATATTNTCTATATCATCAAGACCAATATTTTTTATTAATTCAATTTTGTAATCATATGAAGATGAAGCTACAACTTTAGTTGTTGATTTATTAACTATATTTAATGATAATTGTTTCATAATATTATTGTAAATTTATGTCAGAGAAAATTAAAAAAAAAATAAGAATAAATGAATTTTAATGAAAAAATTAAATCGAAATGTCTTGAAAAAAATAATAGGCTTTGCTTAGGATTAGACGTTGATAATAACTTATTAGAAAACAATTCTTTAGATTATATGAATTCTTATATTGAAGATATTATTAATGCTACAATTGATCTTTGTCCTATCTATAAAGTTAATTTTTCTTTTTATGAAAGATATGGTTCCAAAGGATATAAAATTCTAGAAAAAATTCCTGAGTATATAAATAATAGAGCTATATCAATTGCAGATGCAAAAAGAGGAGATATAGGTAATTCATCTATTTATTATGCCAAATCAATATTTGACTATTTGGGATATGATAGTATTACAGTTTCTCCATACATGGGTAGAGATTCTATTGAACCATTTATTAATTATAAAGATAAAGGAGTATTTGTTTTAGGATTAACATCAAATATAGGTTCGAATGATTTTCAAAAATTAAATGTAAATAATGTTGCGGTTTATAAATTTGTCATAAAGCTATGTAATACTATGAATAAATATAATAATATTGGGCTTGTTATTGGTGCAACTAATGATAAAGATTTGAAAGATGTTGAGTCAGTTTCATCTCCAATGCCATGGTTAATGCCTGGTATAGGTTTTCAGGGTGGAAATTTAGAGAAATCTTTGAAAATAGGTGAAGAAAATTTCCTGTCTATTATAAATGTATCTAGAGGAATTTTGACAAATAAGAACAAACAAGTAGAAGATATTAAAGAAGCAACTTTAAATTACACCCTCAAAATAAGAGATTTAATATGAAAAGTAAAGAAGTAATGAATTTGTTGGAATGGACAGGTGCAATAATGAAAGGCCATTTTAAGCTAACTTCAGGAAGGCATAGTGATACTTATATAGAAAAATTTAGATTACTTGAAAATCCAGTTGCTTTGGATAAAATTTGTTTAGAGATGGCAAATCAATTTAATGATGATAATATTAACTTAGTTATAGGTGCTGCTATTGGAGGTATATTGTTATCAGGAGGTGTAGGTAAATATATTAATTGTAAACATATTTTTAGTGAAAGAGTAAACGGCAATATGGAATTTAAAAGAGGCTTTAACATTGATAAAGATTCAAATATACTTATCGTTGAAGATATTGTTACAACCGGTGGTTCTATTTTCGAGTTAATAGAATTAATTTCTAATTATCAAGCTAATATTAAAGGTATAGTTTGTTTAGTAGATAGGAGCAATAAAGAATTAGATTTTGGCTTTCCATTTAAATCATTGTTAACATTAAATGTTAAAAGTTGGGATGAAAACGAAATTCCAGATTGGTTAAATAAAATTGCATTAGTTAAACCTGGGAGTACAGGTAAATGATTTACTTTTTTATATTATTTTCAATTATTTTATTAAATGATTTAGAAAATTATACTAATCCTTTATTAAATAAAAAAGGATTAAAAATAGATGGAAAAATTAAAGGAAATTTAATTCCTAGTTTGCCTCAAGAAATAACACCACAAGAAATTGAATTAATAAAATCTAAAGCAAAAGATTTTTTACCTGAACCAGTCAATGAGGACGATATTATTATAATGGAAACAAATTATGGAATTATGGAATTCATTCTTTATAATAACCTCGCACCTAATCATGCATATAATTTTAAAAAACTTGCAAATAGCGGATTTTATGATGAAACAATTTTTCATAGAATCATTCCTGGTTTCATGGCTCAAGGAGGAGATATCTTAACAAGAGATTCTAATAAAGAAAATGATGGAAGAGGTAATCCCGGCTGGACTGTAGATCAAGAGTTTAATAATATACCTCATAAAAAAGGGATATTGTCAATGGCAAGATCTCAAGATGTGAATTCAGCTGGAAGTCAATTTTTTATTTGTTTTAATGATGCGCGTCATCTTGATAATAAGTATACTGTTTTTGGCTCTATGATTAATGGATTTGAAGTATTAGATAAAATTGAAAAATTAAAATCTGAAGCAGATTATATTATTTCTAAATCAGTTGATAAAATTTCAGATGATAAATAATCTCAATTTGTTGAATTTAATTATAAAGGTAGTAAGAGATATATCAAAGTGCCTTTAAATGAAAATAAGAATAAATTTAAAATTGATGTAAATAAAAGTTTAAAAAATATTCATAGAACTAAAAAACCTGTAAAAATAACAAGAGTCAGAGTAAATAATGAAAATAATGAAGAACAATCTAGATAAGTTTTTTTATCTATTTAATATATTATTTTTTAGTATCTCGTTTTCAAACGATATAGATATTTCTAAACTAGAAAATTGCGTGAATTTTAAAGTTAAAACTGATCGTAATATTTATTTTTCTGGAGAGAGTTTAAGTTTAATCTTTGATATTAATATTGATGATGGTTTTCACATTTATTCTGTTCATCCAGAAAAAAGTTTAAGTCCTACATATATTGATATAATAGATTCAACTTTTTTTTCGGATTTGGGTATTATTAATGAACCTATTCCATTAAAAAAGTTTGATAAAAATTTTAATCAAGATATTTTTTATCATGAAGATAGTATTCAATTGGTAAAAAATTTAAATTTATTAGATAATCTTAAAAGTGATAGCTATAATGTTAATGGTGTTTTTGAATATTATGCTTGTGATGAGAGTATGTGCATACCAAGATGGGACGATTTTAATTTTATATTCAAAGTTTTTGAAGGTGAAAAAAGACAAGAGTTTGTTATTGTACCATTTCCTACTGATTATAATGATGAAATTCCATTAAGTGATTTAGAAAATGAAATCAATAAAGGTTTATTTTCATTTATTTTATTTGCATTAGGTATGGGTTTCTTAGCTTTATTAACACCATGTGTTTTTCCAATGATTCCTATAACAGTATCTTACTTTACTAAAGAGGGTGAAAAAGAAAACAATAACCCTATTTTTTCCGCTACTTTATATGCCTTAGGAATAGTATTTATTTTTACAACATTGGGACTACTTCTATCATTTACACTTGGTGCTTCAGGAGCAGGCGATATAGCTGCCAATCCTTGGATAAATATTTTTATTGCTTCATTATTTATTTATTTAGCATTTAGTTTGTTTGGATATTATGAAATTCAGACACCAGCATTTATAAGGCAGTTTAGTATAAATCAAGAAGGCAGAGGTGGTATTTTAGGTATATTGTTTATGTCTCTGACTTTTACTTTAACTTCTTTTACATGTACTGTTGCTTTTGTTGGTGCATTATTAGCAACGGCAAGTCAAGGTGCAGTTTTTTGGCCAATTATTGGTATGCTAAGTTTTTCATTAGCTTTTGCTTCTCCATTTTTTTTCTTAGCTTTATTTCCGCAATATTTATCAAAACTACCAAAAAGTGGTGGATGGTTAAATTCTGTTAAAGTTATTATGGGATTTTTAGAAATAGCAGCAGCCTTCAAATTTATAAGTAATGTAGATTTAGTTTGGAATTGGGGGATTTTTGATAGAAATGTAGTTTTACTAATATGGGCACTAATTTTTATTTTAATGTCATTATACTTGTTAGGTATTATTAAAATGCCATTTGATACTCCAATCAAAAAATTTAGTTTTTCTAGAATAAGTTTTTTGGTTTTATTTTTATTTATAGGTGTATATTTATCAAGCGGTCTATTTAATAATAAATTACATGGATTAATTGAATCATATTTACCTCCACCAAAACAAGATTCATGGATAGAAAATTTAGATGAGGGTTACAGTATAGCAAAAAAAATGAATAAGCCTATTTTTATTGATTTTACTGGATATACTTGTACTAACTGTAGATGGATGGAAATTAATATTTTTGAAGAAAATGATGTTAAGAAAATTTTTGAAGATTTTGTATTAGTTAAGCTATACACAGATGGGAAGGAAGAGGTACATAAAAAAAATAGATTATTAGAAATTGAGAGATTTGGTACTGCAGCTCTTCCATATTATGTAATTTTGAGTCCTGATGATGAAGTTCTGGGTACGTTCCCAGGAATGGATACTAATAAAGATAATTTTATAAATTTTCTAAATAATTCGAGGAGTAATTTTGAAGATTAAATTTTTACTTTTAATTATTATTTCATTTATTTACACAAATAATTTAGATCAGAAACAATTAGATAAAATAGAAGAGCTGACAGCTGATATTGATTTAGCTAAAGATTTTACATTGAAATCTGTAAAAAATGATAGTTTGATAACTTTAAGTGATATGAAAGACAAGGTTGTCTTAATAAATTTTTGGGCAACATGGTGCGGACCTTGTAGAATGGAAATTCCAGATTTCAATGAACTATATGAAAAATATAATTCTAAAGGTTTGAATATATTAGGACTTTCAATTTCAGATACAAAAAAACAATTAGAAAATTTTTTAAAAGCTTATGAAATAAACTATCCAGTATTATATGGAGACCAAGAAAATATAGATAAAATCATCTTTGAATATGGTGGAGTATATTCCATCCCAACAACTTTTTTGATTGGTAAAAATAATAAAATAAAACGAATTTATCCTGGAGCTATTTTAAAAGAATACGATCCAAATATGTATGCAGATTTAATCTTCAATATCGAATTATTACTAAGTGAATAAATTTTTAGCTAAAAATAATTTAAAAGAGTCATATATTGTTTATGGTGTAAATAATTGTATTGCTGTACTTAATTCTGATATTAAATTAGAAATCAAATATATTTATTTAGATAAATCCTCAAAAATATTTAAATCGAATAAATTCGATAGTTATCTTTCTGATAAGAAATATTCTATCAAGTATCTAGATACAAAAAATTTTAAAAAACTTTTTTTAAATAAGCATAGTCAAGGAATTGCAATTGAATTTTCATATGATTTTTATAATGATATTTTTTTAAAAAATGAATTTTCTAAAAATGAATGTTTACTAATGCTTGATCAAGTTAGTGATCCTCAAAATTTTGGACAAATAATTAGAACTGCCGAATGTGCTGGAATTAATGGTATTGTAATACCTAAAAATAATTCAGTAAAAGTTACAAATACTGTGTTGCAAGTTAGCCAAGGTGGATTTTTAAATATCCCAATATATATGCAAACAAATTTGAAATCTACTATTGAATTTTTAAAATCTAAAGGATTTTGGGTTGTTGGAGTTGAGAATGGTGTAGATGCTAAGCAATGGTATGAATTAGATTATTCTGGAAAAATAGTATTTGTACTAGGAAGTGAGGGACAAGGTATTAGGCAATTAATCAAGAAAAATTGTGATTTTTTAGCCACAATAAAAATGAATGGACATATTGATTCATTAAATGTAACAGCTGCTACGAGTATTATCTTATTTGAAAGACAACGACAATTATCAAATTAATAAAGATAAACTAAAATTGATGAAATAGATAAAAATGTACCAAGCGGCAATTTTTTATTTTTTTCATATCCATTTATGAAATATAATAGTAACCAATATATAATTCCAATGCATGCAGATAAAAAAATTGTAATTAATACTTTAATTGGGCCTAACCACAAGCCAAGAATACATATTAATTGAATATCACCTAAACCTAAGGGTTCTTTTTTTGTAATAATCCAGGTAATTATATATATAAAAAGTAAATATCCCAAACCTACAAGTAAACCATAGATGTAAAATAATGGTTTAGTTAAAAAGAATAAATTTGGTAAAATTAAAATTATAAGAAAAAGAGATAATTTTAATGGTATTATGAAATATCTGTAGTCTATTATCGAAATTGCAAATAACAAGCTTGATACTGTAATAAATGTAAAAGATTCAATACCTTCAAAATAGAAAAAACCTATTAAAAATAAAAAACCAGTAATAAGCTCTGTAAATGGGTATACTAATGAAATTGATTTCTTACATTTTTTACATTTTCCATTTTGAATTAAAAATGAAATTAAAGGAATATTATTATAAAATGAAATTTTTGATTTGCATTTAGGACAATAAGACCTTGGACTAATTATTGATTGATTTTTAGGTATTCTGTATATAACAACATTTAAAAAACTACCAAAAATTAATCCAATTAAAAAACAAAATAAGTATATCATTAATATGAAATTAACCAGCTAGTGCAGAACCAAAATTGAAAATAGGAAGATATGTTACAACTAAAACAATACCAATTACAGCTCCAACAGTAACAATTAATATTGGTTCAATTAAGGAAGTAAGTCTATCNACAATTGCAGATACTTGTTTGCTATAAAAATCTGATGCTTTTAATGCTANNTTATCTATNTCTCCAGTTTCNTCACCNGTTATTAAAAGTTGAATAAANATTGGAGGAAAAATATTTGTTTGNTTNAGTGCNTGNGATATNCTTATNCCATTTTCAATTTCTTTTTTNGCNTCNATTAAAGCNANTTCATAAACTCGATTATCTACAATTTTTATAAGTAAATCCATNGANTCCATAACTGAGACACCTGCACTAATTAAAATTCCAAACGTTTTGCCAAACTTACTTAAAATATTTTGTTGAATTAAATTACCAAAAATTGGAAGTTTAAGTAATATTTTATCTCTAACTAGTCTTCCNTAATCTGTTAATGTAATAAACCAAATAGAAATTAGTGATATAATAATTGAGAAAATAAGATTGACTATATTTGATTTTAGCCAGANTGAAAAATTAACAAATAAAATTGTATAGTAAGGAAGTTCACTACCTAATTGTTCATAAACTGTAGAAAATTGAGGAATTAAGAAATAAAAAATTCCAAATAATATACAGGTTAAAAAAATTAAAATAAATACTGGATAGTACATTGCAGACTTAACTCTTCTTTGTGTATCTTCAACNGTTTCAAGATAACTAGATAATTCTTGNAGTGTTTCAGATAGNTTNCCACTAACCTCNCCTGCCCTAACAAGTGATATGTAGAGATTAGAAAAAATTCCAGGATGTCTTTCTAAAGCATCAGATAATAATAATCCTTTTTTTACATCATTTTCAATTTTATCTAACGCTTTTTTAAACTTTTTATTTTTTTCTTCTTGAGTTAAAAAGTGTAATGCTCTCTCAATTGTTAGCCCAGATGAAAACATTGTTGAAAGTTGTCTTGTAAAAAATACTAAAACTGTAATTGGAATTTTGTTCTTAAACTTTTCAGTTTCTAGTGCTAATCTATTAATAAAGGGTTTTATAAAATCAAAAGAGGTATCAGATTCTGATAATTTGACGACCGTATTATTATCACTTTGCAATTTATTTACAGCTTCATTATAATTTTCTGCTTTTAATGAACCAGTTTTTCGAGCGCCTGATTCATTNCTGATAATATAGTCAAAATTTGGCANTAGTTTTCCTCAACTGTTGCTCTTAGAATTTCATCAATCGTTGTTACACCTTTTTTGATTTTTTCTAACCCCGCNTCTCTAAGAGGTGTCATTCCATTTTTAATAGCTATTTTTTTCATTTCTAGTTGAGAAGCATTATCATAAATCAATTGTCTAACATCAGTTGAAACCTCTAATATTTCATGAATAGCTGTTCTTCCTTTATAGCCCGTATTATGATTTGATGATGCAGGTTTTCCTCTAAAATATTTAATATTTTTATCATTATCAAGACCAACTCTTTCAATTTCATTTTTANTTGGTTGGTATTCTTCTTTTTCATTTTCATCTATGGTTCTTATTAATCTTTGAGCCATAATCAAATTTAATGATGATCCTAGTAAAAAGGGAGGTATTCCTAAATCTAATAGTCTTGCAATTGTTGATGGAGCATCATTTGCATGGACTGTTGAAAAAACTAAGTGACCAGTTAACGCAAATTTCACTGCAATATCTGCGGTTTCTTCATCCCGAATCTCACCAATTAATAAAACATCGGGATCTTGTCTAAGAATAGACCTTAATGATGAAGAAAAGTTTAGTCCAATATCATCATGCATTTGTACCTGATTAATACCAGGAATTTGATATTCTACAGGATCTTCTACAGTTGTAATGTTTATTCCTTCGCTTTGTATTTCCATCAATGAAGCATATAATGTTGTTGATTTACCACTTCCTGTAGGTCCAGATATAATAACCATGCCATATGGTTGGTTAATCCATTTTCTAAAAACTTTTAGTTTATCATCAGGAAAACCCAAGTTTGTTAAAGTTAATGTTTTTCCACCACTTCCAAGTAATCTTAATACTACTTTTTCTCCATGAACGGTAGGAAGAATAGAAACCCTTACATCAATTTCTTTAGAGTCCGTTTTAATTTTCATTCTNCCATCTTGAGGTAACCTATGTTCTGCAATATTTAATTTTGATAGAATTTTAATTCTTGTAACCATACCATTTAANGAGTTTATAGGAGGAGACATAATTGTTACAAGTACACCATCAATTCTTATTCTCACATTTACATTATCTCTACCTGGTTCAATGTGAACATCAGTAGAACCTTCTTTAATAGCTTCAGTTAGCATAAGATTTACAAGTTTTACAAATGGAGCATCTTCAGCTGATACATTTTCAGAACCTAAATCAAGTTCATCACCATCTTCTTCATCTCCTCTAACTATACTTATTTTAGATATAGCACTTTCAACTTCACCACTTTTTTTAACTTTATCATATAAATTTTCAAGCGCATCTTTTATCGAACTTCTTCCAGCTACTAATATTTCTGGACTCAAATTTGTTAATTTCCTTATTGAATCTAAGGTAGACAAATCTTCTGGATCTTCCATAGCAATAGCTAAGTAATTGTCTTTTTTACTTAGNGCAAGAACATTATTCTCTTTAGCAAAATCTTCAGGAAGAAGAGAAACTATCGATTGATCAACTTTAAGCATTTCATCTCTAGAAATAGATCTATGACCACATTGCATGGAATAAGCATTTACCAATTCTTCTTCTGTAATAGAACCTTGAGTTATGAGTATATTTCCCAACTTGTCTTTTGTGGTTTTTTGTTCGGATAGAGCATTATTAAGTTGCTCTGCTGAAATTATCTTTTGGTGAACAAGAATATCACCTATTTTTTGAAATTGAGGGTTAAAATTATCCATATTACTTCTTTCTATTTAAATTAATCTTAAGGATTTTTTTCTAAAATAATATCAATACTTTCACTTGCCGTTTGTAAAGGATTTTGAAGTGTTGTTATTATAGTAGATATTCTATCTTGATAAGTAAATTGACCATTATTTTCTTGTCTTGGAATTACATTCTCATTGTAGTGAATAATCCAAAAACATTGACCATTTCCATTAGTTTTACATACTGTTTGATCATCATCAAATGAACCTAAGATACCATCATCGTTATCTGGTGTCCAAATTCCACCATTACCAACACATAAGCTACATTGATTATCAAAATCATCTATGTCGCAATCGCCAGTTATGCCATCTCCATCAGAATCTACGGGATCGCAAGCAATCCAGTCATGTGCATTTGCTGCAGTATCTGAATCATCAGTATTTACAGCATTGGTATTAGTACATGCATTTTGAGATTGACCACTTGGAATAAAGCAATCATCATAATCTTCCTCCGCTTCACCTGTGTCACAATAATTATAAGAACCTTCATCAGGTGTTGAAAAATCAGCATCTAATAAAATTGTTCCACCACTTACAGGATATTGATAGTAGTCAGTAATTGAAGCTATAATTGTTACACCTTCATTAGGAATTGATAAAGTACTTCCAGATTCATCTCCTAAAACTCCATCATTTACCCAATCTGGTTCATAGCATTCAGTACCTGCACCTTGGACACCAAAATCCCACGCATCTATGGCAGAACTTACGTTAAGTGTTCCTGGCCAAAAAGGTAAAGTTAGTGGTCTGTTTTGATGATTTTCTCTACTATCTATTAATAAAATATCACCATCTGAATTATAAGTTAGTGCCTTGATTACAACTCTTTCAAACATATCTCCAGTACCAAAGTAAACATAGGACCATGCAACCCCTGGTACATATGCATTATCTGGTGATAACATACCAGTTTTTGCCTCACCTACTACTGAACCTGGTTCATTTGGAATTATTTCCCAAACACAGTCTGTAATAAGACCATCAACACTACATTCATCTAATAATTGATTGTTATAGCAATTACATGAGCTGCTTATAGCATTTACATTCATTTCGTTCGGATTTTGGCCTAATGTAAATAAGTCTGGTCTTTGAAGGACATATCTCAAGCTATCTCTTATATCTATTGCTCCATCGATTTCAATCCCCCATTTAACAGTATCGGTAATTGCGCCTTCATTTGGATAATCTATAGAATTATCAAATGATCTTGCAAATCCTTCAACCCAAATATAGACATTGGTAGAATCTTGAACTGGATTTGCCCATTCATCTTCAAGTTGAACAGATAATGGAACTTGATATAAACCTCCACCAATTGGAGAGATATCAACATAACTAAAGTTTATTTCACCAGAATCTGGTGCTCCAGTAACAACTGTTACTGGTATAGCATCAAAAAATGCAAGTTCACAATCATCGTATAAGCCATTATTTCTGTTTATATAAATCGTACCACACATTTCTGCACCAAAGTTTGGTTGTTCTTGTAAAGGAACTCCATTAAATTGTGCACAAGGGTCTTCTGGAACACCTAAGTTGAACAACTCAACATGAACTGGAATAGAACCTGGTTGTGTTCCTGAATTTAAAGTAACTGAACCAACACCATTACTAGATTCAATGCAACCATAATTTTGACCCTCAACATTTACAAATGTTCCAGTTGGAGTATTATCACCTAATTCAAAGTAAATGAGATATGGTTCAGATACTAAATTACCATTTCCATCTTTAACTTCAACTGTTAATTCTGTTGATTCAAGACCACCTCCACCAGATACTGTAATTTCATTTGGAAATGGTTGTAAAATTTGAATGTATTCAGCATCAGAAGCAGTGATTGATACATAGGAAGTATCTGATAAATTGTATTCAGGTACAGAAGTTATAATTGTTGCTAGTCCAACGTCATTGCCCATATTAAATATGGAAGAAGCTGTACCTGTTTCATCAGTAAAAGAATATGTTGGATCAAAACTTCCAATAGGTTGTGTTAATTCACCATTACCATCTTGTGCTAAACTTTCAAATTGTACTAAAGTATTTTCAATAACATACCCATCATTATCTGTAACTGTTACACTTACCGATGATGTTTCAATTGAATTATTTGGTAATTCTGTATACTGAATAGTTGATACCATACCAAGGCTACTACTATTTTGAGTTAAAGTAACATTAGTAGGATTAATTGAAATATTTTCATTATTTGCTAATGTTGCATTAATTTGAATATTCATATCCTCACTAATTGTAAGAGCAGTATTTTCAAATGTACAAAATGAAGTTTCTGCAGCAATATATGGCGCAACATTTATTGAATCAGTAACAGCATAATAATCAGTTAAAATACCATATTGTGAATCATTAATATCATTTAAAGAAAAGTTGACAGGTACACCACTAAGAACACCTCCATACTCATTAAAAGCTATAGCATAAACTGAAGCACAATTATCTTGATTTTGAGTACCTTCAGCTTGTCCTCCATCGGCAACACCACCATCGTCAGTAGTAGTTGAAGATGAATCACCAAAATTTAAGCTTGACGGAATTGTATTTAATAATACAGATTGTGCAAGTTCATCAATATATTTTGTTTGAATAGTAAATTCTTCAAATCCTCCTTGAACTACACCATTTGCATCAATATATTGAGTTTGATTTTGTGGATCTAAAATGAATGCTCTAATATTATCAACAGAACCTGTAACTGAGTTATTATAAATTACAGTTGCTATACCCATATTTTCATCAACTGTAGCTAATCCATCTCCATTCCAATCATATAGCGTATCACCTGAAACATTTGATTCATTATTATTTTCATTACTTCCATCATCAGAATCACTTCCATCATTAGTATCTTCATTAACACTTCCATCATTAGAAGAATTGTTATTGCAGCAAGTATATGCTAGTGCTGTACTTAAAGCACCGTTACTATTTCTAGATTGATCAAAAATTTCAAACTGTACAGGAACTCCTTGAATACCTTGACCAGTTTCACTTTTTACAATAAAAGGTAAAACTTCTCTAACACCATTATATAATCCTAGATTTGAACCAGCTGTGGCGTAAGTGTCAAGATTATCAATTGTTTGAGGATAATAATTGAATTGGTTTACATCGTATTCAATATTTGCGTTACCACTAACTACATATGTTCTATTTAAAGTTTGATTGATTTCATCACTAACATGGATACTTACAGATATATTTATGTTATCTGAACTTTCAAGTAAATCAGCTTGAGATATATGAAATACTGTTTTGGCAAATCCTTGTTGGTCACTATATACTAGTTCATTTTCAAGGTAACCAACATCATTGGAGGTTAAACTAAAATTAATAGGTACCCCATTAACAGGAGTATCATTTTCATCAAGTACTTGTGCAATTATAGAATCTGAATAAGATAAATTAATATTATTAATTAAAGATATATTTTGTAGAAAAACAGCATCTAAATTACTTACTTCCCACGTCTTTTTTATTGATTTTGCAACAAATAAAATATCCTTATCTTCTGAAATAATTTCTATGTCATTTTCATCAAGAACTTTAGCATTAATTGATATTGTGCCCATACCATTATTGAGATTATCTGGACTAATATTTACAAGCTGATTTTGAGCAAGACCAAAAGAGTTAGTGATAATTTCAGAGTTTACTAAGGTCCCGAATTCAGGTGTAGTATTTGAAAATTTAACAGGAATATATTGAAGAGCAACACCATCAGAGTCTTTAATAATTGCATCTAAATTTAATTCAGTAACAGATTCTGTAGAATCAATACTATTTGGTAAATCATTATAAGTTAGTGTATCAATAGATGATGAAAGAGAAAAAATAGAAATATTCTCATAAGATGCTTCAGCAGCTTTGACTTCAAATGGATTATTTAGAGAATTTTCACAATTTGCTTCAGGTAAATCTAAGGACCATACAGTTCCATCTGAATGTGCATATTCGCAATATAGAAAAATACAACCCTCTTGATTATCATCTATCCAATAAAATTCAATTTCTCCAGAATCATCAGTGGTGAATGATTGATTTTGATAAATATCAGTAGCTGTTTGACCACTGTTAGGAATCGTCTGTAAATGTGGTTCAGCTGAACCTGCTTCAAATTCAACACCTTCAGAGTCTTGAATATTCCAATTGAATGTTAAAGATGCATTAGGTACAGGGGTTAAATTATCTGTATTACAATCAGATTCTGAGCTTGTTAATGATATAGTTATAGCTCTTCTAGTGACATTTTCATCTACGTAATCATACTCTCCACCTTCTACAATACTAGTCATTGACAAACAATAAACTGAAGGCGCATCATCTGGAATCGCTTGAGTTGGACTATCACTATCACAAGCTAAATTTAGTATGATAAATGTTGACAATAGTATAAATAACTTATTTTTAAGTAATCTCATAAACTTTAAACTCCTTATTAATTTTCTTCAAATGCTTTATTCTCAGCATCTTTATGGTAATCTTTTTTATCAATACCTGAATAATTATCTTTTATAATTGACGGTGTAACCTGTATAATTAAATCTGTTTTTTTATCTTGTAACTCAGTATGAGTAAACCATTTTTTCCCGATAAATGGAATTCTCCATAAAATTGGTACTTTAGTATCAGTATTAATTGACTCTGTTGTTATAAGTCCAGCAATTACAATAGTTTCTCCATCTTTAACTCTTACAGTAGTTGTTGATTCTCTTTTTTTTGTCCAAGGATATCCTTGAGCTGTCCATGATTGAATAGAACTGACTTCAGGAGTAATTGATGTTGTTATGTAACCATCAGTATTAACATAGGGTAAAATTTTTAACTTAATACCCACAGTTTCTTTTAATACTTGGAAGTTAGAGTTACCAAATCCACCATTTGATGCAAGGTAAGGTATTACATCAACCATTTGAATCTCAGCTTCGTGACCATTAACAGTTACTATTTGTGAATTTGTTAATACATTTGCCTTATTATCTTTCAGAAGCATATCTAATGTTACATCAAATGCAGTTAATTGTCTTCCAAAAGAATTTACTCCTCCAGATCTAGTAAAGGCCATTTGATCAGGGATAGCACCAGTAGCTGTTCCTGTTATTTGCTCAAATACAAAAGAACTTGTTCCATCACTACTTTCAACAACTTCAGGAACATACCCAGGAAGATATGAACCTGTAACTAAATTTTCAGTAATATTTTGAGGTTCACCTGTTTCAGCTAAAATAAGTGTTGTTGATGCAAGTCTCTCCCAATCAATTCCTAACTCCTCAGTTTCATTAAGTGCAACTTCAATTAATCTTGCTTCTAACATTATTTGAATAGATGGAACATCTATTTCACTTACAATTTTTTGAACTTCAGCTATTTTTTTTGGACTTGCTGTAACTAATAATTTATTTCCAGTAGCATCAATAGAGATTTTTTCAGTTATATTTTCCAACAATAATGCTACCTCTTCAGCATTAGCATATTGTAAAGGTATTACAGCTGGAGAAACACCAACATCTTCATTAATTTTTGATTGATTAGCAACTAAAATAGAATTACCAACTATTTCGTAACTTAATCCTGCAGCTCTAATAACTAAATTTATTGCCTGATCGATTGGAACTTCATCCAAATGTATAGTTAACTTATTTTTACTTTGAACATTTGGACCTGTTACGATGTTATAACCACTTTCTTCAGCCAGTATCGCTAAAATTGAAGGTAAGTGTGTGTCTTCAGCATGAATTGAAACTAAAGGTTTTTTATCTTCAGATTTATTATCAGTTACTGTCTCTTGTGAAAGTACCATAGAAAAAGTAAAAATAGTTAATATTAGTAGTTTCGATAAATTATTTATAATTGTCATTAATATCTCCAAATTTTAATCTAAAGTATTTTTAATACTAAGATTATATTTAATTGTTTTTTCATTTTTATTAAAAATCACTTCAGTAGGTGTTATATCCACAATAACTCCTCCAGCTACAGAGTCACCCTTAACAACATTAAATGATTGCTCTTTATAGTTCATGATTGCAATATTATTATTGTTTCCTCTATTAATTATACCTGAAACCCAAAGACTTTTTCTTTTTTTACCACTAGCTGATCCCTCAAGAGAAACTACCCTATTTAAATCAGCTGGATCACTAGAAATGTTAAAGACTAAATTATCTCTGAATTTATAGTTGTTTTCTAGGTTCAAAACTTTATTTTCAAGCTCTTTGTCAGTACCAACCTCTTCATTTTTAAATTTATCATAGTATTCGTTTGCACTAGTACCAATTTGAAAAAAATTAAACATACTAATTAAAACTGCAAATGAAGCTAGAGTTAGTGATATATTCCAGATAAATTTTTCTCTTAAGTTCATTTTAAATAGTTTTAGATTTGTTAATAGTTATTGTTTCAATTTCCATTTCAATTTCCATATCACCACTTTCATCAGAATTTTTAATATTATCAATATTATTCTTCATTGTAATTTCTTTAACTAAAATTATTCTATCAGCACTTTCAAGTTGATTAACAAATTGACCAAATTTTTCATAATCGCATGAGAAGCTTATTGTATAAGGAATTTTTGTAAGTAGTCCTTTTTTAATTTTTTTATCTGGAATAATTTGATTTAATTTAATAGAGTACTTTTCCATTACATCAGTTAAGTATTTCAAAAATTCCATTGAAGCTTCTTTATTTTTTTCATCTTTAGCTGAAGTAGCTAAGTTTTCTTCAAAAACATTATAAACATTATCTAATTCTTGTGATAGAATCTGAGCAGTTATGAATTGTTCATTTACTGTTTTTTGTTTTTGTTCTAATTCAGATATTTTAATTTCTTTACTTTCGATTATAAAACTTGAAAGTAAAGAGCCTAAAATGTAGTAGGTGATAGATAAAGCTATTAAAATAATACTTCTTTTTAAAATCATCTTAATTTAGCCTCAACTTTAAATTTTAATAATTCATCATTTTTTGTTTTTTCTTTATCAAGAAAATCAAACTTAATGTCTTTAAAATCTTTATTAAACTCATTATTTAAATCAATTTTTTTCATAAAGTTTTCAACTACAGTAAATTCTTTTTCTCCAGAACCAATATTAGATATAGCCGAAATATAAAGTTTTTTTCCTTTAAATTCAATTTTAGTTATAGCCATATCATCAGGTGTTATTTTAGATAGTGCAATAAGTTTTTCTGTCCAGAAAATTCTTTTTGATTCTACTTTATATAAATTATTAATATCTTTTTTTGATAAGTTTATTTGACCAGAGCTTTTAAGTTTAGCAGTATCAGCAATTATTCTGTCAATAGTATTATTTCTTTCATCAATAACATACTGCATTCTTGAATTAATAAAAAATAACCATATTATAGTTGAAACAAAAAGTACACATACAAAAGAAAATATATACCATCTTTTTTGTTCTTGCTCAATAAAATCTTTTTGAGCTTTACTAACTGTTTGATTTAAGTTTATTTTAATAAAATTCATTTAAAACAGACCTCTTAATGCTAAACCTATTACTACAGAAAATTCTCCAGGATTATCAATAGTTTTATCATAATCAATTTTATTTAATGGATTTAAAATATCAACTTTAACATTTAAGGCTTCAGCAATAAATGAGTCAAGACCAATCATTTTTGAGCAACCACCAGAAAGATAAAATTGATTAAAAAATGCTTGAGAGTTATTTTTCATATAAAATCTTAATGTTTTTCTAACTTCATCAACTAAATCATTTAAAACTGTTCTTTGTTCTACAGATATAGCTTGTTCGCTTTCTACATTAGCTTTTTCAAAAATAGCAATACCTTTTTCATGTTTTTTATTTTCAGCTTCGCTGTATGTAATTTTATTATTTCTTATTAAAGATTGACTAATTTGATTACCTGCAATTTCTATTTCTCTAGAAAAATATGTTATATTATTTCCAAAAACAACTAGAGTTGTCGATGAGTGACCAATATCTAAAATTACATTTGCACCAGTCTCAGGTAATTCATATGAAAATTGCAATAAATTACAAAGAGCAATAGGGTCTGAATCAAAAATACCTGGCTTAAAGCCAGCATTCTTTAAAATATCCGCATGATCCTTAATTTTATTTTTTGTTGTAGTTGTTAATAATAAGTTAATTTTATCTAATTCATGAACATCTTTACCTATATGATGATAATCAATAATCGCTTCTGTTCCATCTAAAGGCACATGTTTTTTTGCTTCAAGTTCTAAAGCCTGTAATAATTCATTATCTGGCATATCCAATATACTAACTTGCCTTGTATCAACATCTGAACCGGGTAGAGAAGTTATTAAGTTTTTAACTTTTTTTATTTTAATATTTAGATTATTAGTTAAGTCTTGAATTGAGGCTGAAATTTGTGACTTTGATAATTTATCTAAATCATAAGTATCTAAATCCTCTATAATATTAATTGTTTTAAGATTTATAACTTTAATAGATTCATTAACTTTTTCAAGCTCAACTAGTTTTATACTAAATTTTCCTATATCTAATGCAATACTCATAATTTATCTCTTAATAATAAGCCGTTACGCTCCATGGCAATTCATCTGCTCCCTCATCACATGTTGTATTTTCGGGATATAATGGAGGAAAAGAGCACCTTAAGTTACAATCAAAATTATAATCTTTTCCATCATATCCAATATTTCCTTGTGGTAGATTATAAGGTCCAGGATTGTTTCTTACTATATAGCCTCTAAATTTTTGAACAACACCGCCCCATAAATTGACTTTACCTCTTGTATCATCATTACCTGAACTACCATAAATTTGTATTCCTTGACCATCACCAAATGGAGGCCTAGAATAATATCCGTTATTTGAATTATATGTATTTTGCCAATATTGTACGGCAAATGATTCATTGAAAGCTATAATGTGGGCATGAATATTGATATCACAAATATTATCGTTACAGTTATTGTAACCACCATCATGCGCTCCATTTTTTTCAGTATTTGCAACAAATACATTAGCTCCTGATACTAAACCCATATTATTTTCAGTACCATTATTACACTCTTCATCAGGTTGTGCATTAAATAAACTATATGTTCCATTTGTAGCATCATCATTAATTAAATCATCAGTAATCCAAATATTATTCCATAGAGTATCTATTTTTGCTGGACCCATAGTAGATAGCCATGCATGCCTGGTATAAGGTGTATATTCATCAGTAACAACTGTATATTTACCTTTGTATCTACCATGGACTCTAACAGGACCACCTTTAACATAAATCGCAGTTGGTTGAGAGTAGTTGAATGTTTGAACACCTCCGCCAGCCATATATTCTGGTAGTAATTGATCTGGACTATTGAATGGAGGATTTTGATCGATTTCAAATTGTGAAATCCATTCTCCATTTGTATTATAAATATAAGGAAAATCATAGTGATGGAATCCATGCGTACTAGAAACAATTCCCCAATAATCAGGAGCTACAAAGGCATCATTACCTGTAATTGTATTTATTGTTTTACTATGAAAATTTTCAAGTTGTTCTATGTAGTTTGGACATGTTCTAATATCATATTGACCACCTATTGTGGGGCAATCCGATGAAAAATTTTCAATTAGAAGATTGAACATATATGGATAACCAACATTATAGTCTTCTTTAAAATAGGGAGGTTTAAGAAACCAAAATTGTTTTACTCTAAATCCATGAACAGAGTTTTCTACAAAAAATTCAATATCTGTCATTATCAATGTGTCTCGAGAACCGGTAGCAGAATTATAGTTTAACTTTTTGGTAGCATCAAAAGTGTAGTGTTCATTACTATTTTGAATAACTCGCTTCATTGTTTCATAGCCAGGGGGTGGAAGACACGTAGTTTTTACAGTATCTAATGCTGGTTCGCCTTGGAATATTTGCGTTGCACTACCTGATTGAATGTCAGGATAATGCACATCTCCGTTTTCATCTTCAACAACGCTTACTGTTATATCAAAACTTGGAGAGCCAAATTGACTTGTTACAAATGTCCCATTTGTTTTAAATCCTACATCACATATTGGATCACCTTCCCAGCTAGCATTTAGTTGATCACCAGATCCCCAATTATTTTCTCTACGTGTATTAAATGATGGTGTTCCATTATCAAATGACCAAGGTGCACCTCCTGCAAGTTCTGAGTCTGTTAACCACAAATAATCTGATAGGGAAGAATTATTTCCTAGATTGAGTACTTTCTGTCTTTCAATTTGTATTTCTTTTAAACCAAGTACGTGTTTTACCTTTGCATAGCCTGTTGCATTAGCCCCTCTGATTGGTTGAACGGTTTCAGGATCAATTCCTTCAAATAATCCAATTGAGTAATAACCCATATCATCAATATACACATAACTAGTAGAATCAGTTGTTGGGTCAGGTAGATAATCTTTTTTATACAGTGTTGAGTAAGCACCAAGAGCGATACCAGATTCAGCATTGTAAAGAGCTCTTGTCTGAGCAATTTTATATTCTACTTGAAAATCTTTTTCATAAACAGTAAGAATAAATGAAAACAATATTCCTGAACTTATAAATAAGAATAAGATAGTTATTGGTAAAGTGATACCCGATTGATATTGTTTAAATTGTTTAAGCATTATTAGTTCTTATATTATAAATATATTTTGCTGGGGAAAAAATTCTTCTATTAAATTGTAATGTTTCAATAACTTTTTCATTTGGATAATTATATGAGTCAATCTCTAAATTAATTTCATATGATGCGAATCTAGCCATATTAGCTTCATAAGAAAATACACTTCCTGATGTAAGAGTTGGCTGATTTATTTCAAAGTTTTTTATTTTATATTTATACCTATCTTCATCATCTTTTGGAACATAGATATCAATCGGTGTATACCTATTTGATTCCCCATTATTTTTCTTGACTCCATTTTCTAAACTAATCAAATATTTAATTTTTTTTTGAGTATTGTTAAAATATAATTCAATTGTTGTATTGTTTAATGATTGATTTATTTTGACTAACTGATATGATTTTGATATTTCATTTTCCATATCATCTAATACTCTGTTTCCATAATTAATCATATCAGATTTGTAGTCTTCATTTACTAAATTTCTTTGAAGTTGATAAAATGCAAAAAACATAGAAAATGAAATAGAAGAAACAATTAAGATACTTACTAATGATTCTATAAGTGTAAAACCGTCTAATTTTTTATTTATTATTTTTTTCATTGAATATTAAATTGAATTTGATATGTATTAAATGAAAGAGTATCTAAAAGAGCTTTTTCTTTATTGAAAAAAAGATTTTTTTTATCCCAAGTAATATATGTTTGAATGTTGTAATAAACAGAATATTGACCAGAATTAGCTGCTTTAGTAATTTTTTTATATAAATTACCCTCAAGAGTAGTATTACCATTATTATCAATTTGCAATGGAACTGATTTACCTGAGTTTGCATCTGAAGGAAAATTACTTACACCAGCTGCTACCATGCTTTTCCATTCATTGGTAAAATTCTTAAGCTCTAAAAATGCTTTTTCTTTAATTCTAATTGATTCCAAGTAAAGTTTTGCTTGAGTTACACCTAAAAATAATGTTGAACAAATAATTGTTGTCATAAGTATCCCAATTAGAGTCTCAACTAGAGTAAATCCGTATGTGTTTTTGTGAATTTCCATACATTAAAAAATACCTTTTTCAAAAATTTCAGGATTATCAGCTATTTTAATTGCTGAGTCTTTATCAATATTACCTTTTTGAATTAATCTTTGTAAATCCTGATCAAGGGTGTGCATTCCTTCCTGAGCACCTGCTTGGATAATTGTTGGAATTTGATAAATTTTATCTTCTCTAATTAAATTTCTTATAGCAGAGTTTGCAACCATTATTTCACAAGCTGGAACTCTAGCATCTTTATTTCTTGTTTGCAGTAACTTTTGAGCAATAACTGCTAACAAACTTTCTGATAACATAGAACGAATGTGTGCTTTTTTACCTGAAGGAAATACATCGATAATTCTATCAATAGTTTTCACAGCACTGGAAGTATGCAATGTAGATAATACCAAATGCCCAGTTTCAGCAGCTGTTAAAGCTAGTTGAATAGTTTCAATATCTCTCATTTCACCTACTAGGATAACATCTGGGTCTTCACGAAGAGCTGATTTTAAAGCATTTGCAAAAGAATGAGTTGATTGACCAAGTTCCCTTTGATTAATCATTGATGTCTTTGAAGAATGAAAATACTCAACAGGATCTTCAATAGTTATAATATGACAAGCTTTATTTTCATTTATATGATCGATCATGGCCGCCAAAGTGGTAGATTTCCCACTTCCTGTTGGTCCAGTCAATAGAACTAATCCCTTTTCTTTTAATGCCAGTTGATTAACAATGGGAGCAATTCCTAATTCTTCACTACTTTTAATTGATGAAGGGATTGTTCTAAAAACTGCAGAAAGACCATTTATTTGTTTAAAAAAATTCACTCTAAATCTTCCAAGATCTTTCAAAGAGTAAGAAAGATCAATTTCTAATTTATCTTCAAAGGCTTTTTGTTGATTTGAATCAAGTATATCTTTTTTAATTGATTCCATTGTTTCAATATCAATTTTTGGAAGTTGTAATTTGTTCATTATACCATGTATTCTAACCATAGGTATAGAACCTACACTCAAATGAAGATCTGATGCTCCAGACTTCATGGAGTATTCTAATAACTCGTTGATTTGACTCATTTTATTGTTTAGCTGCCTTCTTGCTCTTCGGCACCATAGCCATAAAATTTGCCATCTTTAAGTTCAAAGATAATACTTTGACCAGCACCACCTTTCATTTTATCAGTACTCTCAGCAGTGATTTGACCACTTATACCTTCACTATCATCATAGCTTAGATCAATTGTAAAATTCCATTTATCTAATGTTGATCTTGGTACATTTGCATATCCTTCAGAGTTCATTGTTTCTACATCTTCAGGAAACTCTGCATTTTCCGAATAATATAGTTTAGAATTTTCTAAAATATTTTTCATTTGTACTTTTGCATCTGATGCATAACCTCTTTCTACATAATCAAAATACGTAGGAATCGCAATTGCTGCTAATATACCTATAATTACAACAACAATTAATATTTCAACAAGGGTAAAACCCTCTTCTAATCTTTTTTTAAGATTTTTAACCATTCTTATTTCTCCATTTCAATTTAAATAAAACCTTGAGTTTTGACTAAGAGCCAAATTTATGTTATAGCCACTATTTAATTAACATAATTTATGTAACAACATGTTAACTAATTCATTAATTGAATATTAGTAGTATAAAATCACTATAACTTAAAGATATTTTTCAAATAATAAATTAAATTATTACGATAATTGGAATTATATTTACATATTGATACAAAGAAATATTAATGTTAATGTTATTTGTATGATAAATTTGATTAGAATAACTATTTTATTTATGATTAAAAAATTCAACATATTTACCTTTTTACTTGTAATTTTATCATTCATTTTGGCTTCAGCTAATTTTAATGTTTTTGATAATAAAAGAAATATTTTTTCATTTAAAAATGAAGAAGATATTCATCATAAAATTTCACATTTTAAAAATCAATTAGAGTCAAAAAAATTACATTTTGACGAATTAGTACTTCCTTCTTATTCATCGTTCTATCAAATTCATGATAATATGGATATAAATGTATCAAGTACATCTGAAAAATTTATAAATGCTGGAAAAATAAATAACTTAGAAAGAGAAAAAATTTTAAAAAATTATAACTCTGAAAATCGTTATTTTCCTTCAAAAAATTTAATTGTGTCTGAAGAAATGGTTTTTAGAGGAATAGTTGTTAAGCAGATAACCTACTATCCGTTTAGAATTGATTTATCTTCAGGAGAAGTTCAAATCAATGAAAATATAAATATTTCTATAGAAGAAATTGAATCAGATTCATATAGAAATTTCAATCAGGTTAAGAAATCAAAAATGTTTGAAAATTTTTATAAAGATCTAATTATTAATTATGAAACATCAAACAGGAATGAAGATTATCAAATTCCTTCAATTTTATATATTTGTGGAGGATCAGCATGTCAAAATTCTCTGGTCCAAAGTTTATTTGAATGGAGACACAAAAGTGGGTATATAGTTAATCATATATCTACTAATGAAATTGGTTCAAGTTCATCAAGCGTTAAAAATTACATTCAAGATGCTTATGATACTTGGGATAATCCTCCTGAAATTGTTGGTTTAATTGGAGATACAGGAGGTAGTTATAGTATTGGACATTTTACAGAAGGATGGTCAGGTTATGGTGGTGCTGGAGATTTACCATATACTCAGTTAGATGGAACAGATTTATTGCCTGAGGTTTTGATTGGTAGAATATCAGTTAATTCTAATAGTGATCTAAACAATGTTATAAATAAAACAATTGCTTATGAAAAAGCTACATATCTATCTCAAACAGGTAGTGAATGGTATGAGCGTTCAGCTTTGTGTGGTGACCCAAGCTCTTCTGGACAATCTACTATAATTACAAATCAATATATTGAAAATATTATGAATCAATATGGTGTTGAAAATATTTATACAAATTATGGAAGCGGTAATTATTCTAATTGGATGGAAAATCAATTAGAAAGTGGTTCCTTATATATGAATTATAGAGGCTATATTGGAGTGAGTGGATTTACACAATCAAATATTAATAGTGCAAATAATGGCTATAAAAATACGTTTGCAACTTTTTTAACTTGTGGAACAGGTGATTTTAATTATACATCTTTAAGTGAAGAGTTTTTTAGGGCTGGCTCATTAAATAACCCCAAAGGAGCAGTAGCTGCTATTGGAACTGCAACAAGTGGTACTCATACAATGTTTAATAATATTGTTGGTATGGGAATGTATGATGGTATTTTTTCAAAAAATCTACAATTAGCTGGATCTGTAGTTGCTAATGGTAAATTATCATTATTAAATACATATCCTGATAATCCGAATGATAGAGTAAGCATATTTTCTTTTTGGAACAATTTAATTGGAGATCCTGCTTTGTTATTATGGACTGACTCACCAAAAACAATGTATTTAAATCATCATGAGATCATTCTAAATGGTACAAATATTTTAGAAGTTAATGCCACAGATGATCAAGGATTACCTATCTCAAGTGTTTTGATTACATTATTAAAGGGAAATGATGAAATATTTATTTCTCAATCAACAGATATTAATGGGATTGCATCTTTTGATTTGGATTATATTAATTCTGGTGAGGTTTATGTTACTGCTATTAAGCAAAATTACATACCTGTTGAAAGTAATTTTCTAATTGAAGATAATAATGTGTTGGTTAACATTGATTATGATAATATTATTATTGATGATTCATTTGGTCAAATAACAAATGGTAATAATGATGGATTACTAAATCCAGGAGAATCAGTTATTCTCTCAATACCTTTGATCAATAATAGTAATCAAACTCTTTATAATATTGATGCTGAGTTAATAACTAGCATCAATTTATTAAATATTGCAAATAATATTGATTCAATAGAACAAATTAATCCAGGTGACATTAGTAATGTTCTATACCATTTAGAGTTAAATAATAGTACTTTAGATAAACAAGACTTATTATTAAGACTTAATATTTCAGATAACGATATGAATTTTTTAGAATCTAGTATTAAATTAGATGTATATGGTTCAAATATTATTTTCGATCATATAGAATTAATTGATAATTCCATCCTAGGTCCTGGTTTAGAATCTGAAATAAAAATTTATTTAAAAAATATAGGCAGTATTGACTTAAATGATATTCAATTAAATTTACTACATTCTGGGTATTCAATTGATATTATCCAAAGCATTGTAAATTATGAACATCTTTATGCTGGTCAAATTTCTGAGCCAGGCAGTGTTAATGCAATAGTTTTAGTTGATTCAAATGTAATAAACGGTTCTGTTATTAATCTTTTTGCAAATATCGTTAGTTCTGATGGTTATAATCAAGATATAATTATTCCTTTAAATATTGGGCAGGCTTCAGTAGAAGATCCCCTTGGTCCAGATTTACATGGTTATTATATCTATGATTCTAATGATTTAGGGTACAATTTATGTCCAATTTATGATTGGATTGAGATAGATCAGGATTATGGAGGGCAAGGTACGCTCTTGCCTATGAGTGATAGTGGTGATGGTAACGGAATTGCAAATAGTTCATTTACAATGGATTTACCTTTTCCTTTTAAGTTTTATGGTATTACGTATGATTTAATTACTGTAAATACAAATGGATGGATTACATTTGGTGAATCAAATATTACTTCATTTAGGAATTATCCAATTCCTGGAGCAGGTGGTCCTTCTCCTATGGTTGCAGCATTTTGGGATGATTTAAAAACCACTTCCTCTGCTGAAATTTATAAGCATGAAAGTGACAACCAGTTGATAATACAGTGGTCAGAAATGAGGACGCATAATAGTAATTCGATTGAAACATTTCAAATTATACTTTATGATGAATCTTATTTAACACCAACTGGCGATAATGAAATTAAAATACAGTACAAAGAATTTAATAATACTTCTACAGGAAGTTATGGTAGTTGGGGTACACCTGTTCATGGTGCTTATTGTACAATAGGTATTGAAAATCATTTATCTAATGATGGATTGCAGTATACTTACAACAATGAGTATCCTCAAACCTCAATGCTTTTAAGTGATCAAACTGCAATATTTATTACAACAAGAAATCCTATACAAACTTTAGTTGGAGATCCAAATCAGGATGAAGAAATTAATGTTTTAGATGTAATTGTTACAGTAAATCATATTATTAATGCTGAATCACTAGATCCAATGGGTGTTTATATTGCTGATGTTGATGGAAATGGTAATGTGAATATTCTTGATGTAATTATAATCATAAATATCATACTTAATTCATAATAACTATCTAATTAAAAGCAAATGGAATTATCATTAATATCAATAAATGCATTAATATGTATAATTTTAGTTCTTTTTATTTTAGGTCTAATTGAATCCAGACTTCATAAAATATCACTCAACAAAATACCAGTAAGAATTCATGTTAATGGAACTAGAGGAAAATCAAGTGTAGTAAGATTAATTGCTGCAGGTTTGAGAGCTGGAGGTTTAAAAACCTATGCCAAAACTACAGGAACTATACCATGTATTATTAATGAAAATGGTAGAGATATAAATTTGCATCGATTAAGAACAGCTACTATTGGTGAACAGATAAGATTAATTAGATTTTTTGGAAAAAAAGAACCTGATGCTTTGGTTATTGAATGTATGGCAGTCAATCCACAGTATCAATGGATTTCAGAACATAAGATTATTAAATCAACATTAAGTGTCATAACAAATGTTAGACGAGATCACATAGATGAAATGGGTAGTACAATAAAAGATATTTCTAAATCATTATCAAATACAATTCCTTTTAATTCTAAAGTATTTACTTCTGAAAAAATATCACTTAAATTTTTGGAAAATATCGCATCCAATAGAAATTCAAAAATAATTGAATCAAAAAATTATGATATTGATTTAAAATTTTTAGAAAAAATGCCTTATATCGAGCATAAAGATAATGTNGAATTAGCATTAGCTGTATGTATTGAAGCTGGTGTAAGTAAAGATAAAGCATTAGCAGGAATGCTTAAAACTACGCCAGATCCAGGAGCATTATTAATTTGGACATTGAAAAATAATCTTAAATTCATAAGCGCATTTGCTGCAAATGATCCTGATTCAACCTTTAGGGTATGGGAATTAATAAAAANGAAAGATAATTATAAAAAATGTATTTTTTTAAATTGTAGAGATGATAGAAGATATAGAACTGTTCAATTAATAGATTTAGTAATAAATCGAATAAAGCCTGATTTATTTATAATTAGAGGTGATAATGTTGATGGAGAATTACATAAGTATGAAGATAAAACTAAAATTAAAAAATTTACAATGAAATCAAANCAAAATGATGTTATAAATTACATGCTAGAATTAAATCAATTTACAATAGTTGGAATTGGAAATATAGTTGGTTGGGGTGATAAGTTTATAAATAAATTAAGAAATTATAAAGNATGAATTTAGTTTTACCGTTAGATAGTTTTGTTTTACCGTATGTACAATATGTCTATTTAGCAATTGGTATTGGAATGTTAGTTGGTTTAATTTTTAGTGAAACATTGGGTGTTATGGGAGGTGGATTGATTGTTCCTGGTTATTTTGCCTTACATCTTCAGGATTATTTCTCAGTATTTATTACTTTTTTTATAGGATTTTTAACATTCTTAATAATAAAAATACTATCAAATTATATAATGATTTTTGGTAGAAGAAGAGTTATTTTTTCGTTATTGATAGCTTTTTTAATAGGTTTAGTTTTTAGAGATTACCTTTATATGGAATACATTGGTTTTATTATACCTGGACTTATAGCTTCTTGGATGGATAAGCAGGGTGTTATTAGGACTATTTCTGTAGTTATTATTGAATCATCAATTGTTCATTTTTTGNTAATGTTAATCTACGTNTATAGTTTAAATGTTTAGACCGCAAATACAAAAAACTCAAGTNCTTGTTATCATGGCTTTAATTAGTACCTGTCTTTTATATTTTGTTTCAAATTCAAAAACATACATTAATAATTTTAATGTGGATAAAAAGCACTTAGCTGTGGATATAATGAAAAAATCAATTGATATTATTAATTATGATAATGAAATTTCATCATATGATGTATATAGAACCGGTTTGATAGGTAAAAAAAATTCAGATATAACAACTATTCTATCTACTGATGATTCATTCTTAGAATCTAAAATTGCAACTACTAGCCCTAATTTTAGTGCTTTTGTTATTGACTTATTTGAAGAATCAAATTTACAGCAAGGAGATACAATAGCTGTAACAATGACGGGATCTTTTCCTGGAGCAAATATCGCTGTTTTATCTGCTTGCAAAGCAATGGAGATATATCCAATAATTATTTCCTCAGTTGGTGCTTCATCTTGGGGAGCTAATAATATAAATCAATCTTGGATAGATATAGAAAATAAATTAAATGAAAATAATATTTTTAATTATATGAGTATAGCTTCTTCAATAGGTGGTGAGAATGATTTAGGAGAAAATTTAACAGATAAAGGTATCGAAATAATTGAAGATATAATTGGAAAATATGATATAAATTTTATTAATGAGGTNAACTTGCAAGAGAATGTTTTGAAAAAAATTGATTTATTTGGTGATTTAAATAAGTTTGCAGCATTTGTTAATATAGGTGGTAATGCTTCATCGCTTGGGCAGGGTAAGGGTAAAAATTATATAAGGGGAGGTGTAATTAATCCTTTGCTAAAAGACGATGTTAGTGAAATTTTTTATTTTAATGAAAATAATGATACCTATTTAAAGGAATTCAAAAAATCAATATCTTATAATTTTTTAAATAATGATATACCTTTAATTAATATTAAAAATATAAATTTACTTCTTAAAGATTACGGAATGGAATATNTACTTAATCCTGATTTAAATGAAATAAAAAAAGGTAAATTATATTATGATATTGAAAAGTTTAATTTAGTTACTATTTGGTTTGCTTTAATTATTTCAATTTTGATGTCATTATCAGTAGGTGTTTATAGTCATTATGAAATTCGAAAAAAAATGAAGGAGGATGAAATTGAATCAATTATTTAAAATAGCTTTATTTCTAACATTTGCTTTTTCTTTACCAATAAAGCCTAGTAATAGTAAAAATTTAGAGATTGTTAAAATTTCAGATAAAAATAAAACAAGAACTTATTATCATCTNGATAAGAAAAATTCTTTGGTTTATCCAANATTAAATAAAATATTTGATAAAGATAAAAATTATGCTGTTAAAATTATTTCTAGAACAAAAATTTCTAAAAATAGTAATTCGAGTAAATCTTTTGGTTATGTTTTAAATATTATCGAAGGAAAAGATACTACAATTAAAGAGTTGAAATTTAAAAAGAAAGTATCTCAATCTAAAGTTCCAAATAAGCGAGGTTTTTCATATACTAATGCAGGATTTTGGCTAGANGAATTNANGGGNAATTCTAAAANAAAATTATTAATTGAACCTTTAAAAGGAAGTCCTGAAATTGATNTAAGAGTTGTNTTTAATGAAATTAAAGATGATAAATTTATTAATGANATAAATCCTGTTAATGTTTTAGAGTCAAACACTGTTTATTTTTTAAAAGATTCAAGTTATATTAAATCAAATAAATGGTTTTCTATAAATAAAAANAATGAATTTCANTTTAAAGTAAATGGACCTTTAGTATTAAAAATAATTTCAAGAACTGATAATCTTTTTTCAGATGATGAGTTTTATGGTTNTAAAGTTTTTGAAAANGGTAAATTNATGATTAATCAAAATCATAAAATTNTNAAATCAAAAAAAAATGCATATTATTTAGACAAAANNGANAATAAAATGGATTTAACAAAATNTAANGCAACATATCTAAATGTTCCAGAAGGATTGAATTATTATCTAATTAAAAATATTAAAGGTTCTAATGGAAATACTTTAGTTAAGGTTGAATCTACATTAAATGATTAGAAATGAAANAAATATTTTATATAATTCCTATTATTTTTCTTAATTTTATTTATTCTATTGAATATAATAGNAGCTNTAATTTTGGATATGATAACAANATCCTTAAATATTCTGATAATGAANANATTATATTTTCTAGATTTCTNAAAACTCATAAATCAATATCAACAAAATTTAAAATATTAGATAGAGCAACACGATTNANTTTATCATTTAAAAAAAATTACTATTTTGATTATTCTGATAAGNCAAATTATAGTTTTGCTTTAAAGTTAAGGCAACCATTAGGTNAATATCGTTTTTTAGATTTTTCATACAATTATATTAATGATATATATNTAAGAGAGTATGTAGATGTTGATCANGGAATTTTAAATTATATTTATGAAGGNACNTCATGCGATTTTGATTTTTCTAAATATAGTNTAGGATTTGAAAGACCTTTAAAAANAAAAAAATCTAAAATAAATTTATTCTNNTTATATCAGACNCAGTTCTATAATCCTTTTTTTACTGAATTTGATTTAGAAATAAATGGNTACAAAATNAAGTANTCAAAAAAAAATAAATTTAATAAATATAGTATTTCGTATACATTTTCNNATGCTAAAAATATNACTNTAAATGATAATACTATATCAACTGANTATATGGATAGAGGATATACTGAATCTAATTTATTTNTAAGTTCAGAATATTATTTAAATGAAAATAAAGTAGGATTTTCTNTTAGTTCNTTTTCAAGAAAATATATTTCTGATATAGATGCTGATCANCTTCATTTTAANAGAAAACACAAAGATGAACAAATCTCAGTATGGTATACTTCTAAAAATAAAAATAAAAGTAAATTTCTTTTGAAGTATAGAAAGAGATCTACTGATTCAGAATATTCATGGGTAGAAAATTTGAAGACTTTTGATAAAATAATCTTCGAATACATAATCTATCTAAAAAAAAGAGAGTTTAGCAAAAATGTATAAATTGAAAAATAAAATAATTATATGTTTAACTGTATTGTTTTTTACTTGTGATAAACAATCAAATCCATTTATNGGAGATANTAGNATNTATTTACAAGAAAATTTAATGGGTGAATCAAGAGATATTATTGTTCTTGAANATATAGANTTTGATATNTTTGATTGNAGTANTTTATCNGANNANGATTGNATAGATGATATNTGGTGNAATTTTNATCAAAGCTGTNTTTCTAAATCAAATGATTTATTGATTGTNGCNAATNAATATCAAGAAGGTCTTATTATNTANCAAATCATTGATANTNATAATNATATTTCATTNAATAAAATTTATCAAAATANNAATTTTGAAGTANTAGATGAGNCAAGTNTTGAAAATGANTTAGANTTAAGNACATTNCTTTATTCTGNTAGTTCAGAGATGNTATATATTTTNGATAAATTTGAATATATTTATAATGCTTGGTTACCTGGTTTATTAGAAAGTACTACTAAAACTTATGATGCGCAATGTTATGATTATGATTCTGATTTAATATGGGATCCTATACCTTTACAAACTTTTACTGACATATCTAATTTGCATTCAACTCAAGTTGTTATGGATGAATCTAATCAAGATAATCTTGATAAAGCGCTGTATTTAATTAAATATAACTCAAATATTATGTCACAACAAAATCTACCTCCTCCATTAAAAACATCAACATCTAAATTAGGTGCTTATTCATTTTTATATGATAATTTTTTATTGGGAGAAGAACAAGTTTGTAATGGAGTTGAATTTTTAAGTGAATTTAAACCTACTGTTAGTCCTCATTTTGATTATAATATTACGGATGTATTTTTTAAGAATGATAAAGTGTTTATAGCAAATCCTTATAATGAATTTGTATTTAAGGATGCTTTAGGAAATAATTTAAATCTTTCACTTTTTGATAATAATGATGAACAATCAGATGGCTGCAGTCTTCCTGAAAATTCTGTATATTTAACAAGTAATGGAGAGTTACTATATAACTCCCAAACAGAAATAGGGTATTTTGAATTTAATTTAATTGGAGGTGACTTATCTAATTATTTAGTTAATTCCATTGACTGCTTAAATGTGCAAGATAATGGTAATTTCATTCAATATTCGTCAAATTGTTTTGAAGGTGAGATAGGCAGTAATAATAATTATTCTGTTGGAATATCTGGTAACAAAGTTATCGGTTACTCTATTATAGTATCTAGTATAGAAAGCAACTGTGGTACATTAATTGACTTAAATACAAACCAAAATTTTAGATTGATTAGTAAAGCATCAAGTACTTTTTCAGTATATGATTATAATATTAACAACAATTACATTGACTTTAATATTGATATTGAAACTCCATCTAAGGTTAAATCCATTTATAACTTTAATGATTATATTTTAGCTGGTCTATATGGTAATGGATGTTACATTACGTTACTTGGAGATAATACAAATAACTTACTTAAATTAGAAGGTTCAAATAGTTTTACAGTAAATGATATTTATTATGATGAAGATAATCAGTTTTTACTTTTATCTTTAGGAAGTGGAGGAGTATTAGTTTACAATTGGGATGGATTAAGTTTGTATCCAAACTTTAGTGCTCATATTGTTTCTTCACATGCATATTCTGCTAGAATGTTCTATAATAAGTATATAATTATTGCAACAAAATATGGAGTAGAAATATATAATTATGAAAATATTTAAAATAAATTATTTAATTTTAGTTTTAAGTTCTTTTTTAATTGCTCAGTTTGACTGGACTGATAATGGTGCTGCACTTAGACAAGGATATCATATCGAATGGCAAAGAACAGCTGATGTAGGTTTGTCAGGTGAAGTGATTTTTGCTTGGTCCGACACTAGAGATGGTGGAAGAGATATCTATGCTAAAAAAATAGACCAAAATGGAAATGATGTATGGGATGTAGATGGTCAGATTGTGGTAAAGGCAGATGGAAGGCAGGAAGATCCTCAATTAGTTTCCGATAATAATGGTGGGGCATACGTTATATGGAAAGATTATAGATATGAACCAGATGATGGAGACTTTTTTGCACAGCATATTTTATCCGATGGTTCTTTAGCATGGGATCCTTTAGGAGTTCCTTTATCGACAGTATCTGGTAAACAAACTTCTCCTAATTTATGCGTTGATGGTCAAGGTGGTGCATTTGCAATATGGAAAGATGAATCTCAGGGATCAGGAATACCTGATTTATATGGTACTCATTTAGGTGAAGCTGTCCTTAATCCAGGAATTGGTGTATTATTAAATTCATCAGATTTGTCCTATGGTGGAGTAAGTTTGGAGGTTGCTAGTGCAGGTTCAGCTTTATTGGTTTGGTCTTATACAGTAGGCTCTAATAATGAAGATTTATACGCTCAGCGTATAGATACATCTTGTAATACTCTTTGGTCTTCACCTCAAGAAGGAGGAATTCCTTTTTATCAGGGTGATGGAGTTCAGGAATCTCCAAGAGTAACATATTATAATGAACAATACTCTATTGTTGTTTGGGAAGATGATAGATCAGGAAATGATGATATATATGCTCAATTCTTAAGCATGGATGGACAGGTTCTTTATGGTAGTTCTGGATTGTTAGTTTCTTCAGGAGTTGATAGGCAGTATAAACCAAGAGTTAAAGCAAATAGTCAAGGTGCTTATGTAGCATGGTATGATTTGAGAGATAATATGGGTGCTACACCTGTTAATAATGATATATATTTACAAAGAATAACTATCGAAAATGGCCTTGAGTGGGACAATGAATTACCAGTAGCTAGAGGTAGTTTTTATGATAATTTATCTTTCGTACCTGATAATACAGAGTCAAGATTGACCGTTGATTTAAATGGCAACGCATATGTCACTTGGATGAATGATAGTAGTATTGAAGGTGAGTATGATATTTCAATTCAACTAATTAGTAGCAATAGAGATATTTCTTTCAATGAAAATGGCTTAATTGTTTCTGATGCAGATAAAAGACAAGAGAGTCCAATTGTAAGAAGTGATAATTTTGGAGGAGCATTTGTTGTATGGGGTGATAAAAGAAATGGCAGTATTGGTATTTATGCACAACATATTCAAAGTGATGGTTCAATTTCATTAATTGATGACGGAACAGAATTTTATTGGGGAATCGATGGTAATACAGTTAGTAGTTATGCAAGCAAACCTTCTGCGCTATATATGGGAAATAATCAACTTGCCGTATCATGGACAGATCAAAGATTTGGACAAAATTTGAAAAATTTTGGTCAAAAAATTTATAGTGGGTGGCTAGATTCTAATTTTTCAGATGGTTTCTTGTTGAGTGATGCTGAAGCTCAAGATTATCCGATTTTAGAAAATCTCGATAATAATATTGTACATGTATTTCCTGATGTTTCAGGTGAAGTTAAGTTAAAGTATCATATATTAGACCAAGATTTGAATTTATTATCAAATGAATCATCTTTAGTTAATCCAAATTCAATATCTCCTCAATTTTATAACTCTTTCAGTCTAGTTGATACTGAAAATGGAACATTTTTGGCTTTCTCGGAGCAAGTTTACTTTGCTGCATTTAATGTTTTTTTACAAAAATTTGATGATAATGGTTCCGTTTTTTCAAGTCCATTATCATTAACAACAAATTTTTCTGCAGATGAAAATGTAAGAAAGATACATGATATTCCAGGTTATGGATTAATTGTTATCTATGATTCAGAGAGCTGGTTAACTGGTAGAAAAGTTAAGCTTATGGCAGTTGATTACGATGGTAATATTTTGCCAGGTTGGAATGATGGTATTGGAGTTAGTGATGTTGATTCAAATCAAGACTATTTAGAATCAGTATTTACAGATAATGGGATATTTATTGTTTGGAATGATGGTAGGGGGGATGGTGATGATATTTACGGTCAGATTATTGATATAGATGGTAATTTGCTGGGTGATTCGTCTGGAGAGCCGATAGCTGCATATAATAGCTATCAACAAAATCCATCAATCGCTTATAATGATATGATATCTGATATTGTTAATGAGGTTCTAGTTTGCTGGGAAGATTATGTTGACAATAGTTATTATGATATTAATTGTAAGTCTATTTTTACTGATACTTTTTATCAATCTGATATTATTCCCATTGCAAGTACAGTAAATTCTAATCAAATTAGTCCATTTGTTTTTACGACTCTAGATGGAAGTTATTTAATTACTTGGCAAGACTCTAGGAATTATGCAGGTACTGTTGCGCCAAATGATGATATTTTTTTACAGCTGCTAACATCTAATGGTGTAGTTTTTTCTGAAAACGGTATTCCAGTTTGTAATGCTGATTTTTCTCAAAATAATCCTCAAATTGAACTATATGATGAGGATTCAAATTCTTATCTTATCTATTGGAATGATTTAAGAAGTTCAGGCAAGGCTGATCTTGTAAATATCTATGGACAATCTATTACAATTGATAGTGATGATTCATGTGTCAGTAATGGAGATGTTAATGCTGATGGTGTAGTCAATGTTGTTGATGTTATATCATCTGTTAATCATATCATAGGGAATACAAATCTTGAAGGTAGTAGCTTTTGCTCAGCAGATTTAAATGGTGATAGCATTATAAATGTAACTGATATAATTAGTTTAATAAATCTAATATTATCATAATATTTGTATAAGATAATGAAGTATTTACTATCAATTTTTCTAATAATTAATTTTGCTTTTTTACAAAGTTCTCTTTCAGAACGTTATACAACATATAATGAGCTTGAAGAAAAGCTAAATGAGTGGAATCAATTATTTGGTTCAAACTCAGATCCTTTCCCCCAAATTCAAAATGAGGGAGTTGTTTATCATCAGGAAATTATTGGTTATTCAGGAGTCGATAATTTGCCTATTTGGGCAGTAAAACTTTCTTTTAATGCTAANATTGATGAAGATGAACCTAAGACGCTAATNTTAGGTCAATGNCATGCTGANGAAATTTATGGATTAGAAATTGCCATTGAATTGATTGAATGGTTTTTAGATCCTTTTAATTCTGAAAATTCTATCTATTTACAATCTATATTTTCAATNATGTCAAATTCTGAGGTNTGGGTTGTACCTACCCATAATCCAGAGGGACTNGAGGTAGTACATGGGTATTATGATATTAATAATGTTTGGCAGCAAGATGAGTCTTTTAGAAAAAACAAGTATGATGCTAATATGAATGGANTTTTTGATTTCGTTCTTGGANTTGGAGATGATATTGATGGAGTAGATTTAAATAGAAATTACGATTTAAACTGGGTNTATGGAGATGAATTTAACCAGCTTGATACNGGTTGTAGCTCTAANCCATCGTATCTNTCTAACTATGATTATTNNAGAGGTCCAGCTCCTTTTTCAGAANCTGAAATTCAAGCTATTCGAGATTTTACTTTATCAAATAATTTTTTATTATCTATAGCTTATCATAGTTCTCGTTCAGGCTGTGTTGCAGAAAAAGTAATATATCCATGGATATGGGAAAATGAAAAAAGTGCTCCNGATATAGATGTAATATCTGANCTTGGTATAGAAATTGCTCAAAGAATTCCTACACAAGATGGTCAAAGTTATTATTATCCTACAAATAGCAAAAGCATGAGAGGTAATGCTCATGATTGGCTTTATGCAAATACTGGATGTATTCAGTATTTAATTGAAGTAGGAACTAGTGATATTCAGTCTGATGAACTAAATATTATTGAGGACACCATTGGTAGAAATATGCAAGGACTTTTATATCTATTAAAAAAAGGTGCTGGNACTTCTATTCAAGATGGACCTGATATTTATCAAGTTTCAGGTTTAGTAAAAGATGTAAATGGAATTCCTTTAAATGCAGAGGTTAAAATTTTAGAAAATCATGGCTCTATTCTTAAGCCTAGAATGACAGATCAATTTGGTAGATTTAGAAGAATTTTAAGGGAAGGTTTGTACACTTTAGTAGTTTCAGCTTTTGGCTATGAAACGTTTACTTCTTCTATTAGTCCATCAAGTAGTTCAGTTACGGAATTGGATATTATATTAAATGAGCTACCAGTTTATAATCTCAGTTTTAATTTTTTAAATCTAGAAAGTCTTGAAAATTTTAGCGGTCTAGTTACATATCAAGAAANNGAATTTGAATTAAATCTTTTAGGNGAAAATCAATTACCANNNGGAGATTATCAAATCTTTATTGAATCAGAAGATTATTTACCATATTTCATTAACATTANTCATAATCAAGATTTAGTTTTAGATATTAATATGCAAAACAAAGGAGTTCTTGTTTNCGATTCTTTTGAAGATGATTCAAATTGGATTAATAATAATGGTTTTTCTTTTGAAAATAATCAATTAAAAAGTCAAGCCTCAGATTTTTACAGATATAATGAAAATAAATCTATTAGACTGAATCAAGATTTATCCTACATTGATAATGTCGATTATGTTTTAAAAGTTAATTTGAAAAACGAATTAGAGTGGGATAATGATTCTCTAGTTTTTAGATTATCATCATTAAATTCAGATTCTTATTTAATTTTAAAAGAAATATCAAATCATAATTACGATTGGTATGAAATTAATATTCCTTTTAAAATAGTAGATGATAGAAAATATTTAGAAATTGTTTTGAGTACAGATAGTAGCGTTAATTATAGAGGTTTTAATTTTCATAACTTGGAATTATTGTATGAATGTAGAGGTGATAAAGGTGATATTGATGGTTCAGGTGAATTGAATATATCGGACATTATTATGATAGTAGATTTTATTTTAGACGGCGATAATATTCAATTTATAAACTGTTTAGCTGATATAAATAATGATAATATTGTAAATATATTTGATTTGGTAAGTGTTGTTGAAATTATTTTAGAGAATTAATTATGAAAAAAAATATTTTTTATGTTTTGTTTTGTTTTTTATGTTCTGGTCCTATTTCATTTAAGGCATTTGATTATGGTTTAAATGATGATTTTTATGGAAGAGGTGATTATATTATAGTCCTTGCCTCATCACAGCTTGAAACATATCTTACAAATCCAAATCCTAGTTTAGGTGGTGACTTTGTAAAGTTTAAAAATTCTCAAGGATTTAATGTTAAAGTTATAAGTTTAGATCAAGAAGGTTTTACATCAGCTGAACAGTTAAAAGAATATCTTATACAATATAACGAAAGCTCTAATGGTATGTTAGAATATGTGTTATTAGTTGGAGATGTTAATGGTCAATATGAAATACCAACTTTTACTATAAATTCTTATAACGAGCAAGAAATAGATGTTACAGATTATCCATATACATTTACTGAAAATCCATATGAACCTAAATTTTTCATTGGAAGATGGCCAATAAGAACAATTCCTGAGTTTTTAAATATTAAAAGTAGAAGTATTCAATATATTACCAACGAAAATTTATTATTATCTGGAGATGATTTAGATTTTTATAATAATGCTATGCTTGTTGCAGGTAATTACAAGACTGCAGACGGTCTTGAAGTGAGTCCAGGTGAGTGGCCTGTTACTCCAGTTTGGACTTCATTATGGCTTCAAGATGAATTAAATGAATTTGGTTATTCTCAAATAGATACTGCTTTTTTTCATCAATATAATTATCAAACAGCAACTTATAATCCGCTAATAGAAGATAAGTGGAATCAAGGTGTTGGAATAATTAATTATCGAGGATGGGGCGATGCTAATGGCTGGCATAAACCATATTTTCATCGTGAAGAGGTTTTATCACTTGATAATCAATGGAGGTTACCAGTAGTGATGAGCTTTGTATGTAATACAGGTGATTTTGGTAATGATTACAGTGGAACTGGTCTAGATAAGTGTTTTGGTGAAGTATTAATAACAGCAGGAAGTATTAATTCACCTAAAGGTGCTGTCGCGATGGTTGGTCCATCTGACCTAGATACTGATACAAGGTTTAATAATGTAATGTGTGGAGTTATGTGGGATGGTTTATTAAGTGGTGCAACTCCAGAGATTGGTCCAGCTTTGCATTTAGGTAAGCAGTCTCTAATTAGCGAATTCTCAGGATTAGAAGTTGAAGGAACTATTATAGACGTTTTTTATCATCATGTTTATAGTGTTATTGGAGATCCGAGTTTACCAGTAACTTTGAAAAAACCTGATAATATACTATCAGATTTAGATTTAAATGATGATGGAGTTGCTGATGAAGGTTTACTATCGTCACACTTAGTAACTTATGTTTATGATGAAAATGGAAGTCCTATTAGTGATTTGGTTGGTGTTTTATTTAAAAATGGAGAGCCATTTAAGGATGATAGTAATTCAATATTTAGAGGAGTGTCTGATTCTAATGGACTATTAATTATAGATTTTGATTTAAATGAATCTTCATCTCTTGAGTTATATTTAAATAAATCGCAATTTCTTCAAAAAGCTATTAATTTCAATTATCTCTCTGATGACGGAGAGTCATATACTGAAACTATTACAGCGAGCTTAGAAGTTAATATAAATGGAGATGCTTATGCAGTATCTGGTGAATTCTATAATTTTAATATAGAAATAAATAATCCTAACGAATTTAATATAGGGCTTGTTGATTTATTAATTAATGTTGGAGATAATACCCTTCAAATTAATAATATTGAAATCTCTGAAAATAGTTCTAATGTTTTCAGTGATTATTCAATCTTAATTTCTGATAGTTATGTTGTTGGTGATAGGATATCTTTTAATCCGATTTTTTCAAATTCCAATTTTAGTTTAACTTCTAATTTATACGATATAATTGTAAGTGATAATGATTTATTGTATTACGATTATTTTCCATCTCCAAGATGTGATTATGGTTATAGAGCTATTGATAGTAATGATACCAATTTTGAAGGTTTCCCCCTTTATGATTGGATTGAGCTTAACGAAATTGAAGATGCTGAAAATTTATTACTTCAAGATGATACTTTAACATCAGTTCAATTACCTTTTGATTTTAAATATTATGGTATTGAATATCAACAAGGAGATAACCTAACTGTATGTTCAAATGGTTGGATTTCTTTGGAAGAAACATATATTGATTATTTCTGGAATTTTTCCATACCTAATCCAATGGGTCCATCATCAATGATTGCTCCATTTATGGATGATTTAGATGATAATGATGGAACAGAGCCATTCAATGTATATTACTTCTATGATATGCAAAATAATAGGATGATTATTGAATGGGACAATGTTTCAAATGGAGAAGATGATCAAAATTGTCCAAATTGCATTAAAGAATCTTTTCAAGTTATCTTGCTAGATCCAGAATACTATCCAACTTTAACTGGAGATGGAGAAATAATATTTCAGTATAAAGAAATTTATGATATTGATGCTAATGGTAATTATTCTACTATTGGTATAGAATCTCCCAATCAAAATGATGGTATTCAGTATCTATTTAGTAATCAAAAAGGACTAGGCTCTTCATGGGCAGATTCTCCTAATACTTTAATCGAAGATTTAGCTATAAAATTTACAACTGGCTATGAAAGTAGCTTATGTTTGCAAATGGATCTTAATCTAGATGGTGTAATAAATATTGTTGATGTTATTGCTGTTGTAAATATCATCATTGGTTCGCTAAATCCATCTGATGCTCAGCTTTGTGCCGCCGATATAAATAGTGATGGAACAGTAAATATTGTTGATGTAATATCAATTGTTAACACAATAATAGATTTATAATATTTTATATATATTTTCAGGAGGTCGTCCAATGACTCCTTTTTTATCATTAATTATGACTGGTCGTTGCATAACTTTTGGATGATTTAGAATTAATTCTATTAGTTTATTTTTATTTTTTTTATCATCATCGCTTATTGATTTGAATTCTAATTCATTTTTTCTTAAAAGGTCTTCAATACTAATATCTAAAATATTTAAAATATTATCTATCTCTGTTCTGCTAATTTTATTTTTTAAATACTCGATTATTCTAAATGAAACTTTTTCTTTTTCTAGAATCTTCACGGATTCTCTAGATTTTTTTCAGCGAGGATTATGATATATTATTATTTCCATTGATTATTTTTATATTTAATTATAAATCATATTTAATTTAAATAATTTAAATAAAAATAAAAAATATTTATATTATTTGCAGATAAATAATATTTTTTTTTAAATTATTAAATAATCACCTAATATAATTGTGCTTGATAAAACAGATAAAAAAATAATAGATATATTAAAAGTTTCTGGAAGAGAACCTGCTTCTAGTATATCTGAGAAAATAGGAGTATCTGTTCCAACTGTTATTGATAGAATAAAAAAATTACAGGAAACAGGAGTAATTGAAAGTTACAGAGCAATAATTAATAATAAGAAAGTTGGCTATGATGTATCTGCCATTATAACTATAATCTCAGAATCTTCAGCGCAATACAGTGATTTGGTTAGTAAAGCTGTAAAAGAGAAATTTATTGAAAAATGTTTTACAACTACAGGAAACGGTTCTCATGTACTTTTAGTTAATGTTGAAAATACAGATTCATTAGAAAAATTATTAAGAAAAATTCAACAATGGCCTGGAGTTAGAAGAACTGAAACGCAGATAATATTATCATCTTATAAATAAAAGGAGGAAGTAAATGGATTTAGTAAAAGCTGAATATATATGGATAGATGGATACCATCCTACGCAGAACTTAAGAAGTAAAACAAAAATTTTAAATGGTCCTGTAGCTGATGTGAAAGAATTACCAGATTGGGGTTTTGATGGTTCAAGTACATTACAAGCAGATGGAAATGATAGCGATTGCTTATTAAGGCCTGTATCTATTTTTAAAGATCCAATTAGAGGTGGAAATAATATATTAGTTATGTGTGAGGTTTTTAATGCAGATGGAACTGTTCACAAAAGTAATCATAGAGCACACTTAAGAGAGCTATCAGAAAAATTTGCATCTGAAGAATGCTGGTTTGGTATTGAGCAAGAATATACATTTTTAGATTTAGATGGTAAACCATACGGTTGGCCAGAAAATGGATATCCTGCTCCTCAAGGAAAGTATTACTGTGGCGTAGGTTCCGAGCAAGTTTATGGAAGAGATATTGTTGAAGAACATCTTGAAGTTTGTTTAAGAGCAGGACTTTCATTATCTGGTATAAATGCAGAAGTAATGCCTGCTCAATGGGAGTACCAGGTAGGTCCTTTAGGACCCCTTGATGTATCTGATCAATTGTGGATAGCTAGATGGTTGTTAAGAAGAGTATCCGAAGACTGGGGTGTAGTTGTTTCAATAGAACCTAAGCCGATGAAGGGTGATTGGAATGGTGCTGGTGCTCATACTAATTTCAGTACAAAATCCATGAGAGAAAAAGGTGGACTAAAAGTAATTGAGGCAGCTTGTGAAAAATTATCAAAAAAGCATGAAGAGCATATTGCAGTTTATGGTTCTAGTAATGAAGAAAGATTAACAGGTCTTCATGAAACATGCAGTATTAAAGATTTTAGGTATGGTGTAAGTGACCGAGGGGCTTCAATAAGAATACCTATGGGTACAGCTAATGATGGTTGTGGATATTTGGAAGATAGAAGACCATCAGCAAATATGGACCCATATGAAGTATGTTTTGCACTTATAAATACTATTTGCAATTAATCTAAATAAATAAAGACCTTAATTATTTAATGAAAATTTCATTAAATTAATTAATAAGGTCAATATGCTTGAATTAGATCCAAAACTTTTGCAGTTCTTGATTATCATTTCTTTAATGATTATCTCGTTCATTTTTGAAATAGTTCCAATGGAAGTAACAGCGCTGGGAACTGTTGGTCTATTATTGATTTGTAATATTATAAATATTGATGAAGCAATAGCAGGTTTCAGCAATAAGGCTGTTATAACTATTGGTGCAATTTTTATAATAAGTAAAGCGTTAGTAAAGACCGGTTTCCTCGAAGTTTTATCTGATTACCTCTATAAATTTGGAGGAAATAATAAGTGGCTGACATTTTCAATATTTTTTGTAACGACTGCTATTATTTCAGGTTTTCTTAATAATACTGCAGCAGTTGCAATTTTTATACCTTTAGCTTTAAAGTTATGTCAAAAATTTCATATTAGTCCTACAAAAATTTTACTTCCATTATCATATGCAGCTATTTTTGGAGGAACGTTGACGTTGATTGGAACTTCAACAAACTTGATAGTTAACTCCTTTATTGAAAACAATTCATCTATAGAGCCTTTCAAAATGTTTGAGTTTACGAAGTTAGGTGCAATTTTTTGTTTTGTTGGAATTTTTTATAATCTATTTATTGCAAAATGGATTTTACCATCAAGAGCTATTACTTCATCCTTAACTCAAAAATATCATATGAGTACTTATTTAACAGAATTTAAAATAGAGCCAGATTCAAATTTAATTGGAAAATCTATTTCTGATTTTAAGGTAAAAGATAAATATGAATTTGATATTGTGAAAATTATAAGAAATAAAATAGATTTAACTATTGCTCTTAATGATACAATTATTAGAGAAGATGATGTGTTGCTTATTCAAATTAATGTAAAAGATATTTTAAATTTTAAAAAAGATTTAGGGTTATTGCTACTTTCAGATATAAAGTTATCTCAAAATCAATTAACTGGTAATAATCATGTTCTTGTTGAAGGTCTAGTTCCACAGAATTCATCAATAATAGGAAAAACTTTAAGTCAACTCAATTATAGAGAAATGTACAGTTCATTTGTGCTTGCAATTAGTAGACAGTCAGAATTATTGCGAGATAAAGTAGCCCACATAAAACTTCGTTTTTCTGATACTTTACTTATAATGATTCCTAAGGATAAAATTGAATCTATAAGAGAAAAAAATGAGCTAATAATTTTGGAAGAGCTAGATATTCATTTGAGATATGAAAGATATTGGTGGCTTTCTATTTTATTATTACCAGTTGTTATGTTCTTAGCATCTTTCCAGATTATTTCAATAACTGAAGGTGCAATATTAGCTGCTATACTTTTACTTGTTTTAAAATCAATTTCTATGACAGATGTGTATGAGGCAATTAATTGGCCCGTTATTTTTCTTATTGCTTTATTGATTCCAATTGGAACTGCTATGGAAAATACTGGTGCAGCGAACTATCTAAGTGATTTTATTTTAAATTATGTAAATAGTATGAATCTTGAACCAATTTTAAAGATTAAATATGTTATCTCAATATTATATTTTATAACCTTCATCACTTCTGCATTTATTTCGAATGCAGCTGTTGCAATAATTTTATCTCCATTAGCAATTTTATTATCTGATCATTTCCAAATATCAAATCCAGAACTTTTAATTGATCCTACCAGAGCATTTTTAATGGCAATATGTTTTGGTGCTTCTGCTAGTTTTATGACTCCTATAGGTTATCAGACAAATCTTATGGTTTTTGGTCCAGGTCAATACAAGTTTAAAGACTTTTTACTTGTTGGATTACCTCTAACGATTATCTTTTGGTTAATTGCCAGCTATTACATTCCAATTTATTGGCCAATTTTAAAGTAAATTATTTTTCAATTATTATTATATAGTTTGCGTTACATAATTTTACTTTATTATATTTGCCTGTCCCTCTATTTATTATTATAATTAAAAAGGCAAAAAAGGAGATGCTTTTTATGAAATATTTTATGTTACCAAGAACAATTTTTTTTACTTTATTTTTTACAAGTTTTCTGTTAGCTGATCCACCTGTTGATTGGGATTCAAATGCTGATGGATTATTTGATGATATAAATATATATCAAAATAGTGGTTCTATAACTTCAAGAGCATACTTGAATGGTCTTGAAATTGGCTCAGATGGAGATGCATTAGCAGCTTTTGTAGATGGGGAGCAAAGAGGATATGTTACAGCTAGCTCTGTCCCTCCACCACTTGGAGGAGGTTATGCTTTTCTTCTACTAATTTATAGTAATGAGGCATCTGGTGAGACCATTACATTTAAATTTTATGATTCGGAAACAGATACCGTATATGATATTGATGAACAGTATGATTTTGTATCAGATATGGTTTTAGGTAATGTTGTAGCTCCAGAACAGTTAACTGTTGGTAATGCTTCAGCAGATGATGGTGGTGATGATTGCGCAAGTGGTGTTTATGATTGTGCAGGTGTATGTGATGGTACATCTGTAGAAGATTGTGCAGGTGTATGCGGTGGTTCTTC